>CAJBYM010000052.1 GCA_903959815.1 Candidatus Omnitrophota bacterium
CTGTGACTGGAGTTCAGACGTGGCTCTTCCGATCTGCAGACTGATCCACATCGATGAATGGCTCTCCGATTATCTCCAGGCGGTTTCCGAACGTGCGGGCATCCCGGTCAATGAACTCATCCGTATCGGTTGCTGCCTGAACATCATTGAATTTGCCAAGATATCGGGCTACAAGCCGGGCATCGACGCACGCAGTGCTTACTTGATGGTCAAAGGATCTCCCACGCAAGCAACGATCAGGAAGATGTACGATACCGTGGCCCACGAAGCCAGAAAAGCTGCAGAATTCCGTATCAACAAGAAAGCCATCGTGACCCGGCCTTCAACCAAGAAAATATCCCCGCCACGCAAGAGCAGAGCCTGAGCAACCCTAACTCTTAGAGGGCCTGTTAACCGCGGTCACAACCTTATCCCAGATCATACGAACGCGCTCCATCAAACCCTCTTTCGTCTCACCATTATTCGAATTAAACTGTGCATTAAACTGCTCTGAGATCACACCATCCGGTACCTGATCAATGATCTGACAGATCTCCTTCTTATCCAGAGACCGGATCACCTCGATGACCTCGCGCTTGGTCATATTCTGTCTAATGCGATATTTATGCTTTAACTGAGCCGGAAGATCCTGGATCGCCGCATAAACCTCGGCATACTGCTTAGTAAACCAGTCTTCACGCATGCTCTCGATCCGTCCGATATTCTTATCCTTTAACTGCCCAAGATCAGCTGTAGCAATATAAGCTTTGGCCATGGTCTTGAACGTTCCTGCCACCATCCTGTCCTGCACCGTCACATTATCGGCCGCAAGAACAAAACCCTGACAACACAGAGCAAAAACCAACACCATCAGAATGCGCCGCATTACAAACCCCTCTCTTAACTCTTTCTATTAAAAAGAAGATAACCTATTAACTATCGATACCCCAATTGATGAAAAAGAGCGCCTGAAGCCTGAAGATATTTATCGCGCGTGATCTCCTTGATCCATGCCTGTTTGACATAAGCATTGGCCTCAACACGCGTATCCCCCCAGCCCTGCGCCCTGAAGTCCGCGATCGTTTCCCAATCCCAATTGATATAGCACACCGCTTTAACCTTCTTGTCCGCAATGAACTTAAAAAAACCATCGAACCAATGCTTCCAGGAGGCCTCACCATATTTTGTCCCCAAACCCTTGGGCGTTGACTCAGCGATCATAAAAGGCTTGCCATGATCGTCGGCAAATTCAGAGAGCTTAGACATATAAATATTCGGTTGTCCAAAGAATGAGGCCGCGACCCAATCGACATAATCATCCCCCGGATACCATTCGATCCATGGATGAGGCGGTAAAGCCGCGTACGAATGCCAGACAAAGGCGACATTATCGACGCCATTATTTCTTAGACGATCAACCATATGACGCCAGGCTTTCACAAAAGCCGCGGGCTCATAATGATTAAGAGGAAGATCAAACTCATACCCGATGCGTAAGAACACCGGACGCGCCGCTTTCTTGATCCACGCACCCAGACGATCAATATTCTCGTCGTATACCCCATTCGCCACACCCTCAAGCCCATCAACCATCCAAAGTCCGATCTGCAAAACAGAGTCCGGATACGTATCCAGAAGATGTTGGCCATCCAGAACACCGCCGCCACGGTTATATTCATGCTCCAGGCCATCCAATTGCTGAATGGATGTGTAACACATGGTGCCGCCGGGAACGATCCCGACACCGCTCACATACTCTCTGATCGCATTCTTATCCTGCCCCACAATAAAAAGGATCTTGCCATCCGCAGGGACAAACTTACCCGGCGAAGATGCCAACGCCAGACCTGAAAGAGCGATCAATATAAAGAAAGAAAAGCACACTGTTCTCAAGACACAACCTCCGCAGTTTCAACTTTTTCAGCCTTCTCGCCATAATACTGGTAATAATTGACTTCGATCGTTCCGTTGAAAAGTTTCCTGACCTTGTCAGGGCGCGCCCGCTTGAAGAAATCCGGAAACCTGTCATCGCCCGTCAAAATATACAGCGACCAGCCCGGCTTGCTCTTGAACATATGATGCATGGTCACATAAATGGGGGTCAACTCTTTAAGGCTTCCCAATTTGATCCCGTACGGCGGATTGCAGATCACGATCCCATGCGGCTGATTGATCCAAAGGTCTTTAATATCTTTCTGTTCAAAAATAATATCCTGACCCACGCCCGCTTTCTTGGCATTGGCCTGGGAATCCTTGATCCTCTCCGGATCAATGTCATATCCGAATATCTTGAGTTCCCCCTCGGGCAAGATCGCCGCACGCGCTGCCTTACGCGCTTCGTCCCAGAATCCCTTATCGATCGCAGGCCATTTCTCTGATGCAAATTCACGTTTCAGCCCGGGCGCAATACGGCGCGCGATCATAGCCGCCTCGATCAAGATCGTACCCGAACCGCACATCGGATCGATCAACACTCTGTCTTTCTTCCAGAAACTAAGTAACACTAAAGCAGCCGCTAGATTTTCCCGCAACGGCACTTCACCGTGCTGCATGCGATAAGCACGTTTATGAAGACCAGGACCCGACGTATCCAGCGTCAATTGCGCCACATCTTTAAGGATCGCCACCTGGATCGTGAACTCAGGCCCGGTCTCAGGCAGCCATTCGATCTGATATTTGGATTTTAAACGCTCGATCACAGCTTTATGAGCGATCGATTGAGAAGAGCGCACGCTCGCCAGGATGGACCGGACACATTTGCCGATGACCGTGATCTTCGCATCCCGCGGGATCCACTGTTCCCATGCAAGTTCTTTGGTCCGATCAAACAACTGGCCAAAATCAGCGGCAGGAAACTCACCGACCTTAACAAGTACACGGTCAGCTGCCCTGAGATTGATATTCAAACGGGGAATGTCTTCGAATGTGGCTTCAAATTCGATCTTGCCGTCGGCCACCGTGAGCTTGGTGAACCCCAGATCCTGCAGCTCGCGCTTTACGACCGCTTCAAGCCCGAATGTTGATGTGGCGATCACATTGATCTTAGGCATCGGGCCTTATTTTCTTAATATACGTTCTTAATGCCTGCCGATGACCTGTATCGACCGCAATGAATTCAATGCCGATATCAAAACACCCCGGGCTCAAAACCTCATCCCGGACAACCTTGCCGATCACGGTAAAAGGGCCTTTTTCAAGATCCTCTTCCTTATAGAACTCCATCTTATGTTTCTCCCAGTCATGAACGTAGAACTGAAGTTTAATATACGTGCCAATGGGAAAAAGAACGTCTGACTGGAATAAAATACCACCCTCACCCAGATCCTTGGTGCTGGCATAATTCTTGTGAACACCATCCGCATGAAACGATCTGATCGCCAACGGTTCATGTGATAAAAGATCCCTCTCCGGGATGCGGATATACCTGCGACGCTCCGGGCCATGATAACTCTTATGCATAACCGACCTCCCTATCGCACGGCATACGGTCAATAATTCTTAACCCTGACCTCGAACACAGCGCGCGGATTCTGACACGCGGGACACGCGCTCGGCGCCTGTTTGCCCGTATGAATATGGCCACACTCGCGGCAGACCCATGTCGTCTCTTCATCTTTAACAAATACGCTTCCGGCCTTCACGTTCTCGGCCAGCTTGCGGTAACGTTCCTCATGTTCTTTTTCGATCTTTGCGATCATCCGAAACTGCCCGGCGATCTTCACAAAACCTTCTTCCTGGGCCACATCCGCGAACTGAGGATAAAGATCAACCCATTCTTCATGCTCGCCTTCCGCCCCCGCCATAAGATTCTCATAGGTATCACCGACTTTTCCCGCCGGATATCCTGCAGTGATCTCAACCCCGCCGCCTTCCAAGAAAGCAAAGAAAACCTCAGCATGATGTTTTTCATTATGTGCGGTCTCATCAAAGATAGCCGCGATCTGATTGTAACCCTCTTCACGTGCCACCTGAGCGAACATATTATAACGATTGCGTGCCTGAGATTCTCCGGCAAAAGACTTCAGCAGATTCTTTTCCGTTTGGGTCCCCTTGATAGACTTTCCCGCCTTATAACCTGCGAACTTTTCTCTTAATTCTTTTTTCATAATGATCCTTTCTTATTTAAAAAGACATTGCTGCAAAAGTTATTATACACGAATTTACTAAGGTTTTCTACCGACCGAAGCGCGCATCATCAAAAGATCCACGTTCTCATCGGAATAAATCTTGATATATCCCGGAGCACGCCGCCAATAACGAAAATAATCCCGCGTGATCAAGAATTCTTCTTCTTTAAGAAGAAAGACCACATAGTCCTTGGCCGGTGCCAACACAGACGCCAAAGCCTGGGGCGTATACCCGGCCAGCATCCGCACATTACGCCGGACAAAGTAGTAGGTCAAATCCGGCACATTAGAAACGATCACAACATCCTGAGGCAGCGCGCGCAACATCGGCGCATAAGATTCAACTTTCCCGGCGAGACTCTTGAGCCGCTCTTCAAAGAAGAAGAAATCTGTTGCAGGAAAAACCTGAATGAGCACAAACGCCAATAATAAAAGCGTCCCTGCCATCTTCATATCAAAAGGCCAAACGCTTCTGATCTTCATCAAGATGCGATGCAAACCCCAAACACACACGCCCAGCAAAATCCAGGCCACCTGGATCAAATAACGATCATCGATCGGCTCCGGGGCATAACACACGCTCTTGAATGCGATCAGAAAAATCGAATTAAAAAAGAAATACGCCGCCAGAATCGAACCCAACACAAAAGATATCGGATCACGACCCGACCAAACCCGGGCGCAATACATGAAAAGAACGCCCAATCCAAGGATCATCACAATAACAACTCCCTCAAACAAAGGACTGGCAAAAATGATCTGCGCCATTTCCCTAAAATAATCATGCACGTTGACCGGCAAAGGGACATAGGACGGCGGCATTTTATACGGCAGTGCTGTCCGGAACAAGATCATGTTATGAATGACCATCGGGCCGACAACCATCAAGAAACCGAGCAAATAAAACAGGACCGTCTTAACAAACACGCGCAACGTGACAAGCCTTAACCCCACCCACACTACAAATCCTGTCAAAATACTCGCAACCAAAGTCATCCCGATATATTTGATCAGCAAGGCATACCCGGCCAAAGCCCCCGCACACACGATAAGAATAATCGATACCTTGCCCTTACGCTCCATGATCCAGAATGCTGTTAAAAAACTTATTAAAGCAAAGCACAAATACGGCACATCGGCCCACGCCATCAAAGAACATTTGATCACCGGAAAAACAAAGGTACACACAAAAGCCGCGATCAGCGCCGCCACAAAAGGCATCAACTTGCGAAAAACAAGAAAGAATAAAACAGGCAGAAGACAAAAACCTATTCGAGGTAATACAAGGGCAGCCGTATACGCGCTCATACCCATCCATTTCAACAACGCTATGAGAAGTGGGTAACCGGGAGGATGTAAAACAACAGATGGCAAGACCTCAGCTGTTGCAGGGAACACAGAAAAATTAGAAAAAACCAATCCCTTAAACCGCACCACATGTTCAGCCGTACTGATATAAAACAAGGAATCCATCGAAAAGGGGAAAACCGTTCCCGACAGAGTAACAACAAGAGCAAGCCCAAGGATGATCTGAAATCCCAGGATCGCTGTCCGACGCAATCCAAAACTGTTCTTATTGACCCGATCCATATTCAACCCTTTTATTTTGATAAACCCGGCACGAAGTGCTGTTGTTATGCTAAACTCTAGCATATGAAAAAGACAATCCTTTTACTCATTCTTCTTTTCATTCTCAGCACCCCGGCTTTCGCCGCAGACAGCAAGGTCATAACCCTGCAGGATGGATCAAAGATCAAAGGGAATGTCATTGGCATGGACAATGGCTCTTATGTGGTAGAAACCCCGTCTATGGGACAAGTCCATATCCCGGATAATAATGTCGCATCCATAACCGCGGCTTCCAGCGCAGAAATACAAGAACAGGCACCAAGCGCTCAAGACTCTGTACCGTCCAATATCACGGCAACACCTGAATTCAAATCCATGCAGGCCCAGATGATGTCCAATCCTGAGGTCATGGGCGATATCCAGAAACTGATCCAAGATCCCGATGTCATGGCTGTTATGGCCGACCCCAGCTTCATCGCAGCGATCCAATCGGGCAACACGGCATCACTCCAGTCAGATCCCCGCCTTAAACGCCTGTCGGACAATCCCAATGTCCAGGCCCTTATCCAAAAGATTAAATCACAATAATAATATTTATCTTAACGGCCGCCTCCAGCCTTCTGGCATTATTTTAAATCCAGGAATAATCCAATATCGGTCAACCGTTTCATGTCTAAGATAATGGGCATTAAACCAGCGCCATGCACAATCCAAGTTTAAACTAACAATGTGCTAATTCTGACCTAACCACACCTCGATCTTGCGCCTGATCTCTTCCCGAACAGCTCTCGTTTTCACAACCTTCTCTTGCCACGTTCCTTCAAACTTTGAAGGATCCGTAAAACCCCAATGAAGCCTCTTGGCAAGCCCGGGAAATATCGGACAACGCTCCGCACTCGTTTCATCACAAACTGTGATCACATAGCTGTAAAGCTTGCCTTGCTTAAGGAGATCCATAACAGACTGGGTCTCCTTGCCAGAAATATCGACCCCCTCCTCTTTCAGGACTTCTATAACAACGGGATTAAGCTTGCCCGGCTCAATACCAGCACTCTCAACTTCAAATCTGTCCCCCGCCAACTTACGCAATAACTCTTCAGCCATCTGACTACGGGCCGAATTATGAATACACACGAATAAAACTTTCTCTTTTGCCATAGATCACCTCTCTAAGAGCAACACGTTTTAACTAACTTCACATTCTTTTGAAAAGCCTTCGCCACATTGACCAACAGCAACATCACCGGCACCTCGATCAATGGCCCAATGAC
>CAJBYM010000053.1 GCA_903959815.1 Candidatus Omnitrophota bacterium
CCCAGAACCAAAATCTGGTGTGTTACCATTACACTACCAGGCAAAGAAAGCTACCTTAATATCTTTTAGAAAAGCAAAGTTTATTTCGTTTTAACAACAAAAACCTGCCGATACGTTCTACTAAAAATCTTCTTAAGATGCTGCGCTTCTTTTTCGCTGGCCATCACCGCGAACACAGACGGACCACTTCCCGAGAAAGAAACTCCCAGCGTATCATGACGTAAAACCCTCGCCTTAAGCTTGCCCAAATGCGGCTTGAGCACAAGGATCGGAGCTTCCAGATCATTAAAAAGACCCGCGCCAACGCCGGAGGGGTCATTTTTCTCTAAAGAACGAAGAATGATGTTAACATCGCTCCCCGTGTTTGTAAAGCTTTGAGCTGAAACCGCAAAATGCTCGTAAACATCCTTGGTCAAAAGCGGCGCCTGCGGCACAACAAGAAAATGCCAAAGAGCCGCCTTAACAGCCAACGGTTTGATCATCTCACCACGACCGGTACCGATCGCAAACGGCACATCATAAAGGAAGAACGCCACATCACTGCCGATCATACGCGCATAGGATAAAAGTTTGGCCTGTGAAAGCCGCAAGTCCCAAAGTTTGTTCAAGCCCTGCAAAGCCGCCGCCGCATTACTAGACCCTCCGGCCAAACCCGCTGCGACCGGGATACGCTTTTTAATAACGATCTTTGCCCCCTTGTGAACTTTTTCTCCCTTCACAAGAACAGACGCCACTTTCCATATAAGATTGCGCTCATCACAAGGGACGCGCTTATCATCACACACCATAGAAAATGCGCCTTCTTTGGCCGGCGCGAAAGAAACATCATCATGTAGATCGATGCGTTCAAAAAGTGTCACAAGTTCATGAAACCCGTCAGGCCGCCGCGCTACAACCCGAAGCGCAAGATTTAATTTTGCATAGGAAGGAAGTGTGAAAGATTTCATGCGGTTATTTCTTTTTCAGAACGCTCTGAACACGAATGATCTTCGCTTTAAGGACAGTCATGGTTTCGTCAATGGCGAGGGCCTTGTGCCACATCTCAAGGGCCTTGTCCGACTGACCAAGCTTTTCATAAACATCGCCCATATGATCATAGATCGCAGGGTCTTCTTCCTTCGCAACCGCTTTTCTTAAAAGGACCAGCGCATCTTCGAACTTTCCCTGCTTGAAGTAAACCCAGCCCAAACTGTCAAGAAATGCCGCATTCTCCGGCTCCATGGCCAGCGCCTTGGCGATCATGTCTTTTGCGTCATCAAGCTGAATATTATCTTCCGCATAAGCATACCCCAACGCATTAAGACAATCGCCATGTCCCGGATCCGCCTCAACACAACGTTTTAAAAGCCCGATCCCTTCTGAATGTTTTTGATGATCTAAATAAAACGCACCCACCTGCAACAAAGCCTCTGTATTCTTCGGCTGCAAGACCAGCACCTTCTCAAACTGGGCAATGCCCAATTCCATCTTGCCTTGCGAATAATAAAGATCACCGAGATAAATATAAAACTCAATATTTTGCGGCTCGATCGTGGTAAAGGTTTTAAGGATGGTCTCGTATTGCTGCGCGGCGCGGTCAAAATCCTTGACGGAAGAATAAACCAAAGCTAGAAGATAACGCGCCTGCAGATCACCCGGCTCGATCTCAATGGCCGCTGTAAATGCCTTGATCGCCAGGAAACTATGGCCCATCTGGGAACTGATGATGCCCAGGCGCATCTGGGCCGCAAAAGAGGAGGGATCAACCTGGATCGCCTTTTGATATTCCGAAAGAGCCGCATCAGCCTCATTCTGAAATTCATAAGACACGCCCATGATGTAATGAGCAATACTTTTAGCCGTGTCAGCCCGGACCCTACCGGCCGGGACTGACACGAATCCTACGACAGCAGCTAAAGCTACTGACCAGCGCAATGCATGACGCAGCATAAGGAAAATCCTAACGGATTTTACACGCCACCCCTGCCTATCAGCAGGAGTGAATTTCGCCTGAGCGAAATTCAGGTTAGCGGGTCTCTCTCTTCTTGAGATGGCGAAGCGCCTTACGCAGCTTCTTGCGCTTGTGGGTCTTGATCTTTCTAAGTTTTCTTTTTCTTCCGCAAGGCATGGAGCCTACCTTTATGTTGGTTGTTGGATTAAACAATAAGCTTGTTCAACGAGTATTCAATGATCCCCTGGGCGCCATGTTCTTTCAGCGTCGGGATAATAGTCCGCACAATACTTTCATCAATAACCGTCTCAATGGCCACCCAACCGGTGCGCGTCAATGGCGCAACCGTCGGATTCTTCAAAGCAGGAAGATCTCTCAGGATCTTCGCCAGATTCTTTTCCTCAATGTTCATCTTAAGGCCGACCATGTTATTGGCCGCCAAAGCACCCTTAAGGAGCATGATCACCTGATCCATCTTTTTTTGCTTCCAGGCATCCTTAAAAGACAGCCTGTTGGCAATGAACTGCGTCGACGACTCACACAATGTTTCCACGATACGAAGTTTGTTGGCCTTCAGACTGCTGCCCGTTTCCGTAAGCTCCACGATAGCATCCACAAGACCGGAGGCGACTTTGGCTTCTGTCGCACCCCAGCTGAATTCAACCTGGGCTTTAACTTTGTTCTTGGCCAAATATTTTTTGGTAATGCCGACAACTTCCGTCGCAATGCGCTTGCCCGCAAGGTCTTTGACCGACTTGATGCCAGATGCTTCCGGCACAGCCAGAACCCAACGGACTTTATTGGTCGTGGCCTTGGAATACTGTAATTCTGTCATCACCTGAACCTTGGAACCGTTCTCTGCAACCCAATCCGCACCCGTGATCCCGCAATCCAGCGTCCCGTCCTCAACATAACGCGACATCTCCTGGGCACGCAAAAGAACCGGCGCGATCTCAAGATCATCAATATGGGGAAAATACGAACGGCTGGAAACGATCAGTTTATAACCGGCTTTCTGAAAAAGCGCGACCGTCGCATCCTGCAAACTTCCCTTGGGTAAACCGAGCTTAATTGTTGGCATATATCTATCTTTCTTTAAAAATCTTTCAAAGAGGGGGCTATTATAACGTAAGGTTAAAGAAAATGTAAAGAAAAAATCCTTTCCAAACACAGCTATCATCCTTATAATTTGCTGCATTACTTCCAACACACATCAAGGAGCCTTCACATGCTTAAAGTTTTCCGCCATAAAGGCGTTGCTAAAAAAGTCTTGTGGGTCATTTCTGCCATCATCATCATTTCCTTTGGCTTCGGCTTCGGCATGTCGCGCTATGGCGACTCTTTTAATATCAACCAAAGCGCAGGCAAAGTCTACGGAAAGACCATTTCCCTGAAAGAATATAACCGTCATTACAAAAATACCCATGACCAGGCCGTCATGATGCACGGTGCGAATATCGAAAAAGTCCTCTCCATGATGGACATGGACAATGAAACATGGACCCGCATCATCCTGCTGAAAGCCGCTGAAGACCGCGGCATCAAAGCCAGTGATATGGAAGTCATCCAATTCATCCAAACGATCGCCTTCTTCCAGCGCGACGGTGAATTCGACAAACGGCTCTACGCGAACATCGTCAAGAATGTCTTCCGCCGTGAACCGCGGGACTTTGAAGAAGGCCTCCGGGACCAGATCAAGATCATCAAGATCTTCTCCCCTGAACTAAAAGCCATCAATTTCTCGGATGAAGCTGTCCGCAAAGAATACGAACACCGCAACCAAAAGGTCCAGGTCAACTACACCCTGGTGACGCCTGAAACATTCGCTACTGGCATTACGGTGGATGACAAAGACCTGAACGCTTATTTTGATACTCACCGTGAAGATTTCCTTGAACCCGAAGCGGTAAAAGCTACTGTCATAACCCTGCCGCTCAATGCCAAAGCTTCAGAAACCGAGAAATCAGAGGCCTCCAAGAAAGCCGATGAACTTCTTAAGAAACTGAACACAGGCGCTGATCTCATGACAGCCAGCAAAGAAGCCAATGCTTCGGTTAAAGACACAGGCTTTTTTAACATGGAAATGCCCAGCCCTGAATTATCATCGCTGGAACTGCTCCAACAGGTCTTCAATGGCAAAAGCGGCGATATCCTGGGTCCTGTAGAAATCGCCCAAGGCTACCAGATCGTTAAGATCACGAACAAGAAACCCGCTTTCACACCTGAATTCAACACGATCAAAGAAAAAGTTAAAGCAGCTGTCATCAAAGACAGAAGCACCCAGATCGCTACGGACAAAACGGCGCAATTCCAGAAAACCATTGCTGAAAAGATCAAAACGGGCGCGGACTTTGCAGCCAGCATCAAAGAACTCGGACTTGAATCCAAACAAACAACTTTCTTTGGCATGGGAGAATATATCCCGGAGATCGGCCTGTCTGATGATTTCATCACCGCCGCATTCAAACTCGGCAAAGACAATCGCTTGAGCGATGTGGTCATCACCCCACGCGGCCCGGCCATCCTCTTTTGGGTCGCAACACAACCCATTGACGAGAAAAAGTTCGAAGAAGTTAAAAAGACGTTCGCTGATTCGCTTTACAATGAAGAGCGCGTAAGGATCATGAATACGGTGATCCGCTCGCTACGCGAAAAAGCAAAACTTGAAGACTTTGTCGGGAATATCAAAATGAAGCAAAAAGCTGAAATGGATAAAATGCGCGCGAAACAATGATTACCATCACGATAACATCATCACAAAAAAAGCCTCTGGATCCCAGGGGCTTTTTTTATTTTCCAAAGAATTCTTAAAATGATTATGTAGATTTCTCGATCCACGACAGATACGCCTCACTACCCTCAATAATAGGAAGTGCTACGATTTCGGGCGTGC
>CAJBYM010000054.1 GCA_903959815.1 Candidatus Omnitrophota bacterium
CCGGTCGACCCTCGGTCATTTTTGACAGATTGGCATGAGGGTGTCCATGTTTTGTCGTTAGCGGCAATGACGCCGCGCAACCAGTGTGCCCATGTAGCTCAGTTGGCAGAGCGCGTCCTTGGTAAGGACGAGGTCACCAGTTCAATTCTGGTCGAGGGCTCCAGTTTAGGTTAGATGTATAACATAAGACAGGATCTATGCGAGAGATCATCCATTTTCAGTGTACAGAATGTCAGCGCATCAATTACTCCGGCATGAAAGACAAGAAGAAAAAGCCTGAGCGACTTGAACTTAAGAAATATTGCCCCTTTTGCAAGAAGCATATACCGCACAAGGAAATGAAAAAGTAATTTCTGGAGATATAGGCCAGTAGCTCTAACTGGTAGAGCGACGGTCTCCAAAACCGCAGGTTGCAGGTTCGAATCCTGCCTGGCCTGTGTATTAATTATGATAAGCAAGATCAAAATATTCATTGAAGAAGTACTGGTGGAGTTAAGCAAGGTCTCTTGGACTCCGCGTAAAGATCTGATCAATGCGACGTGGATCGTGCTGATCAGCGCTATTTGTCTGGGTTTGTTCATTACAACAATTGACCTCTTGCTTTCCAGAGGCATGCACGCGATCATCAGATAAGGAAAAATGGACTGGTACGTCATTCACACACAGACAGGCGCTGAAGAACGCGCAAAAGCGGGCATCGACCGCCGCATTGCCACGACCGAGCTCAAGAACTACGTCGAAGAGATCGTGGTTCCGACTGAACAGGTCTCAGAAGTCCGTGGCGGCAAGAAGCGTATCACAACCCGCAAATTTTTCCCCGGCTACATCCTTATTAAGATGAACATGACCAAGGAGAGCTGGTACCTCATTAAGACCACCCCGGGTGTTACGAGTTTTATCGGACCCGGCCGTCAACCGCAAAAACTTTCCGAAGAAGAAGTGAATAATATTCTCAAGAGAACGGTCGAAACCGAGTCTAAACCCTCGCCTAAGATCGTTTTTGATATCAACGAGCCGATCCGCATCACCCAGGGGCCGTTCGCAAACTTTAACGGTTCCGTGACGGAAGTCTATCCCGACCGCGGAAAGCTCAAGGTCAGCGTCCCGGTTTTCGGGCGCGCGACCCTCGTTGAGCTGGAGTACTGGCAGGTCGAGAAAATCTAACAATCATGATCGGGTAAAATTATGGCAAAAGAACAAATTGCAAAGGTCAATCTCTATGTGACGGCGGGTCAAGCGAATCCCGCGCCGCCAGTTGGTCCGGCGCTCGGTCAGCATGGTGTCAATATCATGGATTTCTGCAAGAAATTCAATGAACAGACCAAGGGCAAGGATCCGATGCCCCTGCCTGTGATCATTAATATTTATAAGGACAAGTCCTTTGATTTCCTCATCAAGACCCCTCCGAGTTCGGCGCTCTTGAAGAAGGCGGCAAAGGTCGCGAAGGCTTCCGGTGAAGCCGGTAAGCAGACCATTGCCACGCTTTCGCGCGCGCAGGTCGAAGAGATCGCGAAGCAGAAGATGGACGACCTTAACACCGCGGATATCCAGCAGGCGATCCGTGTGGTTTCAGGGACGGCCAGAAGCATGGGAATTTTGATAAAGGATTAACTATGACCACAAAAATCAGCAAACGTATCAAAGAGTCTTATAAGAAGGTTGACGTCAACAAGACATATTCCTTGAAAGATGCGGTTGCGCTCATCCAGCAGTCGCCCAAGGTTAAGTTTGATGAGACCGTTGAGTTGCACTTCAATTTAAGCCTTAATCTCAAAGCGTCCGACCAGAATGTGCGTGGTACTGTTGTACTGCCGCATGGTACGGGCAAGTCCCTCAAGGTCGCGGTCGTTTGTCAGGGTGAAAATGTCAATAAGGCCAATGCGGCCGGCGCGGATTTTGTGGGCGGTGTTGAGTTGATTGAAAAGATTGAAAAAGGATTCCTGGGTTTCGATTGCCTCATCGCAACTCCGGATATGATGAAAGACCTGAGTAAGCTCGGTAAGGTCCTCGGACCGCGCGGCCTTATGCCAAGCCCTAAAGCGGGTACGGTTACAGCCGATGTCGAGCGGGCGCTCAGGGAAGTTAAAGCCGGCCGCGTGGAATTCAAGAATGACAAGCAGGGTGGCATTCACCTGGGTGTCGGCAAGCGGTCGTTCAGCGAACAGAACCTCATTGAGAACGCGCGGCATCTTATGGAAGCGGTCGATCACGCCAAGCCAGCTTCTGTAAAAGGCGTTTTTATCAAGAGTGTTTATCTGTCCACAACCATGGGTGTGGGGGTTAAGGTGGCGATATGACGAAGATAGGTAAAATTTATAGAGATAAGATCACCCAGAAGCTTCAGGACGGCGTTGAAAAGCAGTCCAGCGCGTTCGTGATCAATTTCCGCAATGTATCATCCGCGGAAATTTGCACGCTGCGCAAGACGCTTCAGCAGAAAAAAGCCAAGGTCTACATGTCGCGCAATTCATTGGCGCGCGTTGGCCTGAAGAGTTCGGTGCTTGCACCGATCACGGATGGTCTTGACGGTCAGACCCTTTTCATTTGGACCAGCGCGGATCCTGTGGACGTGGCGAAGATCCTGGTCAAGTTTGCGGATAAGAAGGAAAACATTGTCCTTCGTGGCGGTGTGGTCACAAGTCAGCTGCTCAAGAAAGAAGATATGAAGCGTCTTTCTGATCTGCCGGCTAAGGAAGTTCTGTTGGCACAGTTGCTCGGCACATTGCAGTCGCCGATGACGCGCCTGGCCAGGACTTTAAACGGAAAAACAGTCGAACTACTTTCGATTCTGAAACAAATAAGTGAAAAAACGGGAGGTAACTGATCATGTCTGACAATACCACGAATCTTTCTCCGAAGCTCGCGGAGCTCGTGAAGTCTATTGAGGGGCTGACGGCGCTTGAGCTGTCGGATCTCGTGAAGGCTCTTGAGACCAAATTCGGCATCTCGGCTGCTGCGCCGATGATGATGGCGGGCCCTGCGGCCGGCGCTGCTGCGGCAGCTCCTGCGGAAGTGCAGACCTCATTCAAGGTCGTGCTCAAGGAAGCAGGCGCGAACAAGATCAATGTTATTAAGGAAGTCCGTGCTATCACGAACCTGGGCCTCAAAGAAGCCAAGGATCTCGTCGAGGGCGCTCCTAAGACTGTTAAGGAAGATGCGACCAAGGAAGAAGCGGAAGAGCTCAAGAAGAAGCTCGAAGCTGCTGGCGCAAAAGTCGAGCTTCAGTAATACATGGCGTACCCGTGTGGGTGCGTCCCGCAGCTTAAATGGGGCGGGTGGTGTTGCGCGTAAGCCGTTCTCTGTCCTGGCTTTGATTAGCCGGGATTAACACTCAAAGAAGATCCTGTGAAGATATGGCTAAATTGAACACTAAAGAGTTCAGCAAGTATCAGGACACGTTCGAATTACCGTCGCTTCTTGATATTCAGGTCAAGTCTTACGAGAGTTTTTTGCAAAGAGATCTTGGTTCCGATAAACGTCAGGACCAGGGATTGGAAGAAGTATTCCGCGAGGTGTTCCCGCTCGAGAGTTATGACGGGCAGATCCGTTTGGAATACATCAGCTATTCTTTTGGCAAAGAAAAATATTCTCGTTTGGAGTGTCAGCGCAGGGGCATGACCTATGCCGCGCCGCTCAAGGTGAAACTGCGTTTGATCACGCCTGTGGATATCAAGGAACAGGAAGTTTATTTCGGCGATTTTCCGCTGATGACCGAGACCGGCACATTCATCATCAATGGTGATGAGCGTGTTGTTGTTTCTCAGATCCAGCGCCCGCCGGGGGTTTCCTTCGAAGCCGAACTCCATCCGACAGGCAAGACCATTTATTACGGTCGTGTTATTCCGTCGCGTGGGGCCTGGTTCGAGATCAAGTATGATCTCAATGACGTTCTTTTGGCGTATATTGACCGCCGCCGTAATTTTCCGGCGAGCCAGATCTTGCGCATCATGGGTTTAACCACCCGTGAGGATATGCAGCAGGTTTTGGGTCCGGAATTTGAAAAGCTCGCGCCTACGCTCGAGAAGGATCACACCGAGTCCAAAGAAGACGCGCTCATGGATTTCTATCGCAAGATGCGTCCGACGGAGCCGGCAACGGTTGAAGTGGCTGAAGCTCTTTTTTATCGTCTCTTTTTTGATCCGAAGCGTTATGATTTGTCCAAAGTAGGGCGTCATATCGTTAACCGCAAGCTCAACTTGAATGTTCCTCTTGATAATCGCGTTCTGGATATTACGACCGTTGTTGCGGTCATGAAGTATCTTTTTGAACTGCGTGAGGGCAAGGGTGAGACCGATGACATTGACCATTTGGGTAATCGCCGTATCAAGTCGGTGGGCGAGCTTATCCAGAATCAGGTCCGTATCGGTCTTGCGCGTCTGGAACGTTCCATCAAGGAACGTCTGGTCGTCATGAGCAATTATGAAAATTTAACAGCGCATCATTTGATCAATTCGCGTCTTTTCTCGAATCAGATCCAGGATTTCTTTGCGCGCAGTCAGCTTTCGCAATTTGCTGACCAGGTCAATCCGATCGCGGAAATGACCCATAAGCGCCGCCTTTCGGCACTTGGTCCCGGCGGTTTATCGCGTGAACGTGCGGGCTTTGAAGTTCGTGACGTTCATCCGACCCATTACGGCCGTGTGTGTCCCATTGAAACACCGGAAGGTCCGAACATTGGTCTTATCTCGTCTTTGGCGACATGCGCCCGTATCAATGACCTGGGTTTCATTGAAACTCCGTATCGCGTGGTTAAAGACGGCAAGGTCACCAAAAAGATCGAGTATTTGACCGCGGATATCGATCAGAATAAATATATTGCCCAGGCTAATACGCCTGTGGATAAGGATGGCACGATCAGTTCGAAGGAAGTGTCCTGCCGTTTTAAGACTGATTTTCCGAAGATCCATCCCAAGGATGTTGAGCTGATGGATGTGTCGCCGAAGCAGCTTGTTTCGGTGGCAACTTCCATGATCCCGTTCCTGGAGCATGATGACGCTAACCGTGCCCTTATGGGTTCGAACATGCAACGTCAGGCGGTTCCTTTGATGGTCACCGAAGTTCCGTTCGTCGGGACCGGTATGGAGGAGAAGGTGGCACGTGATTCTGGCGCTGTCGTGATCGCGCGTGAATCAGGTATTGTGACGAAGGTTGATGCCCGTGAGATCATCATCGGCCAAGATCACAGTTATGCCCTTAAAGTTTATCAGCGCTCCAATGCTAATACCTGTGTTCATCAGACGCCGCTTGTTAAGCTGGGCGAAAAGGTGGAAAAGGGACAGATCATCGCTGATGGTGTGGCGACGAAGTCCGGCCGTATTGCGTTGGGACGTAATGTGCTGGTGGCATTCATGCCCTGGCGCGGTTACAATTTCGAAGATGCTATTTTGATCAATGAGCGTGTGGTGCGTGAAGATAAATTCACCTCCATTCACATCGAACGTTTTGAATGCGAATGCCGTGAAACCCGTCTGGGTAATGAAGAGATCACGCGCGATATTCCTAATGTCGGTGAAGATGCGCTCAAGGATCTTACACCTGAAGGCATTGTCCGTGTTGGTGCCGAGGTTAAGGCCGGTGATATTCTCGTCGGTAAAGTTACACCCAAGAGTGAAAAAGAACTTTCCCCTGAGGAAAGACTTTTGCGCGCGATCTTTGGTGAAAAAGCCGCCGATGTGCGTGATACGTCGCTCACATTATCTCCCGGTATTACAGGTGTCATTGTTAATGTGGAAGTGTTCCAGCGCAATGAGCGCGGGCGCAAGGCCAAGGCTGATAAGGTCAAGGAATCCTCCGAGATCGAAAAGATCCAGGAGTATTACGCCCAGGAACTTGAGTTTGCTACGGGTGAAAAGAACAAGAAGCTTTCTGACATCCTTGGGCTTGATGAAAAGAAGGTCGGGATGTTAGGGATCGAGGATCTTGAAGAGGACAGTGAAGGCCGCGAGGCGCTTTCTCTTTATAATGATCGGGTCAATGAGCTCCGTGAAGAAGAAGAGCGTGAAATTGACCGTGTGAAGAAGGGCGATGAGTTGCCTGCCGGTGTTCTTAAGCGTGTTGTTGTCTACGTGGCCACCAAGCGTAAGCTTTCGGTCGGCGACAAGATGGCCGGTCGTCATGGTAATAAAGGTATTGTGTCCCGTATTCTTCCTGAGGAAGATATGCCGTTCATGGAGAATGGGCAGGCTGTTGATATTGTTTTGAATCCGTTGGGCGTTCCTTCGCGTATGAACGTCGGTCAGCTTCTGGAAACACATTTGGGCTGGGCGGCAAAGGCGTTGGGCCTGCACATTGAGTCCCCCGTGTTCAATGGTACGACGGAACAGGAGATCCGCGATCTTTTGAAGCAGGCGAAGCTTCCGGAAGATGGCAAGGCTCTGGTTTTTGATGGTTTCACGGGTCAGCCCTTTGATCAGAAGATCACGGTTGGGCAGATCTACATGGTTAAGCTTAATCACCTGGTCGACGAGAAGATCCATGCCCGTTCGATCGGACCGTATTCACTCGTTACGCAGCAGCCTTTGGGTGGTAAAGCCCATTTTGGTGGTCAGCGTTTTGGTGAAATGGAAGTGTGGGCGCTTGAGGCTTATGGCGCTGCGTATACACTTCAGGAAATGCTTACGGTTAAGTCCGATGACGTTCTTGGCCGTAGCCGTATTTATGAGGCTATTGTTAAGGGCGAGCATAGGTTGACGCCCGGTACGCCGGAATCTTTCAACGTTCTGGTCAAGGAGTTACAGGGCTTGTGCTTGGATATCCGCCTCGAGAGAGCTGAAGGCGCAACAGAAGAGGGTGAGAAGAAAGAATGAAGACCGAAATCAATATTAAAGAGCAGGATCGGATCTCCATTAAGATCGCTTCCCCCGAAGTGATCAGATCGTGGTCTAACGGCCCGGTCCGTAAGGCGGAAACGCTCAACTACCGCACACTTAAACCTGAGAAGGACGGGCTTTTTTGCGAACGCATTTTCGGGCCTGTCCGCGATTGGGAGTGTAATTGCGGAAAATATAAAGGCATTAAATTCAAGGGCATTACGTGTGACCGTTGCGGCGTTCTTGTGACGCGCTCTTCTGTCCGTCGTGAGCGTATGGGGCATATTGATCTTGCGTGTTCTGTGACGCATATCTGGTTTTATAAGGCAGTCCCCAGCCGTTTGGCGGCCCTCTTGCAGATCGGATTGCGCGATCTTGAGAAGATCATTTATTATGAAGAGTACGTTGTTCTTGATCCCGGCAGTACGCCGCTCAAGAAGAAAGACCTTCTTTCCGAAGAGAAATATCAAGAAGCTATCTCTAAGTTCGGGGGTAACTTTAAGGCCAAGATCGGTGCTGAAGCGATCCGTGATCTGATGCGTGAGATCGATCTGAACAAACTTTCCAAGGATCTGCGTAAGGCGCTCGAGAAGGCAAATCCTGCGGGCACCAATTTCAAGAAGATCTCCAAGACCCTGAAGATCGTTGAGGATTTCAAGGTTTCAGGGAATCTTGCGGAGTGGATGGTCCTGGATGTTCTTCCGGTCATTCCGCCGGATCTTCGTCCGCTCGTTCCGCTGGAGGGTGGCCGTTTTGCGACCTCTGATCTGAACGATCTTTATCGTCGTGTTATCAACCGCAACAACCGTTTGAAGAAGCTCATTGACCTCAGTGCACCCGAGATCATCGTCCGTAACGAAAAGCGCATGCTTCAGGAAGCGGTGGATGCGCTCTTGGATAATGGTCGTCATGGTCGTCCGGTCCTGGGTTCAGGTAATCGTCCTTTGAAATCTTTGTCCGATATGCTCAAGGGCAAACAGGGACGCTTCCGTATGAATTTGCTCGGTAAGCGCGTTGACTATTCCGGCCGTTCTGTCATTGTCGTTGGTCCAGAGCTTAAGCTTCATCAGTGCGGATTGCCGAAGAAGATGGCGCTTGAACTTTTTGAGCCTTTCATTATCCGTAAATTACGTGAGCGTGGCTTTGTGCACACCATCAAGGGTGCCAAACGCATGGTTGAGCGGGCTAACGTCGAGGTGTGGGATATCCTCGACGAGGTCATCAAGGACCATCCGATCATGCTCAACCGCGCGCCGACGCTGCACCGTTTGTCGATCCAAGCTTTTCAGCCTGTTCTCATTGAGGGCAAGGCGATCACGCTGCATCCGCTTGTGTGTACGGCGTTCAATGCCGACTTCGACGGTGACCAGATGGCTGTGCATATTCCGCTTTCTTTGGAAGCGCAGACCGAGTGCCGCCTGCAGCTGTTATCTGTGAACAACCTTTTCTCTCCTGCGGACGGACGTCCGATCGTTTCTCCGACACAGGATATTGTTCTTGGTTTGTATTATTTGACCAAGGAACGCGCGGGGTCTAAGGGCGAAGATAAATTATTCTCTAACCGCCGTGAAGTTATTGTGGCGTTAAACGACGGGCTCGTTGAGATCCATTCGCGCATCCGTGTGCGCATTGATATCCCGGTCTGGGGCGATGACCTGGCATCTACGGTTATCAAGTCAGGCAAAGAGAAGACCAAGGATGATGACGTGAAGGCGGATGTTTCTGCCAAGACCCGTATCATTGAGACGACTGTCGGTCGTGTGATCTTCAATGAACAGATCCACCCGAGCATGGGGTTCGTCAACATTCTTCTGGATAAGAAGAAGCTTGGTTCTGTGATCGCGAATTGCTATAAGAAGTTGGGTCATTATGAAACGGTCCAGCTGCTTGACCGTGTCAAAGCATTGGGTTTCCGCTCGGCCACAGACGCCGGTATTTCGATTTCGATGTCTGATCTGACGGTGCCTAAAGAAAAAGAAACAACATTGACGGCGGCGAAACAGGAAGTCTCCAAGATCGAAGATCAGTATCATAAGGGGATCATCACGGGCCGCGAGCGGTATAACAAGGTCATTGACGTGTGGACACATACGACAGAGACCATTTCTGATATGGTGTTCAAGAAGATGGACGCGTTCAATCCTGTTTATATTATGGCGGATTCCGGTGCGCGTGGTTCGAAGCTTCAGATCCGTCAGCTTTCCGGTATGCGCGGTCTTATGGCCAAGCCGTCGGGAGAGATCATTGAGAATCCGATCACGGCGAGTTTCCGTGAAGGTTTGACGGTGTTGGAATATTTTATTTCGACGCACGGCGCCCGTAAGGGTCTTGCGGATACGGCTTTGAAAACGGCAGATGCCGGATATCTGACGCGCCGTCTCGTTGACGTCGCCCAGGAAATCGTTGTTTCTATTGATGATTGTTCTACGTTAAATGGTGTTGCTGTTTCTGCGATCATTGAAGGTGATGAAGTCGTCGTTCCGCTCAAGGAACGCATCATCGGCCGTGTTGCCCTTGACAGCATCGTTGACATTGTGACCGACCAGCGGGTCGTCTCGGCGGGTGATGAGATCACTGAAGAGAAGGCTGAGCTCATTGAACAGCTTGGCATTGAGAAGGTTCGTATCCGCAGCGCGCTCACGTGTGAAGCGGATCTTGGTGTTTGCGTTAAGTGTTACGGCCGTAATCTGGCCACACACCGCTTGGTTGAGCTGGGTGAATCTGTCGGTATCATTGCCGCGCAGTCCATTGGCGAGCCCGGCACGCAGTTGACGATGAGAACCTTCCACATCGGTGGTACGGCGTCGCGTACGGTTGAGCAGTCGTTCATCCGTTCGAAGAACAAAGGTGAGCTCAAGTATCATCAGTTGCGCGTTGTCCAAAAAGGCAATGAATATATTGTTTTGAATCGTAATGGTTCCGTGTCGATCAACAATGAATATGGCCGTGAGCATGAGCGCTACCAGCTTCCGCAGGGGTCTTCGCTGAGCATTGCTGACGGACAGACGGTCGACAAGGGTATTATTTTTGCTAAGTGGGATCCTTATACGATCCCGATCATCACTGAAGTCAAGGGTCAGGTGAATTTCGAAGACCTTGTCGAAGGCATCACCGTTCGCGGTGAATTGAATCCGGTTACGGGTATCACCGAACGCGTGGTTGTTGAACATAAACAGGAATTTCATCCGCAGATCATTGTTACGACGGGCGCAGAAGTTGCCGGGATTTATTCGATCCCTGTCGGCGCGCACATTCTCGTCGGAGATAAGGCAACGATCGGCGCCGGCGAACTTATTGCCAAGATCCCGCGTGGCGTTCAAAAGACGCGCGATATCACGGGCGGTTTGCCGCGTGTCGCCGAGCTTTTTGAAGCGCGTCGTCCCAAAGATCCGGCGGTCATTTCCGAGATCGATGGTCTTGTGGAGTTCGGTGAAGATCGTCGCGGTAACCGTACCATTGTGGTTAAGAGCTCGACGGGAATGGCCAAGGAATATGCGATTCCGCACGGCAAACACCCGACGGTGTATAAAGGCGACATGGTATTTGCGGGTCAGCAGTTGACAGAAGGCCCCATTGTTCCGCAGGATATTTTGCGGGTCAGCGGCGACAAAGTTCTTCAGGAATATTTGTTGAATGAAGTTCAGGAAGTTTATCGTTTGCAGGGTGTGCGTATCAATGATAAGCACATTGAGCTTATCATATCGATGATGCTCAAGAAGGTCCGCATTGATGATTCCGGCGATACGGAATTTTTGGTGGGCGAGCAAGTGGACCGCAGCTCGTTTAAAAAGGCCAATGAAACTGTTATGAAAAAGAAGGGGAAGCCCGCACAGGCGACGCCGCTTCTTTTGGGTATCACAAAGGTATCTTTATCGACGGAGAGTTTTATTTCTGCGGCCAGCTTCCAAGAGACAACAAGAGTCTTGACAGAAGCAGCCTCGTCTGGTAAGATTGACCTTCTTTCGGGGCTGAAAGAGAACGTTATCGTCGGGCATTTGATCCCGGCAGGTACTGGTTTTCACACGTATAAAAAAGTTGAAATGGTAAAGTATGCCGACAATCCAGCAGTTGATCAGAAAGAGCCGAGTTCGTCCAGCGCAGAAAAGTAAATCGCCGGCACTCGATTCTTGTCCGCAAAAACGCGGTGTGTGTTTACAGGTCAAGACCATGACCCCGAAGAAGCCGAACTCCGCGCTGCGTAAGATCGCGCGTGTTCGCCTTTCGAACAAGGTTGAGGTCACGTCGTATATCCCTGGCGAAGGGCATAATCTTCAAGAGCATTCTATTGTTCTTGTTCGCGGCGGCCGTGTTAAAGATCTTCCGGGCGTCCGTTATCATATGGTGCGTGGAACGCTGGATACAGCAGGTGTTTCCAAGAGGAAGAAATCCCGTTCCAAGTATGGCACAAAGAGAGAGAAGTCCTAATCATGAGAAGACATCGCGCTGAAAAAAGAGAAGTCATGCCGGATCCGAAGTACTCGAGTGAGCTCGTGTCCCGGTTTATGAATGTTATTATGGATTGCGGCAAGAAGACAGTCGCTGAAGGTATCGTTTATGGTGCTTTGGATATTCTTGCGGCAAAGGTCACTGAAGAGCCGGTCCTTAAGGCTTTCAGCAAGGCCATAGATAATGTTCGTCCCCGTGTGGAACTTAAAGCCCGCCGTGTCGGTGGTGCGACCTATCAGGTCCCGATCGATGTGGCGCCTGCCCGTGGAACATCCCTCGCGTTGCGTTGGATCCGTGATTTCGCCCGTAAGAAGAAGGGCAAGCCGATGGTGCAGAAACTCGCCGATGAACTGGTTGCGGCCTATAAACAAGAAGGCGCGGCGATCAAGAAACGCGACGAGACGCACAAGATGGCCGAGGCGAATAAAGCGTTCAGTCACTTCAGATGGTAATTTCATAAACAGGTTATATAGATAAAATGGCTAGTGAACACTACTCTTTAGATAAAGTAAGAAATATTGGTATTATCGCGCACATTGATGCCGGTAAAACCACGACGACCGAGCGTATCCTTTACTACACCGGTATGATCCACAAATTGGGTTCTGTTGATGAAGGTAACACCCAGATGGATTATATGGAGCAGGAAAAGGAACGCGGCATCACGATCGTCGCGGCGAATACCACGACATTTTGGAAGAAACACAAGATCAATATCATTGATACGCCCGGACACGTCGATTTCACCATCGAGGTCGAGCGTTCTTTGAAGGTTCTTGACGGTGCGGTCATTGTGCTTTGCGCGACCAGCGGCGTTCAGTCTCAGACTGAAACTGTATGGCGTCAGGCGGATCGTTATCATGTCCCGCGTTTGGCATTTATTAATAAGGTCGATCGTTTGGGCGCTGATTTTTATCGCGTTCTTGGTCAGACCCAAACGCGTCTCGGAGCTAATGCGGCAGCGATTAATTTTCCGGATGCCCATGAAGATCAGTTCAAGGGTGTTGTGGACGTAGTGGCTATGAAATATATCACTTACGCCGATGCGGATGGGCTTGAGATGGTTGTTTCTGATATTCCGGCACATCTGATGGATAAAGCTAAAGAGATGCGTCATATCCTCATCGAGAAGGTGGGCGAGGCTGATGATGCCATCATGGAAAAATATTTGAACGAAGAAGAAGTTACGATTGATGAACTCAAGGCGGGTATCCGTCGCGGTGTTTTGAAGGCCAAGTTTCTTCCGATCCTGGCAGGAACAGCGCTCCGCAACCGTGGCGTTCAGCCGATCCTTGATGCCGTTGTCGATTATCTTCCTTCACCGTTGGATGTTCCTCCGGTTAAGGCGCATAATCCGAATAATAAAGAAGAGGTTCTTTTCCGTAAGCCATCTGATGATGAGCCGCTTGCAGCACTTGTTTTCAAGGTTGCTTCTGATCCGTATGTCGGCAAGATCTTTTATACCCGTATTTATTCTGGTGTTATGGCGGCTGGGGATACTCTTTGGAATACCTCGCGCGATAAAAAAGAACGTGTTTCCAAGATGCTTTTGATGCATGCCAATAAACAGGAGATCATTGCCAGGGCAGGTGCGGGTGAGATCATTGCTGTTGTCGGTCTTAAAGATACGAAGAATGGTGAAACCTTGTGCCATGAAGAAAATCCTTGTGTGCTCGAAGGCATGAAGATCCCAGAGCCGGTTGTTTCCATGGCGCTGGAACCGAAGACCAAGGCGGACCAGGATAAGCTCGGGATCATTCTCAGAAAATTCCTCGACGAAGATCCTTCTTTGCGTGTTGAGTATGACCAGGAAACATCCCAGACCATTATTTCCGGGATGGGTGAGTTACATCTTGAGATCATCATTGACCGCATGAAGCGTGAACATGGTCTTGATGCCAATATCGGGCGTCCCCAGGTTGCTTATAAGGAAGCCATTACACGTAAAGTTGAATATATTGTTGGAAAATTCATTTCTCAGTCAGGCGGCCGTGGTCAGTATGGTCACGTTGTTATTCATGCCGAGCCGGCGCCCAAGGGGACCGGGGTTAAGTTCATTGATAAGATCGTGGGCGGTTCGATTCCCCGCGAATTCATTAAGTCTGTTGAGGCCGGTGTTGAGGCTCAAACAAAGAACGGTATTCTCGCAGGGTATCCGGTCACGGATATCATTGTGACGTTGGTGGATGGTTCTTATCACGACGTTGATTCTAGCGACATTGCTTTTCAGTTAGCGGCCAAGATCGCGGTCAGGGAAGCTTTGGCTAAGGGTGGTTCAACGTTCCAGGAGCCGATCATGGCTGTTGAAGCGGCCTGCCCGGAAGAGTTTATGGGTACCGTTATTGGCGATCTTAACACTCGTCGTGCAAAGATCACGGAATTATCCAACATCGGCAATATCAAATTGACCCGTGCGGATGTCCCGTTGGCTGAAATGTTCAATTATGCGAACGCGTTGCGTTCACTCACACAGGGGCGTGCAAGTTTCTCCATGGAGCCTTCATATTATGCACAGGTCCCCAATAACGTCGCCGAGAAGATCGTCGGCGCGCGTCAGGAATACTTAAATAGCAGAAAAAAATAATTCAGTTTCTACCTGAAAAGGGAAAAGGGAGGACAAGACGATGGCTAAGGAAAAATTCGAAAGAAATAAACCGCATTTGAACATTGGTACGATCGGTCACGTTGATCATGGTAAGACCACACTGTCATCGGCTATCACGACTGTGCTTGCCGAAAAAGGTTTGGCCCAGGCTCGCGCGTATGATTCGATCGATAATGCGCCTGAAGAAAAAGAGCGTGGCGTTACGATCAATATTGCCCACTTGGAATATCAGACAGAAGCGCGTCACTATGCGCATATCGATTGTCCTGGACACGCGGACTATATTAAGAATATGATCACCGGTGCGGCGCAGATGGACGGCGCCATCCTGGTTGTGTCGGCCACAGACGGCGCGATGCCCCAGACCCGCGAGCACATCCTGTTGGCACGTCAGGTGAACGTTCCGCGCATTGTTGTGTTCCTTAATAAGTGCGATCAGGCTGATCCGGAGCTTCTTGATCTCGTTGAAATGGAGATCCGTGATCTTTTGACAAAATATAAGTTTGATGGCGACAATACCCCGGTGCTCCGCGGTTCTGCGCTCGATGCTCTTAATAATCCTAAGGATATCACTGGAAAAGCCAAGTGTATCATTGATCTTATGGCGGCTGTTGACGCCTGGATCCCGATGCCTGTGCGTGAACTTGATAAGCCGTTCTTGATGGCTGTCGAAGATATCTTTTCGATCTCCGGACGTGGTACGGTTGCGACGGGGCGTATCGAACGCGGTATCGTTAAAGTTGGTCAGGATGTGGATATCGTTGGTCTTCGTCCCGAGGTTGGTAAAACGACCGTGACCGGCGTTGAAATGTTCCGTAAGGAGCTCGATCAAGGTCAGGCCGGAGATAACGTTGGGCTTCTGTTGCGCGGCGTTGACAAGAGCACCATCGAACGCGGCATGGTTCTGGCGCTTCCTGGTTCTATCAAGCCTCATAAGAAGTTCAAGTGCTCTGTGTACATTCTGAACAAAGAAGAGGGTGGGCGTCATACCCCGTTCTTTAAGGGTTATCGTCCTCAGTTTTATTTCCGTACGACGGACGTTACCGGTACCGCCGAGCTTCCTGCTGGCGTTGAAATGTGCATGCCTGGCGATAACGTTGCGCTCACAGTTGAGCTCATTGTTCCCGTCGCGTGCGAAAAGGAACTTCGTTTCGCTATCCGCGAGGGCGGCAAGACGGTCGGTGCGGGTGTTGTTTCCGAGATCATCGAGTAAAAAAAGAAAGTAGTAACGTCACATGCAGAAGATACGGATCAAACTCAAGGCGTATGATCATCGATTGATCGATCAGTCGACTCAAGAGATCGTAGATACGGCGATACGGACCGGTGCCAAGGTTCATGGCCCTGTGCCGCTGCCGACGAAGAAGGAGCTTTATACGGTCCTTCGTTCACCGGTCATTGATAAAAAGTCGCGTGAGCAGTTTGGTCTTGCGACGCATAAAAGGCTCATCGACTTAGTCGAGCCTACGTCAAAGACCGTCGAGGCGCTAAGGAAATTGAACCTTCCTGCTGGCGTGGACGTTGAAATTAAACAATAGAGATCGGTAGTACGTATGATCAGCGGATTGTTAGGAAAAAAAATCGGCATGACCCAGATCTTCGATGGAGACGGTAACGTTGTCCCTGTGACAGCGCTTGAAGTCGGCCCTTGTTATGTTGTGGGGTTGAAAGATAAACCGGCTAAAGTTGTTCTGGGTTTTGATGAGATTAAAGAAACCAAGTGCACCAAGCCGCGCCTGGGCCTTTTTAAGAAGGTTAATGCGCCGGCGCTTCGGACGATCCAGGAATTCAAGTCTTCAGATAATGCGGGCTATCAACTTGGCCAGCAGCTGAAGGCGGATTTGTTCCGTGCGGGTGAATATGTTAATGTTATTGGAACGTCCATCGGCAAAGGTTTTCAGGGCGGTATCAAGCGCTGGAATTGGCATGGTGGCGATGAGGGGCATGGTTCGATGCATCATCGTCGTATCGGATCCAACGGTGCTAACACGTATCCTGGCCGCGTTCTTCGCGGTAAGAATATGCCGGGGCACATGGGTGATGTGCGCGTTACGGTGCAGAATCTGCGCGTGATGCAGGTTGATCTTGAGAATAACATGATCCTTGTTAAGGGCGCGGTGCCTGGCTCTAAGAATGGTCTTTTAACGATCGAGAAATCTGTTAAGCGCGCTTATCGTGCGTTGGATGAGAAACAGGAAGTTGTGGTTCATAAGCGTAACCCGATGAAGCAGGCTAAGGCCGCGGCTAAGGGTGGAAAAGCTAGCACGAAGAAATAAAGCTCCTCGTAGAGGGGCAGAATCCAGCCAGATTTTGGCTGGCAGGATAAGGTAAGGGACGTAATGCCTAAGCTCACAGTTTATAATGTTAAAGGTCAGGAAAGTGGTTCGATCGAACTGCCGGATCTGTTTTCTCAGGATGTCAATGATGCGGTCATGCATCAGGCCGTTGTTATGTACCAGGCGAATCAGCGCCAGGGCAATGCCGATACGAAGATCCGCAGTGAGATCTCCGGCGGTAACAAGAAGCCGTTTCGCCAGAAGGGGACCGGTCAGGCTCGTCAGGGTTCAAGCCGTTCGCCTCTTATGCGTCATGGTGGCGTTGTGTTTGGTCCGCATCCGCGCGATTTCAGCTATACGCTTCCTCAAAAGGTCCGTACGGTTGCTCTTGGCGAATCATTGAAAGCGAAATTCAAGGGCAGTGCCCTGATCTGTGTTGACAAGATGGCCGTTGAGTCTGGAAAGACAAAAGATTTTACGGGTATTTTGAACAATTTAAAACTTTCGACAGGCAAAGTGCTTGCTTTGTTCGACGGGTGCGGTGATGATGTGGCCCGCGCTTCACGTAACGTGGCCCGGGTTAACATGGTCCGTGTCCTTGATGTGAATGCATTGGATGTTCTTAAGAGCAAACATGTCTTGGCGACCAAGTCTGCCATGGAAAAACTTTTGAAGAGATTACAATGATCAGCTACGAAGTCATCAAGAATTTATTGCGCACGGAAAAAGGCGTGTCGATGGAAAAGGCCCGCAAGTATGCATTCCGTGTTGCTTCTGCTGCAACGAAGCCGGATATCAAGAAGGCCGTTGAAGAAATTTATAAGGTCAAGGTCGCGTCTGTTAATATCGTCCTTGTCTCCGGGAAAAGAAAGCGTGTCCGTACCCAGTATGGTTACACCGCTGATTGGAAAAAAGCAGTTGTTACTCTTAAAGAGAACAACAAGATCGAGGTGGCCTGAAGATGGGTATCAAGCGTTTTAAACCGACTACGCCAGGTGTTCGCCATGCAGCTCTCTGCGATTTCAGTGAGTTGACCAAGCATACACCGGAAAAATCACTTTTAGCACCGCTCAAGAAATCAGGCGGCCGCAATAATTACGGCCGTGTGACCTCGCGTCACCGTGGCGGCGGGCACAAGAGGATGTACCGTCTTGTTGATTTTAAGCGTGACCGTTTGGATGATCTGGCCACTGTGCTTGGCATCGAATATGACCCGAACCGGACCACGCGTATCGCGCTCATTCAGTATCAGAGCGATAATGCCAAGAGTTATATTCTGGCTCCTGTTGAGCTTAGGACCGGAGATATTGTTATCAGCACCAATGCGGATAACGCGGATATCAAGCCGGGCAACGCTCTTCCTTTGAGCAAGATCCCCCTGGGGACATCTGTCCATAACATTGAACTTTATCCCGGTCGTGGCGGCAAGATCGCTCGCTCTGCCGGTTCTTCTGCACAGCTTATCGCTAAAGAAGGTGCTGTGGCGCATTTGCGTATGCCGTCCAGTGAGATGCGCAAGGTTGCCAGCAACTGCCGCGCTACTATCGGCCAGTTGTCGAATGTTGAACATGAGACACAGTCCATTGGTAAGGCCGGACGCAACCGCTGGAAAGGGATCCGTGGCCAGTCGCGCGGTGTTGTTATGAATCCCGTCGATCATCCGCATGGTGGTGGTGAGGGAAAGACGCCGCAGGGCAACCCGCATCCTGTTACGCCGTGGGGTAAGCCGACCAAGGGTTATAAAACCCGTACACCGGGGAAATATTCTGATAAGTTCATCGTTAAAAGAAGGACGAAGTAAAAATGACACGTTCTATTGCTAAGGGTCCTTTCGTAGATGAGTCCTTGAAGCGCAAGTTTGATAAGATGGTCGCTTCGGGTGTGAAACAGCCGATCAAGACATGGTCACGTCGTTCTACGATCCTGCCTGAATTCGTCACGTATACATTCGCGGTCCATAACGGCCGTAAGCATATTCCGATCTTTGTGACCGAGAATATGGTCGGGTTCAAACTCGGTGAATTCGCGCCGACGAGAACATTTAAGGCACACGGTGGTATTAAGGCCAAGAAGGCCGCTGTTAAGAAATAAGGGAATACACAATGATTGCCAGAGCTAAAGGTCGTTATCTTAGAGTTTCTCCCACGAAGGTCAGACAGATCCTTGACCTCATTCGCGGCAAGCAGGTTCCGGTCGCACAGACCATTCTTGCACATTTGAATAAGCCGACGAAAGAGAAGATTGTTAAGGTGTTTGATGCAGCGGTGGCCAGCGCCAAATTAAAGGGCGTCACGGAAGATCAGCTTTTTGTTTCGAAGATCACGGCGGATCAGGGGCCGGTTTGGAAAAGATTTCACGCGGCCACGTTCGGCCGCGCGACGCAAATACTCAAGAAGACCACGCACATCACGGTCGAGCTTGATCTTAAAGTCAAATAAAGAGGTATTGTAAAGTGGGCCAGAAAGTCAGTCCAGTCGCAGTCAGAATCGGTATCAATAAGAATTGGCGCAGCATGTGGTTTGCGGACCCCAAGGATTATGCCAAGAATGTTGAAGAGGATTACAAAATCCGTTTATACATCCGTAAGAAGTTTGTACAGGGTGCTGTATCCGGTGTTGAGATCGAACGCTTGGCAGATCAGATCAAGATCCGTATTGCTTCTGCGCGTCCGGGTGTTATTATCGGCCGTCGCGGTGTTGATATAGACAAGCTTCGGCAGGACCTTGGGAAGATCACGACCAAAGTGATCACGGTTGATATTAAAGAGATCAAGAATCCTGCGATCGATGCCCAGCTTGTGTCGCAGAGCGTGGCGTTCCAGATGGAAAAGCGCGTGGGATTCCGTCGTGCTATGAAGCGCGCCGTTGAACAGACCATTCAGGCGGGAGCCAAGGGCGTCAAGATCATTGTCTCTGGCCGTCTTGATGGCGCCGAAATTGCCCGTCGTGAAAAATATCATGTTGGGAAGATCCCGCTGCAGACATTTCGCGCGGATATTGATTATGGGTTTACTGAGGCTAATACGACGTTTGGCTGTATTGGCGTGAAGGTGTGGATTTATAAGGGCGATACGATCAAGGATGTTCGTAAAGTCGAAGCTTGAGGAAGCTTCCTTAGCCGCGTTACTCTGTTGGGCTGTTGCGGTCTTTGGGAGTTAAAAATTTTTTGTAGAAAAATTTTGAAGGAGTTTCATCATGGCGTTAATGCCAAAAAGAGTTAAATACCGTAAATCCCAAAAAGGCAAATGCCGTGGTATTGCCAGTTCAGGCGCACGTCTGTCTTTTGGTGAATATGGTTTGAAGTCGCTGGACAATGGGCTTATCCGTGCGAATCACCTGGAAGCTTGTCGTGTGGCGCTTGTCAGGAAATTGCGTGGTGCAGGTAAATTGTGGATCAATGTGTTTCCGCACAAACCTGTTACCAAGAAACCTGCTGAAACCCGTATGGGTAAAGGCAAGGGCGATCTTGACCATTGGGTCGTGGTCATCAAGCGCGGACGCGTGATCTTTGAGATCAGCGGCGTGCCCGAAGATTTCGCGAAGAGTCTTTTGAGGCTTGTGGCGTTCAAGCTTCCGGTAAAGACCAAATTCGTAACCCGTTCGAAAAAGGCCTAAGTGAGATAATATGAAGGTTAAAGAATTGAGAGAACAGAATGCCGACGAGCTTCTTACCAGGGAAAAGAACCTGAAGAAGGAGATTTTCGAACTTCGGCAGCAAAAGAGCAGTTCCGGGAAGGCCGAGAAACCGTCCCGTTTCAACATGGTCAGAAAAGAGATCGCGCGTATTCAGACGATCCTCAACGAAAGAAAAAAGCAAGATGGAAAACAGGCTAAATAAGCGTAAGACGATGACCGGTACGGTCGTCAGTGACAAGATGATGAAGACGCGTGTTGTTAAGGTTGATTCCACGCTCCGTCATCCCCAGTATGGCAAGCTCATGAAGCGTTCGGCGCGTTACAAGGCGCATGACGAAAAGAATGAGTCGCACGTTGGCGACACTGTTGAGTTGATGTCTGTCCGTCCTTTGTCCAAGGATAAGCGCTGGGCCATCATCCGTGTTGTTGAGAAGAATAAGGATAAAGAGGCGGTGGTCGCATGATCCAGATGAAAACGATCCTTCAGGTGGCAGATAATACGGGCGCTCGCACGGCGTCTGTGATCGGCGTTCTTAATGCCAAAGGCAAGCTGCATGCCAAGATCGGCGATATCGTCAGGGTCAATATCAAGGAATCAACGCCGGATGCTGCGGTCAAGAAGGGGCAGAAAGCCAAAGGCGTCATTGTTCGTACCAAAGCGCGTATCCGTCGACCGGACGGCACCTATGTCCGTTTTGACAGCAATGCGGTTGTTTTGATCGATGATGCCGGCAATCCCCGCGGAACACGCGTCTTCGGCCCTGTGGCCCGTGAGCTCCGTAATATGGAATATATGAAAATCATTTCTTTAGCTCCCGAGGTAGTCTAATGTTGCGTATTAAACGTGATGATAAGGTCATTGTGATCGCAGGTAAGGATAAAGGAAAGACCGGCAAGGTGATCAAGGTATTCACCGGCAAGAAACAGGTGGTCGTTGAGAACATCAATCTTGTGAAGAAGGCCGTTAAGAAGAGCGATCAGTATCCCAATGGCGGTTTCATTGATCTGGAGCACCCGATCCATATTTCGAATGTCATGCTCGCTGACGCGAAGACCAACAAGGCTTCACGTTTTAAAGCCAATGTTCTTAAGGACGGCTCCAAGGTCCGCATCAGCAAAAAAAGTGGCGAAACGATCTAAAAGGGGATTGACGTGAAATCTGAATTGTTCGATAAGTACAAGAAAGAAGTTGTCCCGGCGATGAAAGAGAAGTTCGGGATCAAGAATATTATGGCGGTCCCTCGTCTTGAGAAGATCGTTGTCAACATGGGTGTGGGTGAGGCCATGTCGGACCTTAAGATCCTTGAGGTCGCGGCGGATGATCTTGCCGCTATCACCGGGCAGAAGCCATCGCTTCGCCGCTCCAAGAAGGCGATTTCAAATTTTCATTTGAGGATCGGCGCTCCGGTCGGTTGTAAGGTAACGTTGCGCCGCCAGCGGATGTACGAGTTCATGGAACGCCTGATCAATGTCGTATTGCCCCGTATCCGTGACTTTAACGGTATTTCCCGTAAGTCATTCGATCGTGAAGGTAATTACAGCCTTGGTCTTAAAGAACAGTCGATTTTTCCGGAAATAGACCCCACGCGTCGTGATTTTCGCGCTCAGGGTATGGACATCACATTGGTGATCAAGGGCGGGGATGCACAGAAGAACCTGGAGCTTTTAACGCTTATGGGCATTCCGTTCGCCAAGCCGGCAGTAGCGGCTGAGTCTAATAAACAGTAAAGGATAGTCAGAAAGATCATGGCAAAGAAAGCGTTGATCAACAAGTCTAAGAAAGCGCCAAAGTTCTCGACCCGTCAGCACAATCGTTGTCATTTGTGTGGACGTCCGAGGGCCTTCTTGCGTCGGTTCGGTATTTGTCGTCTTTGTTTCAGAGAGCTTGCCTGGAAGGGTGAGATCCCTGGCGTTAAGAAAGCATCTTGGTAATTTAACTTAATAAAAAGGATTTACGATGGCAGTTTCAGATTCCATAGCAAACATGTTGACGGTCATACGCAATGCTATCGGTGTGCGTAAAGATACGGTTGACCTTCCGGCTACAAAGCTCAATGAGCAGATCCTGGGTATCATGAAGAAGGACGGCTATATCGAGGATGTCCGTCTTCTTAAGGATAATAAGCAGGGAGTTCTTAAGGTTTATTTGAAGTACGACGGCAAAAAGCCCGTGATATCTGGTCTTAAGCGCATTTCTAAGTCAGGTTTGCGTGTGTATGTCAAGAATGATGAGATCCCGCGTGTTTTGAGCGGACTTGGCACGGCGATCATTTCTACGTCCAAGGGCATTGTTGATGATAAGGAAGCGCGTCAGTTAAACATCGGAGGCGAAGTCCTCTGTTACGTGTGGTAAGGTGATATGTCAAGAATCGGTAAGATCCCATTAGTTCTTCCTAAAGAAGCGAAATTAACAGTATCGCCCACATCTGTTCAGGTGGAAGGTCCCAAAGGTAAGCTTTCGGTATCGCTTCCTTACGGGATCAAAGTTGAGCAGAAAGATGGGAATGTTCTCATTACGCGTGTGAGTGATGCCAAGCAGACCCGTGCGGATCATGGTACGTTGCGTGCGCTTTTAAAGAACATGATCGTGGGTGTGACCAAGGGTCATGCTAAAGACCTGGAGATCCAGGGTCTTGGTTTTCGTGGCCAGGCGACAGGGCAGAAGCTTTCTATGATTTTGGGTTTCAGCCATCCTGTCGAGTTTATGGTTCCGAAAGAAGTTAAGATCGCCACGCCCAAGCCGACGGAGATCAAGCTTGAGAGCGCAGATAACATTCTTCTTGGTCTTGTGGCTGCAAAGATCCGTGCGATCAAGCCACCGGAACCATATAAGGGAAAAGGTATTCGTTACGTTGGCGAGGTTGTCAAACGTAAACAGGGTAAATCTGTAACCAAGTAATGGACTTATGTCGAATATTAAAGAAATAAAAAGAATTTATCGCCATCGTCGTATCCGCAAGACGATGTCCGGGTCTCCCGAGCGTCCGCGCATGTGCGTACATCGGAGCCTTAAGAACATGTCGGTCAGCATCATTGATGATGTTTCCGGCAAGGTGCTCATGGGCTTGTCTACTTTGGCTAAAGAGCTCAAGGGCAAGGTCAAGAATGGTGGCAACATTAAAGCTGCTGAAGCTTTGGGTGAAGCATTTGCCAAGATCGCGGTCGCGAAAGGCATCAAGGCGGTGTCTTTTGATCGCGGCGGGTATATGTATCATGGGCGGGTTAAGGCTTTTGCCGACGCAGCACGTAAAGCGGGATTGGAATTCTAAGGATATATGGAAGACAAAAATTTAAAACCACAAGAAACGAACAACGCGGCTGCGGGTAATCCTAAGCCTATGGAATCTGTCGATAAGGCAGAAAAGAAGCTCGCGTATTCTTCGGACATCGATGCTCCCAAAAGGGATCAACGCGGTCCTGCTGATAATAAGGGCGGACGCGGTAAAAGACCGCGCGGGCCAAAGCCTGAAGCTGAGTCAAGCGGTTTCATTGAATCTGTCATCCGCATCAGCCGTGTCACCAAGGTCACTAAGGGTGGAAAGAAAATGTCGTTTAGTGCTCTTGTGGTTTTGGGTGATGGGAATGGTCGTGTGGGTTATGCGCTAGGTAAGGCAACTGAAGTTTCCGTAGGTATCAAAAAAGCTCTTAATGCCGGCAAGAAGCATCTTGTTTTAGTTCCGCGCAGAGGTACAACGATCCCGCACGAAGTTATCGGCAAGTGGTGCGCGACCCGCGTTCTTTTAAAACCTGCTGCTGAAGGTACGGGCGTTATTGCATGTGGTCCTGTACGTGCGATCTGTGATGGTGCAGGGATCAAGAATATTTTAACCAAGGTCCATCGTTCGAGCAATCCTATGAACGTGGTTAAAGCGACCATGGAAGGGTTGTCTCGCTTAAAGTCTGTGGCTCAGCCTGTTGCCGACGCGGTAGCCCCGGTTTCCGTTAAAGAAATTACCAAGTAAGGTTAACTATGTTGCATTTGCTCAAATCCCCTAAAGGGTCCAGAAGGCGTAAATTTATCAAAGGGCGCGGACCTGCTTCCGGTCTAGGCAAGCAGTCTGGCCGTGGAGATAATGGTCAGCGTTCCCGTTCCGGGCGTGGCATCATCCTTGGTTCCGAGGGTGGTCAGATGGCTCTCATTCGTCGTATCCCGAAGGTTGGTTTTAATCCGCTTAATCCGAAAATTTATCAGATCGTACAGCTTGATTCGCTCAATAAGTTTGATGCGGGCACGGTCATTGATGCTGATAAGCTTAAGGCAGCCCAGCTCATTAGCAGCCGTCGTAAGATCTATAAGATCCTTTCCCGTGGTGAATTGAAGAAGGCGTTGACGGTCAAGGCGTTCGCATTTTCTGCAGATGCGGCTGAAAAGATCAAGAAAGCCGGCGGCACCATTGAGGTCATTATTCCGGGTAAGGAACTTGAGAATATGGCTATTGCACAAAAGAAGCAGGATATTAAAGCTGCTAAAAAAGCCAAGAAGGCGAAGAAGGCATAACTTAAAACTATGTTCTCCCAGTTCTTCAAGGCATTAGTCACGTGTTTTAAGATCGAGGACCTTCGCAAGAAGATCCTTTTCACACTGGCGATCATTGCCCTTTATCGTTTGGGCTGTTTTATTCCTACGCCAGGGATCAATGCTGCGGAACTTGCAAAATTTTTTGATCGTATCGCGGCAACAACGGGTGGCGGCAACGTATTCACGATCATGAATATGTTTTCTGGACGGTCGCTTGAAAAATTGACGGTGTTTTCGCTGGGGGTCATGCCGTATATCTCCAGTTCGATCATCATGCAGCTTTTGACCGCGGTTATTCCTTCTCTTGAGAAATTATCGAAGGAAGGGCAGGCGGGACATCAGAAGATCAATCAGTATACGCGTTATGGAACAGTGGCTCTGGGGTTGGTCCAGGCCTTCTTTATTGCTCTTTGGCTTGAAAGTCCGCAGGCATTCCAAGGGTTACAGGTTGTTGATAATCCAGGATGGATCTTTCGTCTGACAACGGTTGTGACGTTGACAACGGGTACGCTGATCATCATGTGGCTGGGGGAACGCATCCAGGAACAAGGTGTGGGTAACGGGATGTCGCTCATTATTACGGCGGGTATTTTATCAGCAGCACCTGCCGCGGTTGAGCAGACGCTCCTTTTGCTTAATCCCAAGACAGCAGGGGCAGCCCAGCTGCAGCCCTTGACGATCTTGATGATGGTTTTCTTTCTTGTCAGTGTTATTTTGTTGACGACTTTGATCACACAGGCACAGCGTCGTATTCCGGTGCAATATGCGCGGCGTATGGTCGCGGGAAAATCAACAGGTGGCCAGCAGACATATATTCCGCTGAAGGTGGATACGGCCGGTATCATTGCGATCATTTTTGCGCAGTCTATTATTCTTTTTCCGGCTACGATCGCGAGTTTTATTCCGGCCCAGGGCATTCACAGTTTTGCATCACTTTTGGCTCGCGGACATTGGCTTTATTATTCGCTTTATGCGGTGTTGATCATTTTCTTTTGTTATTTTTATACTGCGATCGTATTTAATCCTGTGGATGTCGCCGAGAACATGAAGAAACATGGCGGCTTTGTTCCGGGTGTGCGTCCTGGCAAGCAGACTGCTGATTATCTGGATTTTGTTTTAACGCGCATCACCTTGGTTGGAGCTTTGTTCATTTGTGCAATCGCTGTTATGCCGGATGCGATCATGGCATCCGCAAAAGTTCCGTACCTCGTTGCGTCTTTCTTTGGTGGCACGGGCATTCTGATCACGGTCGGTGTCATGTTGGATACGATGAAGCAGATCGAATCACATTTGCAGATGCACAATTATGACGGGTTTATGCAAAGCGGGCATTTAAGGGGAAGACGATGATCATTGTTCTATTGGGAGCTCCAGGCGCAGGCAAAGGCACATTGGCGGGTGCGTTGAAAGACCAGTTGGGCGTTCATCATATTTCTACCGGCGATCTTATTCGCTTGGAGATCAAGGGTGGCACAGCGATCGGCCTTGAGATCAAGCGTTATGTTGAAAGTGGTGGTCTTGTCCCGGATGAAGTTGTGACCCGTATGATCGAAGGCAAGGTCGTTACCACAGCGAATGATGGTAAGGGGTATATGTTTGATGGGTTTCCCCGGACATCCGCTCAGGCTTTGGATCTTGACAAGATTTTAACGAAAAATAAACTTGCGATCGATTTTGCTCTTTATATGGAAGCCAGTCTTGATGTTGTTCTTCCGCGTTTGACAGGTCGGCGTGTGTGCAAAAAATGCGGCGCGTTGTATCATTTGACGAATATGCCGTCTAAGAAGGCGGGCATTTGCGATGCGTGTGGTGGAGATCTTTATCAGCGCGCGGATGACAATGAAGAGACGATCAAGAAGCGCATGACAGTTTATAATGAGAGCACCAAGCCGATCATTGATCATTATAAGGCGCAGGGTAAACTTAAGACGATCAACGCCGATGGCGGTGCGGATAAAGTTAAGTCTGAGCTTTTAAAGATCTTAAGCGAAGTGCATGAAAAGAGATCTTAACATTCGCATCAAGACCCCTGAGGAGCTTCAAACGCTCCTGGATGCGGGGAAGATCTTGGCGCGGGTTGTAGCAAATATTAAAAGTTCTTTAAAGATCGGGATGACGACCAGAGACATTGATGTTCTGGCTGAGAAATTGATCGCAGAAGAAGGTGTTCTTCCTGCCTTCAAGGGTTATCGCGGGTATCCGGCATGTGCATGTGTTTCCGTCAATGAACAGATCGTTCATGGCATACCGGGTGAACGTGTCATTAAGGCGAATGATCTCGTTAGCATTGATATCGGCATTATCCATCAGAAGTATTTTTCGGATATGGCTGTGACGGTAGGGTTGGGGGATGTTGATGCCTCCCGGCAGAAATTGATCGATGTGACGCGGCAAGCTCTTTATAAAGGAATCGCACAGGCAAAAAGCGGATCAAGGCTTGGGGATCTTTCCCATGCGATCCAGGCTTATGTTGAGTCCAAAGGATTTTCGGTCGTGCGTGATTTTGTAGGTCACGGGATCGGCAGGGAGCTTCATGAAGATCCGGAGATCCCGAATTATGGTCATCCCGGAACAGGTCCGGTATTAAGGCCGGGCATGGTACTCGCGATCGAGCCGATGGTGAATATGGGCGGTCACCAGACTAAAACGCTCGACGATGGTTGGACGGTCATTACGGCGGACCGTAAGCCATCAGCTCATTTTGAACATACGATCGCTGTGACCGAACAAGGTCCTGTGATCTTTACTGAGTAAACTATGGCTAGAGAAGACCTGATCGAAGTTGAAGGTGTTGTGGAAGAGGCGCTTCCCAATGCCATGTTCCGTGTTGTATTAGATAATGGTCATAAAGTGCTGGCGCATGTGTCTGGGAAAATGAGGATGAATTTCATCCGTATTATCCCGGGGGATAAGGTAAAAGTTGAATTGACCCCGTATGATCTTTCGCGGGGAAGAATAACATACAGGAACAAATGATATGAAAGTTAAGTCGTCGGTAAAAAGAATTTGTAACAAATGTAAGATCATCAGGCGTGAGCGTGTTGTGCGCGTGATCTGTGAAAATCCGAAGCATAAACAAAGACAAGGATAAGGTTTTATGGCAAGAATTTTAGGTATTGACCTGCCCCGGGACAAGCGCATTGAAGCAGCGCTCGTTTATATTTATGGCATCGGGCCCGCGCGTGTTAAGAAGATCCTCGCGGCCACAGGGGTTAGCGCGGATACGCGTTCCAATTCCTTGACGGAAGATGAGATCTCCAAGATCACGGCGTTCATTCAGAAGAATTATGTGGTCGAGGGCGATCTGCGCCGTGAGGTTCAGCAGAATGTTCGTCAGCATATGGATATGGGCACCTACCGTGGCCTGCGCCACCGTAAGGGCCTTCCCGTGCGCGGTCAAAGGACCCGTACAAATTCCCGCACGCGCAAAGGGCGCAAGTCGAGCGTGGGCGGAATGAAGAAGAAAGAAGAAAAAGGATAACGCATGTCGAAAGTTACAAAACCAGCAGCAGCCGCTGCAACGTCACAGCAACAGCAGGCCGCCTCTAAAACGGCGACCAGGAAAGCCAAGCAGAAGAAACGCTCGCTTAAAGGTATTACAAGCGGGTTTGTGATGATCAAAGCTACGTTCAATAACACCATCATCACGATCACGGACCGTCAGGGCAATACCCTTGTTTGGGCGACACCCGGTGGCAGTGGTTTTACCGGTTCAAAGAAGTCTACGCCGTTCGCGGCTCAGCTCGCGGCGGGTGAAGCTGCGAAGCGCGCCAAGGACCTCGGCATTGAGACCGTTGAAGTGTTGGTGAAGGGGCCTGGTTCAGGTCGTGAATCTGCCATCCGCGCGATCCAGGCGGCGGGCATTCAAGTCACCACGATCCGTGACGTTACGCCGATACCGCATAACGGCTGCCGTCCACGGAAGAAACGCAGAGTCTAATCCTGCCGGGGTTTCACCCGCAGGACTAAAGGAAAGGATTTTGATCCATGGCACGTTATACAGGTCCACGTTGTCGCTTATCTCGTCGTGAGGGTGTCAACCTTGGGCTAAAAAAGAAATGGTCTCTTGACCAGAATGAAGCTGTTCCTGGTCAGCATGGTGCGCGTCGCAGCAAGTTGTCGAATTACGGCTTGCAGTTGCGTGAGAAGCAGAAAGCCAAGCGCATTTACGGCCTTTTAGAAAAACAGTTCCGTAATTATTATTTGAAAGCATGTAATGCCAAGGGTGTTACGGGTACGGTTCTTTTGCAGATGTTGGAATGCCGTTTGGACAATGTCATTTACCAGATGGGTTTTGCGATCACGCGTGCTCAGGGCCGTCAGATGGTGAACCATGGTCTTGTGCGCCTTAACGGCCGCAAGCTTGATATCCCGTCGGCTCAGGTCAGCGAAGGTGATGTGATCACGTTCAATGATAAAGAAACGACCAAGAAATATTTGACGAAGAATGTTGAGTTGAACGAAGGATGGGCTGTTCCGACGTGGCTTATGGTGGACCTTGAGAAGCGTGAAGGCAAGATTGTTCGTGTGCCGGCGCGTGATGAGATCTCGATCCCGGTCAATGAGCAGCTGATCATCGAGTTGTATTCGAAATAATCATTTGCTCTGCCTGAAAGCAGGGCTTCACTTAAAGAAGGAGAGAACTCATGGGTGTTAAATGGCGTGATTTTCAGATGCCCAAGCGTCTTGATTGTGATGAAGCGTCTTACAGTGACCGCTATGGTAAGTTCATTGCGGAGCCTTTCGAGCGCGGATATGGTGTGACTCTGGGGAATTCGCTGCGTCGCATTCTTCTTTCGTCCATCGAGGGTAGCGCGGTGACATCCATTCGCATCGAGGGTGTTGAGCATGAATTTTCTGCTATTCCTGGTGTGATGGAAACGGTCAGCGATATCATTTTGAATGTGAAAGAACTTGTTGTCCGTTCACATTCAAAAGCCCCGAAGAACGTTTATATCAAGACGTCCAAGAAAGGCGAGATCAAGGCCAAGGACATCATCTGTGATGAGACGATCGAGGTCCTTAATCCGGATCATCATATTTGCACCATCACACAGGATGTTGTCTTCAATATGGAACTTGAGGTTTGTCGTGGCCGTGGGTATGTGCCGGCGGACCAGAATAAGAAGGAAGGCGCGGCGCTCGGGACGATCGCTGTTGATTCCATCTTTACACCGATTGAAAAAGTTAACTTCTTCTCTGAGAATACGCGTGTTGGTCAGCGCACGGATTATGATCGTTTGATCCTTGAGATCTCGACTAATGGCGGTATTAATCCTAAGGAAGCTTTGCTGTATGCGGCTAACATCCTCCAGCGCCATCTGGATGTTTTCGTCAGCTATGGTCAGTTGCCTGAGGAAGAGGAAGAGGAAGAAGAAGTTTCCGCCGAGGAACAGGCGCTTTATGACAAGTTGCGCTTGCCGATCTCCGAGCTTGAACTTTCTGTGCGCAGTTCCAACTGCCTGAAGGAAGCTAATATTAAGACTCTTGCCGAGCTTGTTCGCAAGACAGAGGAAGAACTTTTGAATTTCCGCAATTTCGGTAAGAAGTCATTGACTGAGATCGGCGATGTTTTGAAAGTTCATGGCCTTAGCCTTGGCATGAAGATCGATATGAAAAAGTTAAGAAAGAAGAGTGAATAAATGAGACACGGTGTATCTGGAAAAAAATTCGGCCGTAATCAGACGTTGCGCGCCGCGACTATTCGAGATCTTGTTAAGGCGGTGTTGATCAATCAAACAATCCGCACAACCAGGGTTAAAGCTGGTGAAGCGCGGAAGGCTGTTGACAAGATGATCACTCTTGGTAAAAAAGGTACACTGGCCGCCAAGCGTCGCGCTTTCGCGATCCTTTGCGATCATGCTCTGGTGAGCAATCTTTTTACGATGATCGCGCCGCGTTTTGCAAATCGTCAGGGCGGCTATACGCGTGTCATTAAGCTTGCGGTGAACCGTCAGGGTGATAATGCCGAGATGGTGATCCTGGAGTTAACAGAAAAGATGGTCGAGCCTAAGAAGGTTGATACGGATGTGAAGGCGGCTAAGAAGGCCGATGACAAGAAGGTTGAAGATGCTGTTGTTGTGACCGAGAAGCCTGTGAAAAAGGTTTCTAAGAAGGTTGCATCTGAAGGCGAAACAAAAACAAAGACGGAAAATAAGAAGAAAACAACTAAAAAGGCTTGAAGATCATGCTCAAGATCAATGCGCGTATCGCCCACGTTCTAGGTTCAACAACGCTTGCGATTACGGCGAGAGCTAATGAGCTAAAAGCCCAGGGTGTCGATGTCGTGAGTTTTGCGGCCGGAGAGCCGGACTTCGATACGCCTGATCATATTAAAGAAGCCGCCGTTAAAGCCATTAACGGCGGTTTTACTAAGTACACTCCTTCCAGCGGCACTGAAGAGCTCCGGACGCTTATTTGCGAGAAGCTCAAGCGTGATAACGGCCTTGAGTACAAGCCTGGTCAGATCGTGGTTGGCTGTGGGGCCAAGCATTCTATCTTTAATGCCGTCATGGTCCTGTGTGACGCCGGGGAAGAGGTGATTATCCCTGCCCCGTATTGGGTCAGTTATCCGGAAATGGTGAAAGTCGCGGGCGCAACACCGAAATATATTCAAACAACTCAGGCGGCGAATTTTAAGATCACTCCGGATCAGTTGAAAGCAGCGATCACGCCGCGCACAAAACTTCTCATTCTTAATTCTCCGTCAAACCCGACGGGGTCTGTCTATTCCAGAAAAGAACTTCAGGCGATCGCGGATATTTGCGTTGATCATAAGGTCTACGTCATTTCCGATGATATCTATGAAAAACTTCTTTATACGAATGAACCGTTTGTCTCCATTGCTTCTTTGGGCAAGGAGATCTTCGACCAGACCATCACGATCAACGGTGTTTCTAAGGCCTACTCGATGACCGGATGGCGCATTGGTTATGCGGCCGGCCCTGCCGAGATCATGGGTTATATGAAGAATCTTCAGGATCATTCCACGTCTAATCCGACATCGATCAGTCAGAAAGCCGCGGTGGCCGCGCTGAAAGCTCCGGAAGACAGCATTAAAGCCATGCGGGATGAGTTTAAAATACGCCGTGATCTTATGATGTCGTTGATTGACGGGATCCCTGGTGTCAGTTATATTAAACCGGAAGGCGCGTTCTACCTCTTTTGTGATTTCTCGAAGTATGGCCCTTGCGCTGAGGTTGCCAAGAGGATCCTGGATGAGGTTAATGTCGCGGTCATCCCCGGCGATGGATTTGGCGCAGAGGGATATTTGCGTCTGACGTTCTGTACGTCTCAGGAACGTATCCGCGAAGGGGTTCGCCGTATCAAGGAATGGATCCTTACGCGATCCAAATGAGTTACCCATGGCCATAGAGCTGAGGGATCTTCTTCTTACTTCGATTCATCAGAATGCATCTGATCTTCATTTGACCAATGCCATGCCTCCGGTTTTGCGCATCGACGGTGAGCTTGTGCCTATGGCGGGTGAAGTTTTCACAGATGAAATTCTTAAAAAAATGATTTACGGCTGTCTGACAGATACGCAGAAGGTCCAGTTTGAAGAGGAGAAAGAACTGGATTTCTCTTTGGCCCTGATGGGTCTTGACCGGTTCCGTGTCAACGTGCATCAGCAACGCGGCTGTGTGGAAGCAGCATTCCGTCGCATCCCGCTTTTTATTCCTACCATTGAAGAATTGCAGTTGCCACAGGTTGTTTCGGCTTTGGCACGTAAACAGAACGGCCTTGTGCTGGTAACCGGTCCGACGGGAATGGGAAAATCTACGACGTTGGCCGCGATGGTGCAGCTCATTAATACGGAGTCGCAGTCTCTGATCATGTCGATCGAGGATCCGATCGAATTCTTACATTCCAATAAAAAAGCGATCATCAAGCAACGCGAAGTTTATAAAGACACCCATTCATTCGCCGAGGCGCTTAAGCGTTGTCTGCGCCAGGACCCGGATGTTATCGTCGTGGGTGAAATGAGAGATCTTGAAACAATATCGACGGTCCTTACCGCAGCTGAAACAGGGCATTTGGTTTTAGCGACGCTGCATACACCGGATGCGCCTCAGACCATCGAACGCATCATAGACGTTTTTCCTCCGTATCAGCAGCAGCAGGTCCGTCAGCAGCTCGCATCTTCTTTACAGGGCGTTATATCGCAGCGGCTCATGCCGCGAGCGAGTGGCCGTGGTCGTGCTTTGGGTTTAGAGATCATGGTGGCCACACCGGCGATCCGCAATATGATCCGTGAGCAGGCCATTGAGCAGATCCCGACAGCTATGCAGACAGGTGCTCAGTTTGGCATGAAGACCATGGATCGTTCATTGAAAGAACTTGTTGAGTCCGGACAGATCACGCTGGATACCGCTTTGACCCATGCCAAGAATGTTGAAGAACTCCGTCAGTTTCTAAAATTTCCGAGATAAAAAAGGATTTGAGTATGTCTTACCGCGTGACGCTTTTGCCGGGTGACGGCATTGGGCCTGAAGTGACCAAGGCGATGAGGGCTTGTGTTGATGCAACGGGTGTTAAGATCAACTGGGATGAGGTCATTGTCGGTGCTCCAGCCATTGAGAAATTTGGCACACCTCTGCCGCAGGCAGCCATAGAATCCGTTAAGAAGAATAAAGTGGCGATCAAAGGGCCGATCGAAACACCTATCGGCAAGGGGTTTCGTTCTGTGAATGTCCAGTTGCGTCAGGAACTTGATCTTTATGCTTGTGTGCGTCCTGCAAAATATATCGAAGGGACAAAGGCGGTTAATACAAAGGTAGATATTGTTATCTTTCGTGAGAATACGGAAGACCTCTATGCTGGCGTTGAGTTTGATGTCAATTCTCCTGAAGCTAAACATTTGATCCAGGAGATCAATAAAGTTTCTGTTAAGAAAGTGCGTGAAGATTCTGCTATTTCTATTAAGCCGATATCGATCTTTGGATCTGAGCGTATCATCCGGTATGCATTTGAGTATGCACTTAAAAATGGCCGTAAGAAAGTTTCACTCGTTCATAAAGCGAATATTATGAAGTTTACAGATGGCCTTTTCTTGCGCATGGGGCAGAAGATCGCGTTGGAGTATGCGGGCAAGGTCACGTTTGAAGACGTTATTGTGGATAATATGTGCATGCAGCTTGTGCAGAAGCCAGAACTTTATGATGTGCTGGTGTTGCCCAATCTTTACGGCGATATCGTATCTGACTTGTGCGCCGGGCTTGTGGGAGGTCTGGGCATAGCGCCGGGAGCTAATATTGGTTCTGCGGCGGCGCTGTTTGAACCCGTCCATGGTTCTGCGCCCAAATATGCAGGCCAGAATAAAGTTAATCCAACAGCGACGATCCTTTCGGCGGTGATGATGCTGCGGCATCTGGGTGAGATGGATGCGGCCAGGCGCCTTGAAAAGGCTGTGTGCGATGTCATTAAAGAAGGAACAGATGTGACCTATGACCTTAAAGCAGATCGTAACGACCCGGGTTCTGTAGGGACGCAGGAGATGGCGGCGGCGATTTGTAAGAAATTAAAGCAGTAAAAATAGTCGGGATATATTATTTTGTGGATAGGAAAGTTTAATTCCCCTAATAGTGTATCCCGATTATTTTGATAGGGGACAGGTATGCGGATCATTTATTGCGGTCTTATTGAGTATGAGCGGGCCATGAAACTTCAAAAAGATTTTGTTCGGGAGGTTATGGCGGGTGCGCCCGGAGCCTTGCTTCTGTGTGAACATCCCAAGACATTAACATTAGGTCGCGCTTATCATCAGCAAAACATCCTGGTTCATAGTGATGAGCTTTTATGCCATGGCGTGACCGTTGTTTCCGCTGATCGCGGAGGGGACGTCACACTGCATGCACCGGGACAGCTCGTTGCTTACCCCATTGTTGATCTTAAGCATAGGGGCAGGGATTTGACCGTTTATTTGCGAAAGTTGGAACAGACTTGCGTTGATTTCCTTCTGGATTTTGGTATAGTGGCTGAACAAGGAGAAGGCACGCGCGCTCGAGGCGTTTGGGTTGGTGGTGCTAAGATCGCGTCGATCGGCATTGGTGTTTCTCATTGGGTCACGTATCATGGCATTGGCGTGAATATGACGACTGATCTGGAGCTTTTTAAGTTGATCCGGCCTTGCGGACTTGATGTGGCGATGACCTCGGTAAAGAAATTGACAGGTCTTTCTTCATCGATGTCAGTTGTGTCAGAAAAGTTTGCGGGCCATTTTCTGCGGGTATTTGATGCTAAAAATCATTCTTCCTGATTTGGGCGATGGGATAACACAGGCCAAGATTGTTCACTGGAATTTTCAGGAAGGACAGAGAGTTTCTCCTGAGGATGATGTGGTTGAGCTTGTGACGGATAAGGCTGTGTTCAATGTGCCCGCACCGGCTGAAGGTGGGGTTATAAAAAAGATCTATTATAAAGAAGGGCAGGAGGCTCCTGTTGGGAGCGTGCTTGCAGATTTGGTATAGATGTCTAAACATCGTAAGATCCTTTTGATGTATATTTCTAAGGTTTCGGGGCATAGGCAGGCGACTGTCGCCATTTCGAAATCTTTGAAGAAGTTTATTCCTGATGCCGAGATCATGAGCATCAACGGGTTTGGTTATAACTATCCGTTGTTGGAACAGGTTGTTAATGCGGCTTATATGACGGTCATCAAGCATACTCCCAAGGTTTGGGATTATATGTACGACAATCCCAAGGTCGTTAAGCGCAGTGCAAACCTGCGTAAATTCCTGAATAAGTCCAGTCACAAGAAATTGGAAAAGCTTTTTAAAGAGTTTGCTGCGGACACGGTTATCTGTTCACAGGCTTTCCCTTGCAGTATGGTTGCGGACTTCAAAGTTTCTAAAGGAATGAAGTTCAAGCTCATCGGAACATTGACGGATTATGCGCCGCATTCTTACTGGATCAATGAAGGTGTGGATTATTATATTGTTCCATCACAGGACACAAAGGACCGCTTCATTAAGAAAGATGTTCCTGCCGATAAGATCAAGCCGTTGGGCATTCCGATCCGGAATAAATTTGCCGAACAGTTAGACAAGAAGGTTGTCCGGGAGAAATTGGGACTTGATCAAGATATTCCGGTTGTTCTTGTGATGGGTGGAGGCCAGGGTTTAGGCCCGATGAAAGAGGCTGTCAAGAAACTTCTAGGGTTGTCGACACCGCTGCAGCTCATTGTGGTATCAGGTGCTAATTTAAAATTGGCCAAGTGGTTGAAGAAGGCGGCACCATTAGCTGCGAAGAAAGTCGTTCATTATGATTATGCAAATAATGTGGATGAGCTCATGGAAGCGGCACATTTTATTGTGACGAAACCTGGCGGCATGACGACGGTGGAATGCCTTGCCAAGGGGCTTCCGATGGTTATTATCAATCCGTTGCCTGGTCAGGAAGAGCGCAATGCGGACTTTCTTCTTGAGAAAGGGATCGCTGTCCGGGTGCATGATATGATGAGCCTGGCAGAGGAGGTTGATCTTCTTGCGAGATCGCCGGAGCGCCTTGAGGCTATGTCGCGCGCGGCGCGTGAGAACAGCAAGCCTTATGCGGCGGACGATCTGGCTAAGCTTGTTATGGGACTTTAGGCGGCGGGATGAAATTTGGGTGGTATGCTCCAGTATCTTTTTTATAAATTTGGCCTTTTTATTATTCATACCGTGCCGCGGAACTGGTCGTATCGCTTTGCCGAGTTCGTGGCGCGTTTGCATTTTTTCATGTCTTCCAAAGACCGCAATGCGGTCATTCATAATTTGCGGCAGATCACGGGGCGTCAGGATGATCTGACAGCGGATGCCCGTAAGGTGTTCCTTAATTTCGGACATTATCTTGTAGATTTCTTTTTGATGTATAAGACCGTGGATCGTAAGTTCATTGAAGATCGCGTGAGGGTCGTTAACCGGGCGTATCTTGATGAGGTTGCGGCTTATGGTAAGGGCTGTGTTATTTTGACTGCCCATATTGGTAACTGGGAGATGGGGGCTGCGGTCCTTGATAAGCTGGGACATCCTGTGACAGCGATTGCCTTGCCGCACAAGAATCCCAAAGTGAACATATTGTTCAATAAACAGCGTGAGGCACACGGGGTTATTGTTGTTCCTACGCATGCAGCTGTCCGTCGTTGCATGCAGGCATTGCGTCATGACAAATTCATTGCGGTGCTAGGTGACCGTGATTTCGGGGCTTTTGGCGAACCACTTGATTTTCTGGGACGTAAGACACTTATTCCCAAGGGTGCGGCATTCTTTGCCTGCCGGACGGGCGCACCGATCCTGCCGACATTTTTGACGCCGAATGGTGACGGTTCGTATACGATTGAGTTTCATGCACCGATCTTTCCGTCTCAAGAGGAGGGGGTGGTGTTTGAAGATTCGGTGATCGGATTAATGAAGCGTTATGTGATGGTCGTTGAACAGAAGATCAAGGAAGATCCTACCCAATGGCTTATGTTCAGGGAGTTTGGCATTGAATTCGAGAATATGTATCCTCATCCCGGCGCATAATGAAGCCCGGACCATTGCGGATGTTGTTAAGAATGTGAGAGCCAAGGGGCTGGACGTCCTTGTCATCGACGATGGATCGTCGGATCACTCTGATCAGTTGGCCAAAGAAGCCGGGGCGATGGTCCTGGTTAACTTTAAGAATCAGGGCAAGGGGTTTTCGCTTCAGCGGGGATTTGATTATATTATTAGCCGTGATTATGATGCGCTGATCACCATGGATGCCGATGGTCAGCATGCCATTGAGGATCTGGATTCATTTGTGGCGCTTTTTAATGCTCAAAAGCCGGATATCATCTGTGGCAACAGGATGAAAGATCATGCGGGGATGCCCTGGATCCGGTTTTTCACGAATAAGATCATGTCGGCGTTGATTTCCCTTGTATCCCGTCAGAAGATCTATGACAGTCAGTGCGGCTATCGCCTCATTCGCGCTGATGTTTTACGGAATGTGACCTTATCATCGTCGGCATTCGAGATCGAGTCAGAAGTTCTTATCAAGGCGAGCAAAAAGAAGTACCGTATCGCGTCCGTACCTGTGAAAACGATTTACGGGGCTGAGGTGAGCAAGATCAATCCTTTTTTTGATACCGCCCGGTTCATCATTTATATTGTGCGGGAAATGTTTGTCCCTTAGGGGTAGCAGGAAGTTATGGAAGATAAATTTTTTCGCTATGCCATTATCATCTCACTTGCCGTTCACATCGGCTTTTTCACACATTTCTATCTGACACATCGGAGTTTTAAATTTTGGGAAAAACCTGCTGAAGTGTCATACAACATCATTCAGCCTGAAGCAAAGCCGGCGCCGAGTACCGGTGAACAGAATCTGGATAACATTAATCCTAATGTGGTGGAAAAGCTGATAGAGGCCATGAAGCTTCCTTCGGATGATCAGCTTGCAGGAAAAGTTCCTCAGCCGGCCAAGCCAGAGTCACTTTTGCAGGAGCCTGGCATCATGGATAACGTTGATATGTTTGATCGTAAGCCTGAGCGCCTTAAAGGGGTCAAGGTCACCAAGGAAGTTTCGATCCCGATGCTGCAGTCGGAAAAGATCAACACGCCTTCTTATATTACGTATTATCAGATCGTGCGTGACCGCATCCGTGACCGTGCGTATAGCAATTATACGAAGCTCAGTGTGGGTGAAGTGTTCGTGACCTTTGTGATCAAAGCCGACGGTGCACTTTCCGGGCTTCAGATCCTTGAAGCCAAGAGTGCGGCTAATGATTTCTTGCGTGATGTGGGGTTAAAAAGTGTGCAGGAAGCTTCTCCATTTCCGCCGTTTCCCAAAGACCTGACATATCCCGAATTAACCTTTAATGTTTCTATTTCCTTCCAGTACAGAGAAGAATAAGTTGTTCGCTGGACGCTGGTATGATATCTTATGGCATTAATCTAACCCAACGAAAGGTGTTCCATGAGTGACGATAAATTTGTAGATGAGTCCTGGAAAGATGCTGTGGCCAACGAGAAGTCGGGTTGTGGTGATGCTTGTGGCTGTGGACAAAGAAATGACTGTTCTCAGGGTGATGATGCCTGTGGTGAAGGCTGTGGCGGTGGTTGCGAAGGTGGTGAGAAGGGTGAGGTTCAGGTCAACTTTTTTACCTATATTACATCTATGGGTTATCAGGCCATGATCTTTTTGGGTGAGATCCCCAATCCGATGACAGGGCAGAATGAAAAGAACCTGCGTCAGGCCAAGTTTATGATCGACACGCTTGTCATGATGAAAGAAAAAACCAAGGGCAATCTCAATGAGCAGGAGAATGCTTATATTGAAGGCACGTTGTATGAACTGCAGATGAAGTTTGTGGAACTGCTTCAAAAAGGCGAGGTTATCGGGTCATGATCGACCAGACGCTTTTATCGATCCTGGCGTGCCCGGCATGTCAGGCTGATGTCATTGAAAAAGACGATAAGATCGTCTGTACGAATGTGACGTGTGCTTTGAAATATCCTGTCCGCGAAGGCATCCCCGTGATGCTGGTCGATGAGGCGAGCAAATAAATTCTGATTGGCCCTAAGGGGCAAGCTTCAAGCTTTTTCCGGGTGTAATAATGGGCATTGCCGTTATACCTCTGCGGCATATCGTAGCCGTGAATTAGAGGGCGGCTTTCATTTCTTATGAGAAAAAGACGCCCTCTGCTGAGCGGCGGAGATATGCCGCAGGGATATAGAAGGCAATGTTTAATTAAATGGAGTTAGATATGCAAAAGATCCTTGTGATCCATGGTCCTAATCTGAATCTTCTCGGCCAGCGTGAGACATCGGTCTATGGCGTGACCACGATGGAGGATATCAACACGAATCTTCAGCAAATCGCTAAGGACAAAGGGATTGGTCTTGTTTTTTTGCAGTCTAATCACGAGGGTGATATCGTTGATGCCATTGGTAAAGCCAAGGCCAATGATATTGGCGCTATTGTGATCAATCCTGCGGCTTATACCCATACCAGCATTGCTATCCGTGATGCGATCGCTGCTGTGACCATACCTGCGGTAGAAGTTCATCTTTCCAATATTTATAAACGTGAAGAGTTCCGCCATCAATCCATGATCGCGCCTGTTTGTCAGGGGCAGGTGAGCGGTTTTGGTGTCCAAAGTTATGAACTTGGGCTTCTCGCAGCTATCAGGCTTGTGAAGGCTTGATCCTCCATGACGCTAACCAGCCGTCTACGTAAAGTTATTGCCACGATGCATCTTTTGGATCTGGATGCGATCCTTATCAAGGATGAGACAGATATCCGTTATTTGAGTGAATATCCTGCTCATGATGCTTGGCTTTTGGTCACTTCTCGCCAAGTTTTTTATATTACAGATGGCCGTTATATTGAAGAGGTTAAAAAAAGCTTACGGGGCATAACGCCTGTTCAGTTCAAACGATCTTTATCTGAAGAAGTTGTGACGTGTTGCATCCGGGCACGTGTGCGCCGCTTGGGTGTGGACGAACGTCATATCAGCGTGGAGCAGTATAAGCGTTTAAAAGTTCTATCTAGAAAAAACATATCTTTGGTGAAATGCAATGGATGTGTGGATGAGCTGCGCGCGGTCAAAGAGCCAGGTGAACTTAAACTTATGCGTCAGGCGTTTGATCTCAATTTGAAGGCGTACCGCGTTATTAAATCGTTCTTAAAGCCCGGAGTCAGTGAAATCGATATTTTGCATCGTCTGGAGGCTTTTATCCGTAAAGAAGGTGTTGCTTTTGCCTTTGATCCCATCATCGCCTCAGGTCCTAACTCGGCCTATCCGCATGCACGTGTTACAGGACGCAGATTATGTCGCAAAGAGCCTGTTCTCATAGACTTAGGGATCGATTATAAAGGTTATAAGTCTGACTTGACACGCATGTTCTTTTTGGATACAATGCCGACCTCTTACAGGGATGTTCTTACGATTGTCCGCGACGCCCAGGAGGAAGCATTCAAGGTCATCCGACCTGGTATTATGGCCAGGGATGTGGATGCAGTTGTTCGTAATTATCTCAAGAAGTATGGCCTGGAAGAACGCTTTACTCATTCTTTAGGTCATGGTGTGGGTTTGGATGTGCATGAGGCGCCCCGGCTTTCGGTCATGAGTGATGCGGTCTTGAAAGAGAATATGGTCTGTACGGTTGAGCCTGGTGTTTATTTTCCGGGCAAGTATGGGATACGCTTAGAAGAAATGGTTTTAATAACTCCAAAAGGATGCGAGGTTTTTTGTGGCGATCACGATCAATGAAGTCCAAAGGGGCATGGCGCTTAAGGTTGAAAATGAGATCTGGACTATTGTGGATTTCAATCACGTTAAGCCCTGTAAAGGCAGTGCTTTTGTCCGTATCAAGCTGCGTTCTGTGAAGAACAGCAATTCGATCGAACGCACGTATCGTTCGGCAGAAACTTTGGATGATGTTCCTTTAGAGGAACGGACCCTTCAGTATCAATATAATGCGGATGATATGTACCATTTTATGGATCAGACCACATTTGAAGAACATCGACTTTCTAAGGATGAACTTGGGGAAAATGTGGTAAAATTCCTTTTAGATAATATGGAGATCAGCGGTTTTGTTTATCAGGACCGTGTGTTGAAGGTGGAGCTTCCCAATTTTATTATTACTAAGATCGTAGAATCAGAGCCTGGCGTTAAGGGCGATTCGACCAAGTCCAACACCAAGCCCGCGAAGATCCAGACGGGCGCAACCATCCTCGTCCCTTTGTTCGTGAATGTTGATGAAGAGATCAAGATCGACACGCGTTCGGGGGAATACGTTGAAAGGGTGAAACGATGAACCTTAAAGAATTGAAAGAATTGATCGAGCTCATGAACGACAATGGCCTCACGGAGCTTGAGGTCGAGCGCGATGGCATGACGATCAAACTGAAAAAATCGTCTGAGACGGGCAGCATTCATCCTATGGCGTACAGCATTCCCTCTATTCCGGCTGCCGTCAGGCCTGCGGTGGAAGCGCCTGTTGCGGCACCTGCAGTTGTTGCTAGCAATTTTAAAGATGTCAAATCTCCCATGGTCGGTACATTTTATCGTGCGCCTTCTCCTGAAGCTGCTCCGTTCGTTGAGATCGGACAAACGGTAGAGGTTGGGCAAGTGGTTTGTATTGTCGAAGCCATGAAGCTCATGAACGAGATCAAATCTGATGTCCGCGGCAAGGTTCTTGAGATCTGCGTGGATAATGCTGAGCCGGTTGAGTTCGGTCAGGTCCTGTTCCGCGTGGACCCGGCGAAATAATCTCTAACTTAACGAGACCCTTTTATGTTCTCTAAGATCCTCATCGCTAATCGCGGAGAGATCGCCCTTCGCATCATCCGGGCTTGCAAAGAGCTTGGGATATCGACGGTGGCGGTTTATTCCGAAGCTGATCGTGATTCATTGCATGTCCGTTTTGCGGATGAAGCAGTGTGTATTGGGAAAGCCACCAGCGCGGAAAGTTATCTTAATATTCCTGCCATTATTTCTGCAGCCGAGATCACGGATGTTGAAGCTATTCATCCTGGATATGGCTTCCTGTCTGAGAATGCGCACTTTGCCGAGATCTGCGAATCCTGCAAGATTCAGTTCATTGGCCCGACACCCGAGACGATCCGTATGATGGGTGACAAGATCACGGCCAAGGAAACGGCGCGTAAGGCCGGTGTTCCGTTGACGCCCGGTGGTAAGGGTATTATCAAGAGCCCCGAAGAGGCGCTGGCTGTTGCCAAGCAGATCAAGTATCCTGTGATCATCAAGGCCACAGCCGGGGGCGGCGGCAAGGGCATGCGTATTTGTCATAATGATGTGACGCTTGTTAATTCTTTGAAGATGGCCCAGGCTGAAGCCGAAGCGAATTTCAAGAATCCCAATGTTTATATCGAACGTTATGTGAATGACCCGCGCCATGTGGAATTTCAGATCCTCGCGGATTATCACGGCAATATCATTCATCTGGGCGAGCGTGATTGTTCCGTGCAGCGTCGGCATCAGAAGCTTATAGAAGAGTCTCCTTCGCCGGCTTTAAGCGAAAAACTCCGCCGGAAAATGGGAGAGGCTGCGGTCAAGTGTGCCAAGGCAGCCAATTACCGTGGGGTGGGAACAGTTGAATTTCTCTTGGATAAGGGTGAGGAATTCTTTTTCATGGAGATGAATACCCGCATCCAGGTCGAACATCCCGTGACAGAGATGGTGACGGGGTTGGACCTTATTAAGGAACAGATCAAGGCAGCCTGCGGTATCAAGCTTAAGATCAAGCAGGAGGATGTCAGGCTTCAGGGGCATGCGATCGAATGCCGTATCAATGCCGAAGATCCGGACAATAATTTCATTCCTTGTCCCGGTAAGATCGAACAGTTGAATATCCCGGGTGGCCCGGGAGTTCGTGTGGATACGCATATTTATTCCGGTTACAAGATCAGCCCTTACTACGATTCCATGATCGCGAAGCTTATTGTTTATGGCTCAAATCGTGCGGAAGCGATCCGTATCATGCGCCGCGCCTTGGATGAATTCTATATTTCACCGATTAAAACAACCGTTCCGCTGCAGATGCAGATCATGAATGACCCGGCGTTCGTCCGGGGAGATATCTCAACACACTTTCTTGAAAAGATGGCTAAGAAAGAGAATTAACGGAGGGCCTGTGAGACCAGAGGATAAAGTTAATCTTGGGATCATCCAGGTGCATAAACGTGTCATTGCGGATATGTGTACGGCCGCGATTGCAGAAGTTGAAGGTGTTTCCATGGCTCGTAATGCGGCCTTGGAGGACATTTGTGGTTTTGCAGGTGTACGGAAGAATTCTGCGGTCGACGTACGCATGGATCCGAATGGTCAGGTAAGTGTTGTGGTCAAGGTTGTGATCCGTTATGGCCTTAATCTGGCGGATGTTTCTCGTCGAATTCAGGATGTTGTGATGACCGCAGTAGAGAAGATGGCGGACATTAATCTTAAAGATGTTGATGTCAGTATTCAGGGCATTGAAAGGGGATAGATTTATGCGTTTGTTTATCCGGTTGGCGATCTTCTTTTATGTGTTTGTGCTTTCTCTCGTCGGGTTTACAGCGCTTTTGGTTCTCGCCCATTGTGTCGATTATGTGGCCTACCTTAATTTTCTGCAGTTCATTTATCAAGACGGCAATGCGAGCACCTTGGCGGCTGTTATCATCGCAGCAACTTTGCTGATTAGTCTGGTTTTTGCACGGGTCATTTATGGCCGTCAGGAGCAGGAACGGTTGATCCATTTTGATAATGCACTTGGCCGTGTCACCATTTCTATTTCTGCCATTGAGGATCTGATCCGTCGTTTGGTGATCCATACGCCGCAGATCAAAGAGATCCGTCCTAACATTGTTTCTGTCAAAAAAGGGCTGGATATTGAGATCCGTTTGGTCTTGCGTTCAGATGTGAATATTCCTGAAATGACGGCGGATCTGCAGGATATTATCAAGCGCAAGGTCCAGGATGTGATCGGCTCTGAAGAGACCATTAAGATCCGGGTCCATGTTATCAAGATCGTATCGGAAAGTTTTACCGATGGTAAAGGGCGTGGCAATGAGGATCAGGGCGGTGTGAGCCCGGTCCCGTTCCACGGGTATAGAGCATAATATGAAAAAAATAGGCATCCTTACCGGTGGCGCTGATTGTCCTGGCTTGAACGCCGTGATTCGAGCTGTTGTTTACAAGGGCATGCAGGAAGGTTATGTCATCACAGGTATCAAGAATGGATGGCAGGGGCTGATCGATAATGATACGCGCGTTCTGGATACGCGCGCGGTTTCAGGTATTTTGGACCGTGGCGGCACGATTCTGGGCACAAGCCGTATTGATCCCATGGAGAATCCGGAGAGCGTGGAAAAGATCCGTGAAAATTATAAACGTAATGGCATGGACGCTGTCATTGCCGTTGGCGGTGAAGTGACCCTGGGCATTGCCATGCAATTGCAAAAACAAGGGGTTATCAAAGTTGTCGGGATCCCCAAGTCGATCGATAATGCACTTTCAGGAACAGATTATGCGTTTGGCTTTGATACGGCAGTGCAGATTGCGACCGAGCAGATCGATCGTTTGCATACGACGGCCGAAAGTCATCATCGCATCATGGTCATTGAGGTCATGGGCCAGTTCACGGGATGGATCGCGGTAGAAGCAGGTTTGGCCGGTGGTGCTGATGTGATCCTGATCCCTGAGATGAAGGTGGATATGGCCAAAGTATGTGAGGCTATTCGCAATCGTCATCGCCGTGGCAAATCATTTTCTATTGTTGTGATCGCCGAAGGGACTGAGATTGATGCTTTGGGTGTGATCCCTGAAGGCTCGGAAAAGCGGCGTTTTGGCAGTGTAGGTGAGCGTCTGGCCAAGATGATCGAAGATGCCACAGGATACGAGACCCGTGTGAGTGTTTTGGGTTATATTCAGCGCGGTGGTTCTCCGACGGCGTTCGACCGTATTTTAGGCACACGCTTTGGTGTTAAATCGGTTGAGCTTGTTAAAGAGGGCAAATTCGGACACATGGTCAGTTATCAGAATAATAAGATCCGTTCTGTGGATATGGAAGGTCCTGTGACTGTGCGCAAGCATGTGGATGCAGACCTTTTTCAGATCGCTAAAGTCTTTTGCGCGGAATAGAGCCCTCATGAAAACGACCTTTCGTTCGATTATTCAGAATTCCATTGCGGTTAAGCAAGAGGCTCTTGAGAAGAACATTGATGCTATGGAAAAGACGGCAAAGGCATGTATCGGCTGTCTTAAAAGTGGCGGCACGCTGTTCTTTTTTGGGAACGGTGGTTCAGCTGCGGATAGTCAGCATGTAGCGGCAGAATTTATCGGACGTTTTCAAAAAGAACGACGGGCTCTTGCCGCGATCGCATTAACGACCGATACGTCCATCTTGACGTCTTTGGCGAACGACTATCATTACGATATTGTTTTCTCGCGTCAGCTTGAAGCCCTGGGTAAAAAGGGAGACGTTGCTGTTGGTATTTCCACCAGCGGCAGATCCAAGAATGTGATCAAGGCGTTTGAAACAGCCAAATCTCAAGGTATGATCACGGTTGCATTCACCGGAGGTGATGGCGGCCCGGTTGCCGCTATGGCTGACATCCGTATCATTGTGCCATCTCAAGTGACAGCCCGTATCCAGGAATCCCACAGCACTTTCTTCCACGCCATTTGTGAAGTGGTGGAGAACGCATTCCTTCAATAATCTTCATGGGCATGGACGGCTTATGACAACACGTTCTAAAGTTATAAAACTTCCTTTATTGCAAAAGAAATTGGCGTTGCTCCGCCGTCAGAAGCGTGTGATTGCGTTTACCAATGGTTGTTTTGATATTTTGCATTATGGTCATGTGAGTTATCTTGAGTCGGCGAAGAAAAAGGATCGGATCCTGATCGTAGGTATGAATACGGATGCATCGGTTCGCAGCCTTAACAAAGGCACCGATCGCCCGATCGTGCCGCAGGCTCAGCGTGCGGCGGTGCTCGCCGGATTGGCCTGTGTGGATTTTGTTGTACTTTTCAATGAACCGACTCCCATGAAGCTCATTGCGGCGGTTAAGCCGGATGTTCTTATTAAAGGTGCGGATTGGAAGGGCAAGCAGGTCGCAGGAGCTGATGGTGTTAAAGCCAGGGGCGGTCGGGTTGAATTCATTACGTATATTGACCGCCTTTCAACGACCAATATTATTGAAAAGATCCGCTCTCAATGTCTCACCCCATGATACGTTCCCAGATCCATCGTGTTGTCGATGCCAATTATAACCGTGCTAAGGAAGGTTTGCGGGTTTGCGAAGATGTCTGCCGTTTTGTGGGGGATGACCCAAAGGCCACAGCTTGTTTTAAAAAAGTGCGGCATGACCTGACCCTTGCGGTTGCCATCTTTGGTTTAAAAGACATTGTGGCTTCGCGCAATATCGCGCGCGATGTGGGCCGTAAGACCATTGCGGCAGAGTCACGCCGCAGCAATATTGGAGACATTTTCTACGCTAATGCCCAGCGTGTTAAAGAGTCTTTAAGGGTTCTTGAAGAATTTGCCAAGCTTAAGGATGCAGGTGCGGCAGCGGACCTTAAAAAATTACGTTATACCGTCTATGACATTGAGAAAAACGCGCTTAAACGCATGTAAGCTTTACCTGATCTTAGACACGCAAGTATGTGACTATAAAAGACTTTGGTCTGTGCTTGAAAGTGGGGTCAACAACGGAGTTGACATTGTACAACTTCGTGATAAATTGGGAACAGTTCAAAAGGCGCATGCATTTATTACACGCGCCCAACGTTATTTGAAAGACCGGGTTCCTTTCATTGTCAATGATCGCGCTGACCTTGCCTGCATCGCGGGTGTGTCAGGTGTTCATGTGGGTCAGGATGATCTTTCTGTGGCGGCCGTACGTCAAATATGTGGCCGTTCTGTGCTGGTAGGTAGGTCGTGCCAGACACTGGCGCATTTTCGTGCTGCTGAAAATGAAGGGGCTGATTACGTGGGCTTTGGTTCGGTGTTTCAGACACAAACAAAACCGGACCGATCGCCGATGGATCTGGATGTTCTGGGCAAGGTTGCTCTTCAGGCGGCGCGTGCCAAGATTCCTTTGTTTGCCATTGGCGGTATCACGCGCGGGAATATGGCGCGTGTGCGTGCATGTGGTGTTACGCGGGTTGCAGTTTGCCGCGAGATCCTTTTGGCACAGGATCCGGCGCGCACGACGAGAGAACTTAAAACGTTATTGATCTTAAACTAAATATTTTGCGAGAGTAATTCAGTGGTAGAATTTCAGCTTCCCAAGCTGACTACGCGGGTTCGATCCCCGTCTCTCGCTCCAAAGTTTTGCATGATTTTATATATTAAAAAAATTTTATATTATGGTGTTTGTGCGGGGGCTGTCTGTGCCCTGACAGGCTGCGCGACGGTGCATAAATCGTCGGCACCTTTAACGCCTTCTCCGTCGTTGGCAGTAAAGCCCGTCGAGAAAACTGGTGTTCAGCATAAAGTCCATAAAGGCGAAACGCTTTGGCGCATCGCCAAGACATATCAAGTCTCCGTCGACGACATCATCCGTTCCAATGGCATTCCCAATGCCGCATCCATCGAAGAGAATCAGCTTATTTTTATACCTGGCGCCGTAAGCGTGAAGGATGTCGTTGTTCTTTCCTCGACGGATAAAGACCTGGATTATCTTTGGCCTGTTAAAGGAAAGATCATTGCCTATTTTCAAGATCGTAAAGGTGCCAGTGTAAATGCCGGCATTGATATCAAGGCCGTCGAGGGTGAAGTGGTCAGAGCTTCTCGTGATGGCCGTGTGGTTTTTGCCGATCATCTGGCGGGGTATGGGCAAGTGCTCATTTTGGACCATGGCGACGGGTTTTTAACCGTTTATGGGCACAATGAGCGGTTGATGGTGCCTCTGGGAGAAAATGTTTTGCAGGGCCAGAAGATCACACAGGTCGCCCGTGAAGGAAATTTGGCGTATTTGCATTTTGAAGTGCGTAAGGGTGACAGGCCGTCGAATCCTTTGCACTATTTGCCTTGAAGAGCAACATGGGTTTTTGAGAATAAACACACGACCCCCTTTGTGGGGGCAAGGGCTGTATGGATTATTTTTCCGGCAGGAAAGACATTTTGACCCTCATTCGCAAGCGCGTGAGCGACTTGAAGGAAGGTTATCGGCAGAATCTTGCTTTCATTGGCAGCCGGCATATTGGTAAAAGTTCGATCCTTCTTAAATTCCTCAATGATCTCGATGACAATGCTGTTATTCCCATCTATTTGAATCTCGAAAGTCGCGACCTCCATTATTTTATTTCGAAGGTGACGCGCACTATTCTTTATCAATATGCCAAGAGCAAGGGATTGCCCCTGCAGGATAAATTGTCACTTTTGTCCCAGATTGTGCATCCAACTATTCCGCTGACGGCAGATGCGGCACTTGAAGCCGCATCGCTTCTTGAAAGAGGCAAGTTAACCGACGCTTATGAAGCTGTGCTCCGTTTACCAGATGTGCTTAACAGGGAGTCAGGCCTTGCGTGTGTTTTCATTCTTGATGAATTCCATCAGCTTGATGATTTTGGCGTGGACGAGCCTTTCAAGTCGCTCGCTGACAGCATTACGACGCAAAAGAGCTGTTTGTTTATTATTACAAGTTCTTATGAGGAGCAGGCCAAGAAGATCCTTGCTGAGCGCTTGACCCTGCTGTTCGGAAATTTTGAAATTGTAACTGTTCAGCCGTTCGATCTCAAGGCCAGTCAGTATTTCATTGAATGCCGGATGCAGGAGGTTCGTATCGGTCTGTCATTGCGTAATTTTCTTGCAGATTTTACCGGGGGGCGGCCGCTTTACCTTGATATCCTTTTACAGGAATTGATCAATCTTAGCGCTATTTATAAACAGCAGGAAGTTTATGCCCCTCTTGTTGTTCAGTCGGTAGAGAATCTTATTTTTAGCCGTTGGGGGGCCTTGAGCCGGTATTTTGAACTGATTGTGGATCGTTTATGCGCCGGCCGTGCCAATCGCATGGTCATGGATATACTTTTTGCATTGGCTAATGGTACGCATAAAGTCAAGGACATCGTGGAGCTTTTGGGGGCTAAACAAGGTCAGGTCACGCAGAAGCTGGCTTATCTTGTTGAGCAGGATGTTGTTGAGAAGAACGGGACTTATTTTTATATCAAAGATAAACTTTTGCGTTATTGGGTCAAATATGTGTTCCAGCGCCGCATTAAGGCGGTGGACATGGAGCCGGGGCGTTCGTATAAAGAATTTAAAGATGAAGTCACCCGTGCGATCAATGAATTTCAGGTTACATCCCGTAAAGATCTTTCCACGCGCGTGACCGAGCTTGTCCGTTGTTTTGAGAATGAGCTTTTGAGTTTGAGGGGACACCTTTATAAGTTACCGACTTTTACAGAGATCAAGCCGCTAAAGATCAAAAGCCGTGGCGGGAATTATTTTGATGTGCTTGAGGCCCAGTCTGAGGAAGGTATTTGGCTCTTGGTGCTGAGAAAAGATCCGGTCGCAGAATGTGACATTAATGCCGTGGCTGAAGAGGCGCGGAAGATGGGGGTTCGTCCTCGTCGCTGTGTGATCGTTTCTTTGTCCGAGCTTGATGATGCGGCGAAACTTCGGGCTCTGGAAGAGCGCATGTGGATCTGGAATGAGCCTGAGCTCAATTCACTCATGAACCTTTATGATAAACCGTATATCGTGCCATGAAGATCATTGTGCTTTCAGACACCCACTCCCAGACTTTGCCCAAGGCGTTGCTTGAAGATCTTAAGACCGCCGATCTGATCATCCATGCCGGAGACATTTCGGATCTGGATGTTTATCATGCCTTGCAAGCCATTAAAGAAACCCGTGCGGTTTATGGGAACATAGACGGAGCTGATCTGCGGGAGGTTTTGCCGAAACAGCTGGTGTTTGATTGCGAGGGCGTAAAGATCGGACTGGCCCATGGGGAAGGAAATCCTGACGGGATCATTCCGCGTCTTGTGAAGGTTTTTGAAGGTCAGGGAGTTCAGGTTGTTATTTTTGGGCATTCTCATATGCCGTATCATGATAAAGTAGGGGAGATCTTCTTTTTTAATCCTGGTAGTCCGACGGATACGATACGTGCCCCTTATCTTTCTTATGGCGTGCTGGATGTGCAAGGCGGAAAATTTAAAGCCAAGATCGTGAAGTTGAAATGATGGATATCATGTGGGCTCCGTGGCGGGTGAAATACGTCGAACAGCATGGCAAGAAAAAATGCAAAGGCTGCGTCTTTTGCGGTATCCTTAAGGAGAACAAGGATAAGAAACATTTTATTTTCTTGCGGACAGTGCATTCTTTTGCTGTTTTGAATATTTATCCGTTTAATGGCGGACATGCGCTGGTATTGCCGCAACGTCATGTGGATTGCCTGGAGAAATTAAGCCCTTTTGAGCGTTCTGATCTTATGGATGCGCTCATTCAGGTCCAGGGCATGATGAAGAAGGCATTTTCACCGCATGCATTTAATGTGGGCATGAATATGGGGCATCTCGCCGGGGCAGGTATTCCCGAACATTTGCATATTCATATTGTGCCGCGCTGGTCAGGGGATGTGAATTTCATGCCCGCTGTTTTCGGGACCAAGATCATACCGGTCTCGCTGGATAAAACCTACGAACGGTTAATGGATGAGAACTCGCGCAGAGATCGAAAAAAACGAAAATAAGCTGCTTGCTCCTTACGCGATGCGTGCGTCAGAGTCGTGGGGGCGTCAATTCAGTGAGCCTGAGCACACCAGTCGTACGTGTTTTCAGCGTGATCGTGACCGCATTGTCCATTGTGAAGCTTTCCGTAAACTTGAATATAAAACTCAGGTTTTCATTGTTTTTGAGAATGATTATTACCGCACGCGCCTGACGCACACCCTGGAGGTGGCTCAGTTGGCGCGCAGCATTGGGCGTAACCTTTGCCTGAATGAAGATCTGATCGAAGCTGTGGCGTTGGCGCATGATTTGGGGCATTCCCCGTTCGGCCATGCAGGTGAGGAGGCGCTCAATCAGCGTCTCAAGGAAAAGCAGATCAAGGATGGCTTTAATCATAATCAGCGCAGTTTTGATATCGTCACCAAGTTTGAAAAGCGGTATCCTCAGTTTGACGGGCTTAATTTGACCGTTGAAGTCCTGGTCGGCATCCTTAAGCACGAGACCCTTTATGACAGGATCGGGCAGACCAGTGTGGGGGGTGATCGTGGATTTGCTAAGAAGCTTAAAGATCGTGTGTGTCCGCTGGAAGCCCAGGTTGTTGATAAGGCGGATTCACTAGCTTACTTGAATCATGACATTGATGATGGGCTGACCTCTGGCTGTATCACGCCGGATGATCTTAAGGACAGTGTTTTGTGGTGCCGTGCGGTCGAGTCGATCAAGCGGCCCGGGCTTAATGCCACGGATCCGATCTTCAAGTATCAGGTTGTGCGCGCGCTCATTGATATGCAGGTGAGGGATCTTTTAGAGGCGACATCATCCCGTGTCGACGGGAAGGGACTTGTTTCTCTCGATGATCTGGTGAAGAAAGTAGGCAAAGGTATTGTGGATTTCTCGGATAAGATGGCGCGTGAACGGGAAATACTTCAGGCTATCTTGTTCGAAAAAGTGTACCACCATTGGCGCGTGGAGCGCATGACGTCCAAAGCGCGCCGTATCTTAAATGAGCTTTTTGATGTGTATCTGGACAATCCTAAACAGCTGCCGTATGATGTATATGATAGATCCCGTCGTTATTCCGAGAAAGAACTTTACGGGGTTATTTGCAATTATATCGCGGCCATGACCGATAGGGCGGCATTGGATGAATATAAACGACTCTTCGAACCTTACAAAAAAGTATAAGCAGATCATTTCGGCGGTTCACATTGTTTATCGCCTCGTCAATTCGACGCCGAACTTGAAAGAGCTTTCTCTTCGTTTGACGCGATTGCTGTGCCAGTTCGTCAAGGCATCTTCGGCCAACATTTATCTTCTGGGACAGGACAATCAGAAACTTGTCATGATCGCGGTCTTTAACAATGAGATCAATTACATTGTGACCAAGCCGCAGGATCTTAAGCGGGTTACGCTTAAGGAAAAGAGCGTGACCCAGGGTGCGTCTATTTTCGATGATCGCATGATGGGTATGCCTCTGGTCACCGACGAGTGTATTGGCGCCATTATCATCAAGCGTAAGGACGATGAGCCTCCGTTCGATGAGTATGATCGTGAGATGTTCACGATCTTTGCCGAACAATCCGTGACCGCGATCAAAAACCTCCAGTTTTTTGAACAGCAGCAGAAGATCCTTTTGGAGACCATGAAGCTTGTGCGGACGCTTCTTGAAAAACAGAGCCCTCACTGCAACGCGCATAGCCCGGTATATTTCAGGATCGTTAAGCGGATCGCAGAAAAGATGCGGATGGATGTTGATGATGCCAATAATCTTTATTATGCCAGTGTTTTGCATAATGTGGGTGCGATCGATGTTCCCTATCAGATCCTGGCTAAGAAGAGCCAGCTTTCTCCCCAGGAGTTCAAACTGATCCGTAATTTACCTCGCAAGAGTGCAGAGTTGATCAAACCGATCGAATTCTTACGTCCTGTGTTGCCGGTGGTCCTTTATTTGCATGAAAAGTATGATGGCACAGGTTATCCTTCTGGCCTTAAGAAGGATCAGATTCCTCTGGGTGCTCGCATCATGGCGGTGGTGGATGCCTTTGAGAGCATGGTGCAGGGGCGTCCTTACCGCAAGAAGCTTTCCGTCGATGCTGCATTGAAAGAGGTCGCGCGTTATAGCGGCACACAGTTCGATCCGGCCGTGGTCGATGCTTTTCTTAATTTGGCACGGCAGAAAAATTTTAAAAATTTATTGAGCTCAGTCAGGAAATAAACTTATAATCACTTTATGAATATCAATTATAAAGAAAGCCAGATCGATTTTTTATCTCATGTGACGGGAAAGGCTGAAGAACAGGCACGTCCGCGTTATATGGCGGCTCAGATCAGCCTCTCTTTAGAAAATCTTGTAATTTTTGCGATCGTGGCTATAATGGTCGTCATCTTTTCTTTTTCCATCGGGATCGAACGGGGTAAGGGCATAGCTTTAGTTTCATCTCAGACGTCTGTATCCGACGGTAAAGGGGTGGCGCAGCCGGAAAAGGTTTCTGGAAAGACAGAGGCTAAAGAGTTCAAGGCTGATGCGCAGAAGATCAAGCTGATCA
>CAJBYM010000055.1 GCA_903959815.1 Candidatus Omnitrophota bacterium
GGCCGGGATAAAGGTCTTGTCTGCACCGCCGACCATGATGGCCGTGGAAGCCGCAGGCAGCGTTGACCGGAACAGCCGAAAGCGCTGTCCATCATGATGGCGGTGGTGGTGTCCACATCGGCATCAGGCAGGATCAAGACCGGGTTCTTGGCTCCACCCGCCGCCGAGACACGCTTCCCATTGGCTGTTCCACGACTGTAGACATGTTTGGCAACCTCTGTGGAGCCAACAAAACTGATCGACTTGATCAATGGGTGATCTTCCTCACTCCGGGTGATATCTCAGCTTACCGTTATAAAGCCCAGGCTTATGATATGAACGCTGAGCATGGCCGGGCGGATGAGGTTTATGCCCAGATCATCAAGCACTTCACGGGGAATTTGATGGGGCATATTTGGCGTGGTGAACATTATGTCCGTGTTAAAGATTATCTTCGGGCCCGGCAAGAGTTTGAGTTTGTCCTTGAATCTTTTCCGGGCAATGCACAGGTTCTTTTAGGGATGTCCGATTTATTTCTCGTCCAGGGAGACCGGGTTTCAGCCCTTGTTTTTATGGATCGGGCGGTGCAGGCGAATCCTCGGAATGAAGAGCTTCTGTTGAGGCGGGCCCGTTTTTATTATGCTGCGGGAGAAATGGGCCTTGCCAAAAAGGATATTGAACGGGCGTTGAAGATTAACCCTTACAATCCTTTCTTTAACCAGCGCAAGATCAAGTAAGCATCCTGTTTTGATCTGTTGTAACGCGCGTTGACAAGCCATACCCCTTTTTGTATAATCATCCACCCCTTCCTATTAATTAATAGTATTACAGGAGGTTTTGAGTATGTCAGACGTAAAGATCAAGATGACACCAGCGGAAAGCGATAATCGCAAGAAGGCGCTGGATCTCGCTCTCATGCAGATCGAGAAGCAGTTCGGGAAGGGCTCTATCATGAAGTTAGATGGACAGAGCAAGGTGGAAGTGGATTCAATCCCCACAGGGTCTTTGGCCATTGATATTGCGCTGGGCGTAGGGGGCATTCCCCGTGGCCGCGTGGTTGAGATCTATGGTCCTGAATCGTCGGGGAAAACAACGCTGACCTTAAGCATTATCCGTCAGATCCAGAAAAAGGGTGGTACGGCCGCTTTTATTGACGCTGAACATGCTTTTGATGCGACGTATGCGGCTAAGATCGGCGTTAAGCTGGATGATCTGTTGGTGTCCCAGCCGGACACCGGAGAGCAGGCCCTTGAGATCGCAGAAACGCTGGTGCGTTCCAACGCGGTCGATCTGGTCGTTGTTGATTCTGTGGCGGCATTGACACCCAAGGCAGAGATCGAGGGTGATATGGGTGATAGCCATATGGGCTTGCATGCGCGTTTGATGTCCCAGGCGCTTCGCAAATTGACGGCTGTGACCAGTAAGTCCAATACATGTCTTATCTTCATCAATCAGATCCGTATGAAGATTGGCGTGATGTTCGGGAATCCTGAAACGACGACGGGCGGTAATGCTCTTAAGTTTTATGCGTCTGTCCGCATTGATCTGCGTCGTATTGAAACCCTTAAAAGGGGTGATGAGGTCATTGGTAATCGTGTGCGTGCAAAGATCGTTAAAAATAAGGTTGCCGCACCTTTTAAAGAAGCTGAATTTGAGATCCATTTTGACGAGGGCATTTCGCTTGCGAGTGACCTGGTCGATATGGGCACCAAGTATAACGTGATCGATAAATCAGGTGCCTGGTTTGCGTTTGAAGGCGAGCGCATTGGACAGGGCCGGGATAATACGCGCAAGTTCTTGCAGGAGAATCCTAAGGTTGCGCAGAAGCTTGAGAAGATGATCCTCGAGAAGTCTAAAGTAGCGCCGGCACCGGTCAGAAAAGAATAATGGTGTCAGAGGATACAGAAGTTCTTAAAAAGGCGAAGGGTTACGCCCTTCGCCTTTTAAAATTAAGGCCACGCAGCTGTGCCGAACTCAGCCGGAAGATGGCGGATAAGGGATATGCCGGGGATGTGGTCAGCGACGTACTTGATGTGTTGACCCACATGGGTCTTATGGATGATGATGCTTTTGCCAAGGCCTGGTTGCAGTATAGACTTAATAAGCCCATGGGCTTGCGGCGTATTACGCAGGAATTAGTTCAAAAAGGCATTTCCAAAGATAAGATCCGTGGTCATTGGGATGAGATCAAAGAGAATTATGACGAGCTTGAGGTGGTCCGTGCGCTCGCAAAAAAAAGAGCACGGCAGTATAACAATGTTGATCCTCTGAAGCGCAAGAAACGGGTCATGGATTATCTGGCCCGTCGCGGTTTTCAGTTGGACGTTATTATGAAGGTGATAAAAGACATATGACCGGTCACGATATCCGCACAAAGTTCCTGGAGTTTTTTAAGTCAAAAGGCCATAAGATCATGGGCAGTGATTCACTGGTGCCCAAGGATGATCCGACCGTTCTTTTTACAACAGCAGGCATGCAGCAGTTCAAGCCCCAGTTCATGGGCAATATTACGGGTTTTACGCGTGCGGCCACATCCCAAAAATGTTTGCGCACGGATGATCTGACCGAGGTCGGTGTGACAGATTTTCATCACACCATGTTCGAGATGCTGGGGAATTTCTCGTTTGGTGATTACTTCAAGAAAGAAGCTATTACCTGGGCCTGGGAATTCTTGACCAAGGTCATGGGCATTGCTGAGGATAAGTTGTGGGTGTCCGTGAACAAGGATGATGACGAGGCGTATAACATTTGGCGTAACGAGATCAAGGTCCCGGCGAGCCGTATTGTCAAGCTGGGAGATAAGTCCAATTTCTGGCCGTCCAACGCGCGCGTGAATGGTCCTAATGGTCCCTGCGGTCCGTGTTCCGAGATATTTTTTGACTGGGGTGTTCATGATTGTGCGAATCCGGACTGTAACCCGGATTGCAGCTGTGGGCGTTTTTGTGAGGTTTGGAATCTGGTTTTTACCCAGTACAATCGTAAAGAAGGCGGTCTTTTAGAACCTCTTCCGGCGAAGAACATCGATACCGGCATGGGGCTTGAGCGTTTGACAGCGGTGATTCAGGGCAAACATAATAATTTTGAGTCGGATCTCTTTTTACCGATCGTCGGTGTCATCACGCGCGCGGCCGCTATTGAACATGTGACGCTGACGATCAAAGAAGCCCGCATCATTGCGGATCACACGAGGGCCGTGACCTTTGGTTTGTGTGATGGTGTTGTGCCGTCCAATGAAGGCCGTGGTTATGTGATGCGTAAGCTTGTCGTAGATATGAGCAATATCTTTCTGCAGGCAGGTATAAAGAAACCCATGGTGCATACATTTGTGGCACCTGTTATCAATGTGATGCGCTCGGCGTATCCTGAACTTGTTGAAAAACAGAGGGATATTGTTGAGGCTGTTAAGCGTGTTGAAGAATCTGTGATCAAGAATATGGCCGAGAAGGCACCGGAGCTGCAGGAGAAACTCAATGAACTTTACGGCTCCGGAAAGATGTCGGATGCCATTGTTGAAGATCTTGGCCGTATGATATTTTATTACCGTGATACATGTGGGTTGTCCATGGATTTTATTCGTACGAACGCCGAGAAGTTTTTTCTGGGGGAGATCCTTCATAAGGCTTTGATCGTTTTTGATAAGCTGATGGATGAACAGAAAGAGCGTTCGCGCTCCGGGAGCAAAATGCAGGGGGATGTTTTTCTCTCGAAAGATTTGGATGTGAAGGATGTGGTTAAGACTGAATTTTTGGGGTATGACCAGCCGACAGCAGAGGCGGTCATTTTAAAGCTTTTTGTTAATGGTCAGGCGGTGACAGAAGCCAAAGAGGGTGATGCGGTGGCTGTTGTGCTTGATAAGACGCCGTTTTATGCAGAACAAGGCGGTCAATGCGCGGATACGGGTGTGATCTCCGGTAAGGAGAATGCACTGCAGGTCAAAGATACGCAAAAGATCGCGGATGTTTATGTTCATAAAGGTTTGATGCTCAAGGGGAATTTTAAGGTTAATGATCCGGTTAAGGCGTCCATTGATGGTGAGCGTCGTATGGCCGTGGCCCGTAATCATACGGCCACTCATTTGCTCCAGGCGGCGCTTCGTACGGTTCTGGGTGCTCATGTTAAACAGCAGGGTTCTTTGGTCGATGCCGATCGTTTGCGTTTTGATTTCACCCATCTTAAAGGTGTTTCCAGGAGTGAGCTTGATCTTATTGAGGATATGGTGAATTCTTTTATCCGTCGGTGTGATCCTGTGTCCAAGAAAGAAATGACGCAGGCCGAGGCTAACAAGATAGGAGCTCTTGCCTTCTTCGCAGAAAAGTATGGCGAGAAGGTGCGTGTTGTGTCCGTAGCGGAACATTCCAGTGAGTTTTGTGGTGGTACGCATCTTGATGCGACAGGGCAGATAGGGCTTTTTAAGATCATTTCTGAGGGCGCAGTAGCTCAGGGCATCCGTCGTATTGAAGCGGTCACAGGGGCGGGGGCCATGGCTTTTGTTCGTCATCGTGAGAAGATCATCGAAAAGGCTGGCGTTGCGCTTAAGGCATCTGCTGAGGAATTGGTGGGTCGTGTTGAGCAGAATCTTAAGCGTGTTAAAGAACTTCAAAAAGAGGTCAGTGATCTTAATTTTGATGTTATCAAGGCGGGCCTTAATGATGTGCTGGCCAAATCTGAGAAATTTAAGGACAGCGTGCTTGTGGCCCATGTGTTTAAGAGCGTCGAGATGGATACCTTACGTCGGGTATCAGACCTTGTTAAACAAAAGTGTCCTTCATCGGTGCATATCCTTGGCGCAGCCAATGGCGCGGATGAGGCGGCTTTGCTTGTGACCGTGACGGATGACCTGGTGGCAAAAGGCATTAAAGCCGGTGATATCATTGCGAAGATCGCGCCTGTCATTGCGGGATCCGGTGGTGGACGGCCGAATATGGCGCAGGCGGGTGGTAAAGAGCCCGGAAATCTTGCCGAAGCATTGGATAAGGGAAAACAGCTGGTGAAGGGGCTCATTTGATATGAAACTTTTAAAGCTCAACAGCAAGAACATGCAGCAGCTTTATGACCGCAATCTTTATTATCGTCGTCGCAGTGTGGTTGATAAAGTTTCCGGGATCGTCGAAGATATCCGTGTCCACGGAGATGATGCGGTCCTCAAGTATACCTGTCGTTTTGATCATGTGAAGCTTTTGGCCAAGGATCTCCGTGTTGCTGAAAGCGAGATCAGCGGCGCATTCCAGAATATCAAGCCTGAATTTGTATCGACTTTGAAGATGGTCATCCATAATGTGACGACGTTCTATCGAAGCCAGATCAAAAAGCCTTGCTGTGTTAAGAGCGAGGAAGGCGTTGTGCTCAAGGAAGAGTTCCGTCCGATAGATACCGTTGGCGTTTATATCCCGGCGGGGACAGCGCCGCTTGTTTCTTCGGTCTATATGACGGTCATCCCGGCGAAGATCGCGGGCGTTAAACGCATTGTGATCGTGACGCCGCCAGGGAAAGACGGGCATGTGAATCCGTATATTCTTGCCGTTGCGAATCTTTTGAATGTGAATGAAGTTTATAAGATCGGCGGGGCTCAGGCGATCGCGGCCCTTGCGTTCGGCACAAAGACAGTTCCTAAGGTCGATAAGATCGTTGGGCCTGGTAATGCGTATGTCACAGAAGCCAAACGCCAGTTGTTCGGCTATGTGGACATTGATATGCTTGCGGGTCCGACGGAACTTGTGATCATTGCCAATCGTCACAGCGATCCTGATTTTGTGGTCGCGGACTTTGAATCGCAGATCGAACATGCCGGAGGGTTATCGATCCTGATCTCCACATCCAAGCAGTTGATCCGTCAGGTCAAGGGCCGCGTGCAGGGCGGGTATGTTATTTATGCCAAGAATATGGAAGAGGCATGTGAGATCGCCAATAAGATCGCGCCGGAACATTTGCAGGTCTTGACCAACAATCCGACAAGTGTGGCCAGGATGATCAAACATGCGGGGGCTATTTTTCTTGGTCCTTACAGCCCCACTCCTGTGGGAGATTATGTGGCCGGTCCGAGCCATGTTTTGCCGACGCTGGGCACGGCAAAGTTCTCTTCAGGGTTGAGCCTTTCGAGTTTTATGAAGACAAGCCATGTGATTTCATATTCAAAGAAAGCGCTTGAGAAAGTTCGTGGGCCTTTGGAGTCGATCGCGGTTATTGAAGGTCTGGTGAAACACGCGGCATCTGTGAATGCCCGGTTTAAATAAGGATTATCGTCAGGGGCGGAGAAGTGGATCTGCCCGTTCTAAATGGGGGCATCTATGAGAATATCTGAAGTTGAACGCAAGAGCAAGGAAACGCACATCAAGATCAAGTTGAATATTGACGGGCGCGGTGACAGGACCGAGGTCAAGACGGGCATTGCTTTTCTGGATCATATGGTCGAGCTTTTTGCTTTCCATGGACTTTTTGATCTTGAGCTTGATGTGATCAAGTCTGATACGGCGATCGACATCCATCATACCAATGAGGATATCGGGATCGTCCTCGGAAAGGCCTTTAAACAGGCTTTGGGGGATAAGGCAGGCATCCGTCGTTTTGGTTCGGCCGGAGCGCCTATGGAGTCGACGGTGGCA
>CAJBYM010000056.1 GCA_903959815.1 Candidatus Omnitrophota bacterium
GACCCATCGGGCTGAACCCGCCCCTGCTCCCAATTCTTGAGGGTGGCATCACTAATTCCCATAAGCCCAGCAAATTCACGCTGGGACAAATGAAGCTTGCTGCGGATCGCTTTAACCTCGATTGGTTTGATATGATGAACCCGGGCCGGTTTTACACGCCCGGCACGAATAAGATTCATCTGTTTAACACTTTCAACCAATTTGGAAAATTCTTTATCTTCCATATACTATCCTTTGATCAACTTATAAAGATATTTCACTTGATCCCATGAAAGATCGTCCGTCTCATGCTTGGCATAGGCACGCAATAAAAGAACCTGCGCATCTGAAACATACCAATAATAAATGACCCTTGCTCCGCCACGCTTTCCTTTTCCCAAGGAACCCCATCGTAATTTTCTCAACCCATGACCACCAGGAATGATCACCCCTACGTCAGGATATACGGCAATATGATCGATCAATGACCAATACTCCCTTTCAGTAAAAACCCTCCTGGCATCTTCTTCAAAAACAGCTGTCTCTATGATCTCCATGTCAGACCTCTTAGAGTATACGCTATTAGCGTACCTGCGTCAATACGCTTGATCAAAAAATTCCATGGGGATTTAATAAATTCTAAGATAGATTAAATCTTCAAGCGGGGGCTTGATCAAGTAATGGTCATCATATCTACTCTTGATTATTTGTCAACAAATTGATTGTCCTAATCACAACGACCGGGGAACCTACGAAGTTCCCCCAGGGGATTAAAGCGAACGAAGGATCGTGCGGACGGGTTCGATCTTGTTAAGAGTATACAAATGCAGTCCCGGAGCGCCGCCCGCCAGAAGTTCGTGGCATTGGTCAATGGCAAATTGCGTACCAACGGCAAAGGTCTTTTCAGGGTCACCCGCGATCGGGGCAAACAGATCGTGAACCTTTTTCGGAATGGACGCGCCACAACCTTTACAAAAATTAGCAGCATTCTCGTAATTAGTAATAGGAAGAATACCCGGGATCACCCGCGCGGTCACACCCAAAGCGCGCAAACGCCGGACATAGTCAAAATAAAGCTCATTATCAAAGAAAAGCTGGGTCATCACAAACTCACCGCCAGCATCGATCTTCTTTTTCAGGATCTGGGCGTCAAAGTCCCGATCAGCGGCTAAAGGATGCCCTTCAGGAAAACCGGCGACACCGATCGAAAAGAAATCCCCGTAATGCTCACGGATAAATTGTACGAGCTCGGAACTGTATTTGAAATGATCAGGCCCCGGCGTCCAGTTCGGGCTATCCTTGGGCGCATCCCCGCGCAAAGCCAGGATATTGCAAATATCATGCGCCTTCAGTTGATCCAAAATAGCTTTGATCTCACCCTTGGTATGGATCACGCAGGTAAAATGGTGCATGGCCAGAAGCTTGTACTTTTCCTGGGCCAGACGGACGATCTCAAGGGTCGTATCGCGGCTCGACCCGCCCGCTCCGTATGTGACAGAAATGAAATCAGGCTTCAGGCGCGCAAGCTCGGCGAGCGTCGCATGCAAAGACGCCATGCCCTTCTCGGTCTTGGGCGGATAGATCTCGATCGAGAAGGTGCGCGGTTCGGAATTAAAAATATCGATCAGTTTTTCCATAAGGTCATACCAATAATTTTACCCCGGCCTTACGCGCGGCTGCGGCAAGCGCCTGATCCAGCGTCGCTAACGGCACTCCCGCACTTTTAGCCAAATGAAGATACGCCATATCATAACTCGTCAGCTGATACTCCCGGGCACAAACGATCACATCGCTGAACACATCCCCGGGCTTAAGATCAACTGATTGAATACGCAATGACCCTAAAGCAGATAAAAAGAACGCAACCCTGTCAGATGTTATACGCTCTCGCCTTTCAGCCGTCAAGAACCCATTGGCAACTTCTAACGCCCAAATGGACGGGACCACGGCCTCGCCATAACGCCATAGCTCAAATATGCGACGGGCTAAAGGGTCGGCAATATTCTCCAACCCCCAGCTAAGTACGATCGATGCGTCAGGAACAAAACGTTTCAATGTTTCCGACCCTCACGGATCAATTCAAAGATCTCTTTGCGCGATACATCCCCCCGAGAAAGATTCAGGATCCCGTCGATCGAACGATCGATGAGAGCTTGATCACTGGCGCTGGCCCGGGTGATCTTGGCCAAAGGACGTCCATGTCGGGTCACCACAAATTCCGAACCTTTCGCGACCCGGGCCATGATCTCGGAAAAATGAGTTTTAGCTTCAAAAATTCCGACTGTCTGCATAAGATCCTCTTTCTAACCAGAACTCTGGCCTGATATCTGGTTAGAATATAGCACCTCAACAGGGCGGATGCAAGAAAAAAGACGCCTCCATTTCTGAAGACGCCTTTTTATCGATCTGATTTCCTACCTAAAATCTTCCCGCGCCGATGCGTCCACCGCCAAAACGGGCTTTCAGATCTGGCAGGACTACACCTGTTGGCGTACTACTTGGTGTTACAGTATAACTAGTATAAAGAGCTCCCGCTTTTGTAAGTCTGAATTGATATGTGTGCCCGGCAGCGGCGGTCTGAAACATCAAACAATATTCATCCTCAATATACCCGTCTAACGCTGCTAATGTGGCACTAGCGGTATCAGATGAAGTACTTTTTCCATTACCCGCCGACCACGTGCCTGGAAAACTTATTCGTGAAGTTGTACTTTCGCCATCTGAAAAGTTTGATGACGCTTGCAACCTGACATTATTAGAATTAGTCGTTATCTGTGTCCACACGCCTGAATCCTCTGAAAACTCCAAGCGGCGGACAAAAGAACTTGTAGCCCCATAGGAACGCGTCTGAATCCTCAACCTAAAACTTGTATTCACAGCAGGATTATAATTTGTATCCTCTGCGACCGCTTGAGTCGCAGCATTCAAGCCGGCATCATCTTGATAAAATTGAAACACAAACTGAGCAATTAGAGGGGGTGCAGCCAACGCCGGCAAAGAAAAAACAATCAGAAAAAATAAAGAAAAGAGTATATGGCGTGGCGTGATGTGGGTCATTAATCGGATTATAACATAAAAAAGGCGTCTCCATTTCTGAAGACGCCTTTTTAACAGGGCAGATTACAAACCCGCCCTGACATCACATTTATTTCTTCGCCATGAACTTGACGAGGTCGACAACACGGTTCGAATAACCCCACTCGTTGTCATACCACGAAACGATCTTGAAAAACCGCTTCTCACCCTTCAGATTATTCTGAAGTGTGGCCAGCGAATCATAGATCGAGCTGCGCGGATCATGGATGAAATCCGTAGAAACAAGTTCTTCATCCGTGAATCCGAGAATATTCTTCAAATACGTCTTGGACGCTTCCTTGAGCTTCGCATCGATCTCTTCGATCGAGGTGTCGCGAACTGTCGTAAAGGTCAGGTCGACCACCGACACATCCGCCGTCGCCACACGGAACGCCATACCCGTCAACTTGCCCTTGGTCGCCGGAAGAACTTCACCGACCGCCTTGGCCGCACCCGTCGAAGACGGGATCGTGTTGATGGCCGCCGCACGACCGCCGCGCCAATCTTTCTTCGAAGGACCGTCAACGGTCTTCTGGGTCGCGGTATACGCATGGATCGTTGTCATCAAGCCCTTCTCGATACCAATGCCTTCTTTAAGAAGGACATGCACGAGCGGTGCTAAACAGTTCGTGGTGCAGGATGCATTAGAAACAATGTTATGCTTAGCGGCATCATATTCATTCTCGTTAACACCCATGACAAGGGTCTTCACATCGCCCTTACCAGGCGCGGAAATGATAACCTTCTTGGCACCGGCTTCAAGATGGCCCTTGGCCTTCTCGCTATCCGTGAAAAGACCCGTGGATTCGATGACATAGTCAACGCCCAGCGCCTTCCAGGGAAGTTCGGCCGGATTCTTCGTGGCCATCACGCACTTGACCTTGTGACCGTCGACCACAAGCGTGTCGCATTCTTCTTTGGACGCGTCGCTCTTGACCGCAGAAACCGCATGATTGAAACGACCATGCACAGAATCATACTTCAACTGATAGGCAAAATACTCAGCGTCCGTCGAAATATCGACGACCGCGACAACATCGATCTCTTTGCCCAAAAGACCCTGATCACAAATGGCCTGGAAAACCAGACGCCCGATGCGACCGAACCCGTTAATACCGATCTTAACCATGTACTGCCTCCCTCTATAAAATAAATGTTGTTCGTATGTGGAATTGTGGTCGATTATAGCAAAAAAAGGAGGGTCGGCAACTTATTTCTCAGGTCAATGAGAAGCGCCTAAAAGAGCAGGCAGGTCCTCAACAGGGGTGATCTGGATGATAACAGGTGTCAATCCATTGATCTGCACATCGGCCAAATCCGCGTTGCTCATCGCCCAATCAAGATCAGAACGCTGCCCCGTTCGCTGAAGATCCATGCGGTCGGTATTAAAATCAATACCACCCAGATCATTAAATGATGTTTGTGCGATAGCATCTTCAACATTCTTAAGCATGACTTGATCGTGCACGAATGGCATTGGTTCAGCGGCATCTACCGCCGTAACATATGTCTGCCCGGCAGACATATGAGGATAGCGCACGGCTTTCATCATAAACTCTCTCCCGTCCTCCAAGAGCATGGGCACATCATTATTTTCTTCGACCGGCTTAACATTGACCTTGATATCTTTCTTCCCCCGGTCAGCCACAAAAACAAGATGTTGCATATGACTCGACTTATCACCAACCATCAAAGACTCGCTCTTTTGAAATAAACTTATTTTGATGCCCTGTTTCTGAAGCTGTGTGACCAACGCTTGATACATATTGAAAAGCTCGGGCCGATAGGGCACTAAAAGATGCGCCATAAGAAATCCGCCCTCATTCAATTGATTGAATAAGTTGGCAAATGCGGCTAACGGATCTTCCACATACTGCAGTACAAAAAATGACAGGATCAGATCTGCCGGCTTGGGCAAACGCACAGTTGTGATGTCGTCTTGCACGAAGGTAAAAGTGTCCTGATCCAAATATTGATCCAATTCATCACGCATCTGATCAACACGATGCGGCCCAGCCATATCTCTTTTTATTTTCTCCAAGTCTTCGGGTGTCATTTTCCTTTTATCAATACCGAAGAGATTGGATTTCTTAACCCCGAATACCTTTGCGATCTGATTCAAAACTGATCCCGTGCCGCACCCCGCATCAACCACAACAAAGTCCTTCTTGTCTTTAAAAGATTTTATGACACTCTCCAAAACATTCTTGGAAAATCTCTCCGGGGAAGAAACCCCCTTGAATCTGTCGTGTAAAAAAGCCTGCAGCCATGACAGATCCCGATAATTCGTCATGCTTTTAACAGGAGCACTTTCCACTGGCTCGTCTTCCGCAGAAGGCGGCGCAACCTTTGCCGATACATTCAAGATCGTTCCGGTTAAACGAACGAGCTTGCGCGAAAGTGCAAAGATCTTCTTTAACGTGATCTTCTCGGAATAGTCGATGCCTCCGGAAAAATACTTGCGAGGGATCAACTCGGCAGAATTCTTGTCGTACTCTTCTTTCACATAATTAAAAACACCCTTCTGAAAAGCCTGAAGGTATTGCGCATAGATCTCCTGTTGCGTATTCTTATCTTGAAGATCAACTCCCCTCACCTTTTTCTGATCAGAATATTTCTTGTTAAGAATGCTCTCCTTGAGCGTGTCCTTGTACCATTTGGCCAAGATCAGGGAATGATAGATCTGCCTTAGCTGACTGAAATTCTGACCCTCATTGACCTCTTTCTCAAGAATAGGGACAACGACCTCGCGCAGGATATCCCGGGAAATATCCCCCTTTTCTTGATCCTTCTTCTGAGGCTCCAGACTCGCCTGCGCGCTAACGGCTAAATAATCTGTATCCAGCATCACTTTCATGCTCGATTCGACGACAAAGACTTTAGTCCCGTTCTCATAAACCACGGCCTTATCCGGAACGATCCATACTTTATTGAACGTGTCAGTCGGGATATCCGTCGTACCATAAAGCGCATACGCCTTCTCATAGACCTTATTCCAGAAGGCCTTACCCGTCTCATTCTCGGGATAGATCATAGATGCTGTGATCTGTTTAAGCATATAATCCTGGGCCAGCATATCGCGGCCCATCTCAGTGATGCTCAATTCATCGTTGATGATCCGATCCTTTTCATACGGCGAAAGATTCACCCACAAATCTTTTTCAGGCATGGTCAAGGCAACAAGAAAATACCGGATAAGTTTATTCGCCTCATCTTTAACGGTGTCGGCCGTCAGATCAGAATTTCCGGTATCCAAAATGAAATCGAACTTGAACGGCTGTTTCGCATCAACGTTAAGGCCTCTGAGCATCGGTGCAACATACCCCGCACTCACATTGACCATAACCCCGGGCTTGGGAAGATCGAACGCACTGACAATCCCCTGGGCATAGGCGGGCGTCACACCTGAGACCAAAAAGGCCACAAGCGTTATCCAGCACAAAAATCTTTTAAAACATAACTGACGCATACCCCGCCCTCTTTTTACTGAGCACGACCACCACGTCGCTAGGATAAGAATACACTATCAATATACGAAGATTTGATACAAAGGAAGGGCTGGGAGGAAACGCTTTCCTGAAATGCTGCAAGTCTTTGATAATAGAGATCTTTACTGTCTATTTAAAAGGATCTTAATAACAATATATTTTGTGGGGACCTTGACAAGAAACCTATGCTGCAGGTCTCTTAAGAAACATCCGGATGAAATATTTCAAAAGGGATCACTTTATTCATACGATGAAAATCTTGATCTAACGTCCAGATCGCAAGAGCATGCTCACGCGCAGCAGCAACGATCCATAGATCGATCAATGATGCCTGAATGCCTTTTCTTGCCAATACAAAACGATGCTCGGCAATGCTTTCCCAAACATCGAGAGAGACATTTAAACTTAAGAGAGAACCCAGCAAAACTCTTAATCTTTCAAACTCACTCTTGGTCGGAGCGCCTGATATGATCTCGGCTTTGACGGGCTCACAGGTCACAACCAACCCTGCACAGAGCATTTGATCGAGTATTTCGGCTTCTTTGGAACGTCCGTTACGCAGATAATCAACCCAAACGGATGTGTCAACAAGGACAGGTCGATTGGTCATGAAGTTACCTCTTACGGGATGAACGCACATTCACCGCGACATCAATACTACCCCTTAAACCACGCAATTTCTCCAGCTGATGCCGATGCAAAAGCTCTTTTAAACCAAGCACGACCGCCATAGTTTTAGTCCTCGACTGAGATACTTTCATCGCATCCAACAAAAGATCTTCCGGAATATCCAGCGTTGTTCGCATACATCCTCCTTCTTTTATGCATATTCAATGCATAATAATACCATAAAGAAGGCATATTGACAAATATCCTCCTCAATCCTCTCCCGGACTGAAGACCATTGCTTGCCCGTCCTTGTCTTTTAAAACAACACCGTCTGACACAATGCTCTTTACAACCCTATCGCCGATCTCAGAACCTTCGTGAACGTGCAGCGCGACACCATCCACATCGAACACAGCTTCTTTGCGCCCGGAGCCCATAAAGACATACCGCAGAGTGACAGATGGCTGCGCATTAGAAATAACACCGGAAACTCCATCACCCGTCGCACCGGACATCTTTCCCAACTCGACCACCGCTTTCTTTTTTTCCACTTCAAGCTTAAGACGTTCGACTTCAAACTGCAAAAGCTGCAGCTCATTCTCCTTTGCTCTTTCTATTTCCATCTGCGCACGCATCGCGGACATAGCCGTTGCTCTTAAAGACGCGGGCTCCTCAGCCGCGGCCATCGCCGTCATAATCAAGAAAAGTGCCAGCACCCCGCTTATCTTTAGCATCGTTATTCCTTTCGTTATGGCCCGATCACGATAAGATCGAGCGCTAAAATATCTTTTTCATAAGTGACATTCTGCAAAAGTACGGATGCTCTGCCTTCCAAGGCGGCCAAGGCATCCAGCAAAGACAACAGCGTGCCTCGCCGCGGCAGACCTGAGAACGCCACATGAAAACGCACCTCCCTTAACCCCGAGATCATGGAAGGATGCGCATTCTTCTCGATGTTCACATCCTTCGCCCCCGAAACACTTACACTCAATGTCACACGATGCCTGCGCGCAAGAACATGCACATCATTGATCAAGGCGACACACGCCACGTCCAGAGACCCCGGCAACTCTTGCGGCAATTCTTTTAGTCCGACGATCTTCTTCGCAAGATCAAGGACCGCTGCTTTCAAACGCGAGGCCTCGTGTTCTTGTTGATGCATCTTCTGTACAGATAAATGCGCCATAAAAAGACCTCCCGCCCCCACCATAAGGCCCAGCGCGATGATCAAAGATCTCATAGTGATAGTCCCTTTTGCATATCATCCGGCAACAACAGGCTCACCCTGATCCCCGGCCTGGTCTGAATAAAAATATGCTCGACCCTGGCTTCTTTGAAAATATCTTTACCTGAAAATTCCAGGATCTCTTGCCGGGGAAATAAAGCAAGTCCTGTAAAGCGCCAACGCATATCTGTACCTCGTTCAAATGACACTTGCTCAATATGAGCGCCCAACGGGATCTGCCTCAAGAATTGATCGAACACCTCAACAAAGACCATCTTGGGCGATCTATTTAACTTTTCCTGATACGTAAGCGTAGCAAGCTCCTTTTCTTCCTGCTGAAGTTCTATCTTGTCCCGCACAAGCCCCGCGATCTTCTGCTCCATCACATCCTCATGGGCTTTGGCCCAGGAGAAACAGCCCATTCCTATTGCTGAGATCAGCGCTGCCATGAACGAGGCTGCGATCAAACCTCGACGAAGATCGGCCTGTTTCTGCATGACAACTTCTTCCGGCGGCATCAACTGGACCGGAAACTTGATCTTGCCCAGAACTTCAAATGCAGGAAACGATGTTTCAAAGAACCTCGCATCTTTCTTGCGCTCCGGATCAAGCGCATCGATCACACAGCTATTATTGGAAAGGATCCGTAAGACGGGCTCACGCAAGAAAGGACCATCCTTTTCCATGACGCTTTTTTGCGTACGGCGGATCTCGTCCACAATCTTAAGCGGATCCCGGGAAAGGATCGCCCGCGTTACAGCCACCTGACGCCCGTTTGACGCGGTCAGCAGAAACTTATCCCCCAGATCATCCGCCACAAGACAGCTTTCACCCGTCGACGAAATCCCCCTCATCTGCAAAAATGCCCGCAAAGCCGCGGCATACGGCACACACGTTTTGATCGCACGCCGGGGAAAAGTCTGCCGGATCCGGCGCACATCGTCCATGAACACAGGCCCATCTGCTTGGGCGATAAGAACATGAGCATTCTTATCTTCCACCATCGATGACAACAAGAACTCGTCCCGCGCCATAGCGTCTATCTGGCCGTCAACGAAAAAATAAACCCGATCATTCTGAAAAAGATAACAGCCCATATCAACCTCGCCGCGGTGTCATAAAAATAACCAGTTCCGTTCGATGATCCCTGCGCAATTCATAGGAGAACATTCTTCCAAGAACAGGAAGCCGCGACAAGAAAGGAATGCCATACTGATGTTTTGACCGGCCGTGCGTGATCAATCCTCCGATCGCCACCGTCCGTCCGGCCTGTACACGCACAAACGTGCTCATGGTCTTCATCGATGTATCAGGGGCCTCCAACTTGCTGCCGCCGCTGAGACTGATCGTACGGATATCATCAATGGTGCTCACCACCGGCGTCACATTCAAGAACACATCCTCCTCCACAAGACTGCCCATGATCTGCAAGGTAACACCTCCGTGCACCTCACTCAAAGACGCTGATGTGATCGTAGCTCCCCCCTGGGTGGTCTCGATATTCGTGCTTTCCACATAAGAGCGCGTCTCACCCACCTGGATACTGGCCACTGAATTGTTAAGCATCATAAGCCGGGGCTGTGATACAACCTCAATGCGACCGAAAGACTCAAGCGCTTTAAGCACAGCCTTAACCCCCGACTCGCTATCCCCGGACCCTTCTTGATGAGCACGCGCGGAAAATGTCATCATATTGCCCGACGATATATTCTCTGAAGCAAAATTGGTCGTAACATTCAAGCCCTTCAGGTCTCCGCCGGAAAGAAGAACGCCCCAATCGATCCCGAGCTTATGCTCCTTCGAAAGTTCGACTTCGACCACCTTCACATCAACCATGATCTGCTGTGACGAGCGCTCGTTCATCTCTTTTAAGAAAGCTTCGATCCTGTCAAGCTCGCGCGGCGTATCGGTCACAACCACAACCCCGGCGGCCTTATTCAAAGAAAGCACCCCCTTGGGTGACATCAGATTTTTCACGTTCGCCTCCATATCCTGCCAATACGACATGCCGCCGGATACATTTTCAATCCGCACCTTTGCGCCTACGCGCATACGTCCGTCACCTGTGCTCTGATTGTTCGATGCAGCGCTTGAGCTTTCATTGGTCGTCATCGTATTAAACCCCTGTGTGACCGGCGGCAAATTCAAACGGAACATCCGGGTATCACGTGCGAGGATCAACAGATCAGATGCACTCACTTTAAAACCATAGCCCATCGGATATAACACACGCCTCAGTGCATCGGACACCGGAATGTCCTTCACATCCAAAAGCACATCACCATCCTCTACGCCCGGCCCCAAAATAAGGCTCCGACCCGATGCCTCTGCCATATTCTTAAGCGCATCAAATAATTTCAAACGCCCCCTCAATGTCAGACTCATCATCAACTCACCCTCCTGCAGCGCAGGCAGATCTTTCCCCCTTTTTTGAAGATCTTCCTTATTAAGCCGGGTCCAGGCACCAGGCCTGATCACAACAAGCTCATCATGCTGCGGATAAAACACACCTCCCTTGATAGC
>CAJBYM010000057.1 GCA_903959815.1 Candidatus Omnitrophota bacterium
GATCTATCCTGTTTCGCCAGGACACTTTCGTTTTGCTGGCTTCGCCGCAAAACCCGTGTCGGCTCAACAGGACTTCGCTCCCTGCGGTCGCTACGCCACTGATCTACAGCCACCATGAATTCTTACTTCTGATCTTCCATGTCTTCCGACGTCTTCAATAACTCTTCTCCTGCCGCCTTCAGACCGGCCACAATATTACCCGATGTCGCGGAAGAATTCAAGCCCGTTGTCATGTGACCTGACAAACTGACCTTCGCAATATCAACATCATCCATTTTAGTTTTAAATGAAAAGCTCATGGCAATGTCGGTGTTGGTCGAAAGCATCACATTCAAAAGAGCATTCTCAACAAGCCCCGTCTTCTTTCCCGTCGCTTGAGGCTCTTGACCACTCGCAAAAACAACATCCCCGGACACCGTCATGTCATTCTGTCGGGAAAAAATTTTAGCGTCCAACCCGATCTTTCCATTATCATCCATGACCTGAGCCATGGCATCCATATCTTTTGCAGCCCAATTCAACCAGCCGTTCGTCTTCAAAAAATGCCCTACAAACGGCACATTCAACTTGACCAAGGACGCCGTTACAAAGAAATCGGTTCGTGCCGGTGTATCGGTCAAGGCCACATTACGTGCGCGCACCTGAACTTGATCAACCGTGTACTCCCGCACGCTACCCGCATCATTCTTCGTCACGACTTTCAAAACACCATCATGAACAAGAAGCTGCGCCAAGATAACATTCTTATACGACGACCCCTTTGCCTGTGCTGGCTTAGATGAAAGCGTCTGGGACGGCTTTGATGGCATCCGCTCCCATGTTAAAACAGGATGAACAAGCTCAAGCGTATGAATACGAAAATCACGCCCCCACAAAGACAGAATGTCAACCGACGCGCGCGCCCGATCACACGTCAAAAGTCCATCGATCGATAATCCTTCAACAAGCAAACTCGCAGGAAATCCCGCCCGCACAACGCGTGCTTCAACATGGCGCTGTGTCAAAGAACTGATCTGAGTGTTAAAAATACGACGAGCATTGAAGCTGAGATAGGCATAAGACGCGCCTGTCACAAGTACAACACCAACGATAGCGGCCATGGCCGCAGTCTTAAACCCCCAACGCATTTATTCTCCGATCAAAATATGGCGTCCCTGGCCCGAGTCGAACGGGCGACCCTCAGCTTAGAAGGCTGATGCTCTATCCAAACTGAGCTACAGGGACGTAAATTTCTAAATAACGAAATAAGTATAACATTGAAGAATGAATTTTATACGAAACTCGAAAGTATGTCCACAGAATAGAACTGTTGCTGCATAACAAATCGCCCCTTATCATTCACCTGATAGACAGGAAAAAAGCCCTTGTCATAAGAATTATTGTTTCTATAATGAAATATTATTATGAATCTTGACTTATCCCTCATACTTCCCCATTTCAACAGCAAAGCCCTGGCCGAACGAAAAATCATCGTTCTCGATGAAAAACTTAAAAACCTCGGCCTTTCCTACGAAATTATTATTGTAGACGATGGAAGCATCCCTGAAGAACAGATCAATGTCCAACACCTTCCCGCAACAGCAAAATTGATCTTGTTGCCCAAGAACATCGGCAAAGGAGCAGCCATATCCCGCGGCATGCTCGCCGCGCAAGGCAAAGTTCGCATCTTCACAGACATTGACCTTCCGTATGATCTTTCCGCCGTGCATTATGCCTACACACTCATCCAAGAAAAAGACTTCCATTTCGTCGCTGGCGACAGAAGCCTCCCGAACTCAAAATACGACATCCCGGGCCCGATGCACCGGCGCATCGCGAGCAAAATATTTTCAAAGATGATAACCCTGCTCATTATCGGGGGGATCTACGATTCCCAGTGCGGCTTTAAAGCCTTCAGCGCCGAATTAACAGAAGCCCTGTTCCCTCTCTTAACGATCCAGCGTTTCAGCTTTGATGTAGAAATCTACTACTTGTTATTAAAATACAATGTCACGATCCGAAGGATCCCTGTTTGCCTCAGAAATCAAGAAGGCTCAACGGTTAACCTTTTTAAACACGCCTTGCCCATGGCTTTGCGAACTTTAAGCATCCCGTTCAAATGGTATGCCGGTAAATATCAGTCAAAGGCCATGTCCGCTTTCTTGGATAATCCCTACTGGGAATAGACTTCATGCCATGCCCCCTGTGCTCTTCAACAGATCATAAATTACGCCATCGCGTTAAAGAATATGCATACCTGACCTGCCAATCCTGTGGTGTATCAGTTCTGTCGCCTTTTCCTCAACCTGAAGAAATAAAAGCATGGTATGCCGATCAAACATATTTCTCCTTAGAAGACGGGAATCAGGGCTACACCGATTACCTGTCCCTGGAAAGTGGCCTGCAGCGTACATTCGCCCGTCGAAATAAATTCTTAGGAAGCGCCTCTTTCTGGAAAGGAAAGAAGATCCTAGAGATCGGTTGTGCCTTAGGCTTCTACCCGGAAGTCCTGCGGGACATTCCGGACATGGAATACACAGGATTGGATCTGAACACACATGCCATCAACGTCGTAAGAGAAAAAGGCTTCCGAGGTATTCAAGGCGACATTGAAAACATTCCTGAAAAGAACCATTACGATATTACCGTGTTCTTTGACGTTCTTGAACACATCCCCGATCCCTTCGCTTTTTTTGCCTCCATACAACAGCGGATGAATACCGAAGGACATATTCTTTTCACGACCCCATCAACAAAATCTTTTCTGGCAGGAATTTCTGGAAAGAACTGGGTGAGTTATATCGTTCCCCATCATCTTCTACTTTATGAACCTTCATCATTAAAAAGGTTACTTGCTGCATGTGGGTTTAACACGATCAAGATCGCACCAGACATTCAATGGGTCCCGCTGTCTTTCTTAAATGAGCGCCTCTCCCATCTGATCGGGAGCCTTAAAGGACTTACGCCGCATCTTATAAAAATGGAGAATGCAGGACGAAAGATCCTCGTCCCTGTCTCCAACGGTCAAATGCTGGTTCGCGCCAAAAAGAATTCTGAGCACCCTATAAATAGCGCAGCTACTGCGCGAAGGAATTTTTCATGTTAAAGAAATACCTCCTCCTGGCAGGCCTTATCATCCTGATCCTGATCGTCAATACCATGCGCTTCATCAACCTCGATGGCGTTCCCAATGGATTCCAGATCGATGAGCTGACATCCGGTGTCACGCTCGCATGCCTGGCTCAAGATGGCAGCGCACCGCTAGGCAATGGACGCTACCCTTTATTCGGCGAGAATAGTTTTGCTTCCCCGATACCGCCCACCTATATGTATCCAGGAATGCTCTGGGTGAAGCTCTTTGGCCTTTCCCAGGGAGCACTGCGAAGCTTTACGGTCTTCGTCGTTACAATTGGTCTTTTAGGCCTTTTTATGATCGGGAAATATCTCTGGAACGCCCGTTGCGGACTCTGGATCCTGCTGGCCGCGAGCATCTCCCCGTGGACATGGACCATATCAAGGGTCGCGTGGGAATCCCTCTTTTTCCTCACCTTCCTCTCATGGGGATTGTTCTTCTGCCTGAAAGCCAGAAAGCTCCACGACTTCATTATCGCGGGCATTATCATGTCGGGCGCCGTTTATTGCTACCCTACGGCCAGACTACAGATCCCGCTTTTTCTCATCGTTATGACCCTCTATGGAATGAGCCATCTAAAATGGAAGATTCCCCATGTCATCACGCTGGGCGCCGCCTTCCTCATCACCAGCGCACCGCTCATCATCTTTTATATTACAAACCCCGTGCTCTCGGCGCGTTTCAAAGAACTGGCCATCACAAATCCTGATTACCTCAAAAGCATCAACAGCTCAGGCTCTGTCCTGCAAATCTTACTGATCATGTCAAAGAACTTCATCGCCCATTTACACCCCAACTACCTTTTCTTTAAAGGAACACCGGGCAATCTCACGCTATCAACCGGACAACAGGGCATCATGAGTTGGATCGACGGCATAGCCGTCCTGGCAGGATTATTCTGGATAGCTTCACGGATAAAGCAAAGAATATCTATCGCGAACACAACAACCCTCTTGTGGTTAGGCTTCCTGGGGATCAACATCGTCATCGGGATCCTCCCTGCCACACTCATATCGATCGATAATCCTCACACCCTGCGCACCATCGGGGCCTGGCCATTCGCGATGCTCGCCACAGGCTTTATCCTGTATAAAACAACAGAAAAGTGGGAATGGACTGCATGGCCCGTGCTGGGAGCCGCGATCATTTTTATAACCATTTTCTTAAAACAATATTTCATCGACTATGCCAAAACAAGCCGGGGCTGGTTCAGCGGCTGGACACTGGAAGAAGCGCAAAATGCCAAGACCAACGAACAGTGGATGGATTTCCTCTACCGTTACCATCATCACATGTTCCTCTCACGCTACTATCTGATGCGTTATCACGGCGACAACTGCCTGCAGGCCAGGACGACCTGGGAAAAACTTTATCCTCTCATGAAAGCGTTGTATGAAAAAAATAATCCCAATGCCCCCAGGTAAAAGACCATGCCAACACTGATCATCGTCCCCTGTTACAACGAAGCCGCCCGCCTGGAACCCCAGGCATTCCTGGATTTCTCAAAGAAACACCAGCACATCCATTTCCTGTTCGTTAATGACGGCAGCACAGACAACACCACCGAGATCCTCAACAACATGGCCATAGCCGCCCCCGGATCCATAACAACCCATCACCTTCAAAGAAATAGCGGAAAAGCAGAGGCTGTACGCCAGGGCTTCCTCCGGGGTTTTGCCATGAACCCTGACGTGATCGGGTTCCTCGACGCTGATCTTGCTTCCCCTTTGGATACTATCCCGGAACTTGAAACGGCCTTATCCATGGAAAGAAAAGATATCGCCATGGCCGCGCGCGTAGCTCTATTGGGAAGAAACATCGAACGCAATCCCGCACGCCACTACGCTGGCCGCGCCTTCGCTACAGCGGCGTCCATGATCCTGGGACTGCGCGTTTACGACACCCAATGCGGCGCAAAACTTTTTCGCGTCACCAACAGACTGAAGAAAGTCTTTGCCGCACCTTTTACCGTCAAATGGATCTTTGATGTGGAAATACTGGCGAGATTCATCATCAGCGAAAAAGATGGTGAACCGAAAGTCTGCAACATCTGTATCGAATATCCTTTACGGACATGGATCGACAAGAAAGGGTCCAAGCTCCGCCTGAAAGATTTTCTGACCAGCGGCTTTGATCTGCTAAAAATTCTTGTATTAATAAAGCGGAATGCGCTACCCAAAGCTTAATTCTTACTGACCCCGAAGATCGAACGCGGCAGTTCAAACTTCTCAACGATCTTCTGATTCACTCCCCCTCGCTTCACCAACATGATCGTATAATTATCTACAAAAACCGGTGCCCAGGCAGGATCATCGATCCTACGGATCAAGAACGGCTGTCCCCACGTTGTTTGATCATGCCGATAAAAATAAATAACCTGAAAGCCATACTTGCGATCCATCTGGCCCCATACGTTCTCATCTTCTTGCATAGGTGCATAAACTTTTCCAAAGAATTCTGTGGGATAAGCCTCCGGACGATTGTCAACGAACGGCCTCTCTTGTGGAAAAAGATAATAGATCAGGTACCCGCCAATATCATAATTATTAAAGATCGGCCCCTTCAACCCCTGGTTTTTGAAAAAAGCAGCCGAACCCTCCGCATCAAGCATCAACCCGCCCCACACCGCAGGATGGAACGCTGTTGAAAAAAGGCTCTTACGGTATTTTTCTTCCTCGCCCTGCAATAAAAGCTGTGGCCGACGCAAAGGAGAAAGAAAGAAATAGGGGCTGATCGCAGCCAATATAACAAAGACCGACGCAATAACCACAACACCCCTTTGTCCATATTTTTGCCATGACCCGCCATACAAACGGATCACATGAACGAGCTGCGTCGCAGCCAGCGGAATAAAAAAGAATCCGAACATGGAAAATGCACGGATGGCTTTAACCCCCATCAAACCAAAGAACCCCAAGATCAAGACATCCAAAAGCGCGGATTTCCATTGCCGTTCTTTAAAAATCCTTAAGACTAACAACACGATCGATACGGCAAACAAAACAAGGAAATAAATATAGATCGTATGGTTCTCGAAGCGCTTCATCATGAAAAATACATTCTGATTCTCAGCCAGCTTATACCCGTAAACACGAAAGATATTGAGCGGTTCTAAAAGACCTTGAAGCCCGGAAGGATTAATCAAAGACAGCAGCAACGCCATCACACCTACAAATGACAACTCTTTCCAGCGGTTACGATCTTCTTCATTAATAAAAACTTCTATGACAAAGAATGTCCCCAGCACAAAACCGGTAAAGAAAAGGATATGCACGTTGATCCATATCACCTGCACAGCCGGGATAACCCAGAGCCATCGGGACGACAAACGCCGCTGACGCCATTCATTCAAGAGCAAAAATTCGAAGACAAGAAAAAGCGTTGTGAAGCCTTCAGGGCGGATCTCAACGCGGTAACCCACCAGCGGCAACGCTACAACCGCTGCCAGAACCGTTGGCCAGAACCCTGCTGTCCGACGGGATATGGCCATGCTAAGAACAAATGTCGCCATCAGGATCGCGGCATAAAATACAGAAAGCGCCATGAAACCGCCCCATTGCATCAAAAAATAAAACATGGCTCCCGCACCCCAGTGATGACAGATCGTCGGAAAGTCAGGATGCGTGTAAGAATATAGATTGGTGGCAAGGATCTGATGGAGCTTTACAAACAATTCACCGTTACGGATATGACGACCAAGGTCAGCGGTGATAAAACTGATCTTGGCCGTGAAGTGCAGCCATGCCAATGTCAAAAGCAGGATCAAGACCGCCGCGCGGCCAAACAAAGAACCCATCGAAAATTTAAACGAATTCTTTCCGGTCAATGCTGCTCCATGGTCTTCAGTGCTTGTTCGATCTGGTCCATGCGCGTCATGGCCAGAATTTCCCTGGCATGTGCCACGGCTTTCGTCGTATCTAGAATGCTCAGCCGGGCCTGGATCTTGGGAATATAACGCGCATCCAGACTGAACTTACGAATACCTATCCCCACAAGAAAAGGAATATAAAGCGGATCGTGCGCCATATCTCCGCAAACAGAAATATCACGCCCGTGATCCCGTGCCGATGCCGCGATCTTCTCAAGGAACCTTAAGACCGCCGGATGATGCGGATTATAAAGATCCGCAACCTTATCATTGGTCCTGTCAACAGCTAACGTATACTGGATCAGATCATTGGTGCCGATCGAAAAGAAATCCGCGTGACCTGCAAACTCATCAATGATGGGCGTTACCGACGGCAGTTCAACCATCATGCCCACCATGAGTTTGGCCTGATGAGGCACATGCGCTAAAGCAAGTTCCCGCTCACACGCCACAACCATGGCCTTGGCCTCAAGAAATTCCTCCAGCGAAGATATCATAGGGAACATGATCCGCACACCACGCCCCAAAGGCCCTGCGGCCGCGCGCAGGATCGCCCTGAGCTGCTGAACAAAGATCTCTTTGTGCCGCAACGAAAAGCGGATCGATCTCAAGCCCAAGAACGGATTGGCTTCCTTGGCGTGATCGTAATAAGACAGCATCTTGTCTCCGCCGATATCGAGCGTCCTGAATGTCAGTTCGCGGCCTTTCATCATCTCGACTAAACGACGATAGATCACATACTGTTCTTCTTCAGCCGGGAAATCACTGCGGACAATAAACGGAAATTCGGTGCGGTAAAGCCCAACGCCCTCGGCCCGATAATCCTCTGCAACGGCCGCGTCACCCAAAAGATTGATGTTCGCCAAAAGATGCACACGCACACCATCGCTCAGACAAGTCTCTGGTTTAACTGTTGTATGAACTGCTGCGGCGGCCGCCTTCAAAGCCTGTTGATCCCGGAATTGCGCCACCACAACAGAATCCGGATCAACGAATATATTGCCTATATTCCCGTCGATAAGGATCTGCGTTCCCTCCGGAACCTCCAACAGAGCCGGTGCATCCGCGATAACAAGCGGAATATTGAATGAACGCGCCAAAACAGACACATGTGATGTAACACCACCCGAAAGAAGCACAATGCCGGCCACATTTTGAGATTTTAATTTTAAAGCCTCGGATGGCAAAAGCTCCCGGGCAACCACGATCTTTCCTGATAATTGAGCTGAACGATCACGGGATCCTGCAAGATTATCCAAAAGCCGCCGGCCCACGTCCATGACATCATATTGCTTTTCACGGATAAAACTATTCGACATGCGCGCAAAACGTCCGGCATAATCATGAACCACGCGCCGCACGGCCTCAACCGGATGAACGCCGCTACGAACAAGATCTTCCATCGTCCCAAGAAAAACATGATCCTTGAGCATGAGGATCTGGGCCGAAAAGATCAAAGACGCAACATCAAAAAGTTTCTCCTCGATCTGATGCTGCATCAAGGCCAGCTCTTTTTCCGTGGTCACGACAGCCTTACGCAAATCCTGGAGCGTCATCGGCTCCTGCGTACTCTGAAGCGAAAAACTTTCCCAGGATGGGGCTATGACCAAAGCCACGGGCCCATAAGCAACGCCTTCGGCCCCGACACGCCCTTTGATCAGTTTTAATGGCAAGTTTTTCCCCGTCGCCGAGATCGGCCCTTGCGTCTGCAAAGAAATGAGCATCTTGGTCATTTCAATGATCGTGGCCATTTGAGACGTGATCGCACGAAACACATTCGCATCTTCAGCCAGAAAGAAATTCTTCTTTTCACTCTGCAGGGTCATGACCCCGATGCGGGTTTGGCCGCGCAAGATCGGGACCGCCATAAAAGACGCAAACCGCTCTTCTCCAATACCTGTAATATGCTTATACTGTACATTTTTAGATGTATCCCCATCGGAGACAGTCCTCAATTCCTGGAACGCGACACCGGTCAAACCTTCGCCCGGCTTCAAATGCACATTACCGACAGAAGATGGTGTGAGGCCTTTTGTGGCACGCAAAACAAGTTCATTCTGTTCTTCATAATAAAGATAGATCGAACAAACATCAGCTTCCATATGCTGAGCGACCATCTCGACAATATTCTGAAGAAGTCCATCAAGATTGGATGTGTCTGTAAAAAGGGCAGAGAGTTCGCTGATATCACATAAAAGTTTGGAGTGGTCGCGTTTCATGGCGTCACCGTGATGTGGCAGGGTGGAAATAAAGCCCCTGTAGCTCGGCAGCTACAGAAGACTTTGTATCAAGAATTTTAAAAGCCCCTGTAGCTCGGGCGTCTGTTAGACGCCATCGCAGCTACAGAAGACTTTGTATCAAGAATTTTAAAAGCCCCTGTAGCTCGGGCGTCTGTTAGACGCCATCGCAGCTACAGAA
>CAJBYM010000058.1 GCA_903959815.1 Candidatus Omnitrophota bacterium
AGACAGCGGATGGGATCAAGGTCGATATTGGGGGTGTTACGTTAACCTATTATACCGATGAGATCCAGGAGGTTTCTGCTGCAGCGGATGTGGCAGCTCCTGTTGTTGTGGTTGATGCGGCTCCAGAAGCTTCGCCAACGCCTGTTGTGGAAGCTCCGGTTCCTGTCTCTCAAGAAATGCCCATTGTTGGAGCTGTGGAAACTCAAATTCGTACTGTTGAATCTGTGCCCGTTGTTGCTGCACCGGTCGTGAGTGATGATCTGGAAGGTATGAATAAGAGCGATCTTATTAAGAAATTCGTTCAGATCTATGGTGTTAAAGAAAATATGCAGGCTAATTTTGATCAGATGACATCGACACTCAAGCCAGATCAGGCTCAGGCGTTTCGTCAATCGGTGAAAGTGGATGAGATCGTGGATCTGCTTTTACCCATTTATGATAAGCATTTTTCAGAAAATGATCTGCGCGCCTATATTCGTTTTTATAGTTCAGCAGAAGGTAAGAAGTTGGTGCAGACTTTACCTCTTTTGATGAAGGATTCTGTTGATATCAGTATGAAATATTTGGATACACATATTCCGGAGAGCTTGAAACAGGTTCAGGAGACGCCCTCTGGCAAGTAAGTCGTTTATTAGCAACAACTTACGCTCCTTTAAGTAAAATTTGTTTGATTTTAGAGAGGTTCTTTGTTATATTAGAACCTCTCTAATTTTTTTATAGAGTTTTAATCCGGGTTTCAGGACGCAACCCTGCAAAAGGAGAAACATCATGATCGACAGGTATACGCTTTCTAAAATGGGTCGTATTTGGTCTGAGCAGCGCAAGCTTGAGATCATGCTTCAGATTGAAGTTCTGGCCTGTGAAGCCATGTGCAGTTTGGGTAAGATCCCCAAACCTGCGTTGGAAAAAATTAAAAAGAACGCGAAATTTGACCTTGATGAGGTCAAGCGCATCGAAGAGCGTACCAAGCATGATGTTGTGGCGTTCATTCAGAACGTAGGGCAGAATCTTGGACCTGAAGCGCAATATTTGCATATGGGCATGACCTCTTCTGATCTTCTGGATACGGCATTGTCGGTTCAGTGTGTCGAAGCTAGCGAGATCATTATTGGTGATACCAAGAAGTTGATTGGCGTTCTGAAGGTTAAGGCCAAGAAATACAAGGATACGGTTTGTATCGCGCGTACGCATGGTGTGCATGCTGAGCCCATGACCTTTGGTCTTAAGCTCGCCATCTGGTATGACGAGATGACCCGCAACTTGATCCGTTTGGAAGCAGCTGCGGAAGATATGCGCGTTGGGAAACTTTCAGGCGCGGTCGGCACCTATGCCAATATTGATCCGTTCGTTGAGCAATATGTTTGCGAAAAATTGAAACTCAAACCCGCGAATATCGCGACCCAGGTCATTCAGCGCGATCATCATGCGCATTTTCTCAATGTCCTTGCTGTGGTCGGTGCGTCTTTGAGCAAGTTTGCAACGGAGATCCGCTTGCTTCAGAAGACCGAAGTTCTGGAAGTGGAAGAGCCTTTCTTTAAAGGTCAGATCGGTTCATCGGCCATGCCGCACAAGCGTAATCCTGTGACGTGCGAGCGTATTTGCGGGTTGGCGCGTATCCTCAGGGCCAATGCTCAGGTCGGTATGGAAAATATCGAACTTTGGCATGAGCGCGATATCAGCCATTCGTCGGCGGAGCGCGTGATCCTTCCGGACAGCACGATCGCATTGGATTATATGCTCAACAAGTTCATACCGCTTGCGGAAGGGCTGTTGGTCTATCCGAAGAATATGATCGAGTCATTGCAAAAGACACGCGGCCTTATTTATTCGCAGCGCTGTTTATTGGAGCTTATGAAAAAAGGCCTGCCGCGCTCGGAAGCGTATGAGATCATCCAGAGCTGTGCCATGCAGGTTTGGCAGGAAACATCTGACTTTAAGGAAGTCCTGTCTCGTGACCGTCGCGTGCGCAAGCATATGTCGCAGGACGAGATCAATGCCTGCTTTGATATCAAATATTACATCAAGCACCGTGATCTTATCTTTAAGAAAGTGGGGCTGAAATAATGGAAAAGCGTGACAAGATCTATGAAGGAAAAGCCAAGATCCTGTATACGACGGATAACCCGGATCTTTTGATCCAGTATTTTAAGGATGATGCGACCGCAGGCAATGGCAAGAAGAAGGGCACGATCGACGAAAAAGGCATCATGAACAATGGTATCACATGCAAGATCTTTGAATACCTGGGGCAAAACGGTATTCCGACGCATTTGGTCAAGATGCTTTCTGAGCGGGAAATGCTTATTAAAAAGGTTGAGATCGTCAAGATTGAGGTCATTATCCGCAATCGTGCGGCCGGTTCATTGTGCCGCAATTATGGTGTTGAAGAAGGCAAGACCCTTTTGTGCCCGATCCTCGAGTTTTGTTATAAAGAGGATAAGTACAATGACCCGTTGATGAATGCTTACCATATCAAGGCGCTGGGTATTGCGACCGAGCAAGAGATCGAGAAGATCTCCGCGTATACGTTCAAGATCAACGAATTGATGCAGAAGTTCTTTGCGGTGCTGAAGATCGAGCTCATTGATTTCAAGCTTGAGTTCGGGCGTTATAAAGGTGAAATCATCCTTGCGGATGAGATATCACCGGATACGTGCCGTCTTTGGGAAGTGGGTACGGGTGTGCGCCTTGACAAGGATCGTTTTCGTAACGACCTTGGCAATATCAAGGAAGGTTATCAGGAAGTTTTGAAGAGAGTCACAGGTAAATGAAGCGGCACAAGGTTGTGCAGCGGAATCCCGCCCTTGTGTGGCTGCGGGATAAATTTTAGATTAATCAGGGAGATGCGGATCAAGAGGGGCTGGCGAAATAATCTTTCGACAGTCTCTTTTTATTTTTCTGTCGATCTTTCCTTTTAAGGTTCCTACCTCATATGATCTGGCGCATTGAAATAAAAGACAAAGATGGTGTTTTTGACTCTGCGGGACATGGCGTCTTACGTGATATCGCAGACCTTGGTGTATCTTCGATCACGGATGTGCGCGTGGTGCAGGTATTTATCCTCGAGGGAGATCTTTCTCGGGATGATGCCGAGCGTGTGGCGCGCGAACTGTTGGTCGATGGTGTGGTGCAGGATTATCGGATTGCGGATAAGCCTTTTTCGCGTGCGTTCACTGGCAAGAAGGATGCGCATCTGATCGAAATCACGTATAACCCGGGTGTGATGGATCCCGTCGAGGCATCCACTCTTAAGGGGATCCGTGATATGGGTATCGCGGGGGTCAAGGCGGTGCGTACGTCCCGGCAATTTGTGATCGAGGGGCGCGTGAGCGAGAAGCAGGTTGAGCTCATAAAAGATAAAGCACTGATGAACAAGCTGATCCAGCATGCGCTCAAGGATCCTGCCGCGGCATTCACGCCGGTCGTGCTGGATCGTCGCGTTAAAGACAAGCCAGATGTGGGGTCTGTGCCGCTTAAAGGTCTTTCTGATAAGAAGCTGGCTGAAATTTCCAAAAAAGGTCAGTTGTATTTGAATGTTAATGAGATGAAAGCCATCCAGGCTTATTTTGATAAAGAAGGCCGTGTTCCGACTGACATTGAACTTGAGGCCATGGCGCAGACTTGGAGTGAGCATTGCAATCACAAGACTTTTCGGGGCAATATCACATATACGGTTAAAGAAAAAGGCCGTGTGAAGACCGAGCACATCAATAATCTTTTGAAGAACACGATCGTCAAGGCGACGATGACTTTAAATAAGCCATGGTGCGTTTCTGTATTTCACGACAATGCGGGCATTGTGAAATTTGACGACAAGTACAATATTTGTTTCAAGGCAGAAACGCATAATCATCCCTCCGCCCTTGAGCCGTTCGGCGGGGCCAATACGGGCGTGGGCGGTGTGATCCGCGATATTTTGGGAACAGGTTTGGGAGCAAAGCCGGTCTGTAATACGGATGTGTTTTGTTTTGCGCCGCCGGATTTTCCCGTTGATAAGTTACCGGCAGGAGCCCTGCATCCCAAGCGTGTGATGAAAGGTGTTGTTAGTGGCGTGCGTGATTATGGCAATAAGATGGGGATCCCGACGGTTAATGGCGCGATCTGTTTTCATGAGCATTTTGTCGGCAATCCTTTGGTTTTTTGTGGCACGATCGGGATTATTCCCAAGGGGCAAGACAAAAAGGCAGCGAAAAAGGGAGACCTTGTTGTTGTGATGGGCGGCCGCACAGGGCGCGATGGCATTCATGGCGCAACATTTTCTTCCGGTGAGCTGACGCATGAGTCTGAGGTTGTTTCCTCCGGCGCTGTTCAGATCGGCAATCCGATCGAAGAGAAAAAAGTTTTGGATATTCTTATTCAGGCGCGGGATGAAGGCCTTTATAGTGCGGTGACGGATTGCGGCGCGGGCGGACTTTCGAGTGCTGTCGGTGAGATGGGCGAGAAACTTGGGGCGCGGATTGATCTGGATTTGGTGCCGCTTAAATATCAGGGGCTCAATTATACCGAGATCTGGATCAGTGAGTCACAGGAACGCATGGTCTTTGCTGTTCCTTCGTCGAAGATTGAACGTTTGAAAGAACTTTGTGCGTCCGAAAATGTAGACCTTGCTGTTATCGGCACGTATCCCGGCACGGGCCGCCTTGAACTTTTTTACCATGGCGTTAAAGTGTGCGACCTTGAGATGGCGTTCATGCACGGGGGTGTGCCCAGGATCGCGAAAAAGGCAACGTGGACGCCGCCGCGGTATAAAGAGCCGCAATTCAAGTGTCCGTCAGATTTTGCACCTAAGTTACGGGAAGTCCTTTCTGATTATAATGTTTGTTCAAAAGAAGCGGTCATTCGTCGCTATGACCATGAGGTTCAGGGCGGCAGTGTTATCAAGCCTTTGGTGGGGCCTGCCTGTGATGGTCCGTCTGATGCGAGCGTGATCCGGCCGATCCTTTCCAGTAAGAAAGGCATTGCCGTATCCAATGGTATTAATCCGCGCTTCGGGCTTATTGATCCTTATTGGATGGCAGCGAGTGTGATCGATGAGGCCGTGCGTCAGGTTGTGGCGGTTGGCGCTGATCTTTCGACCATTGCCATCTTGGATAATTTTTGTTGGGGGAATCCTGACAAGCCTGATCGCCTGGGTGGTCTTGTGCGCGCGGCCAAGGGCTGCCATGATTTTGCTGTGGCTTATGGCACGCCGTTCATTTCCGGCAAGGATAGTTTTTATAATGAATATACGGACAAGGGTCGTTCGATCGCGATCCCGGGGACGCTGCTTCTTTCGGCCATGGCGCATGTCAAGGATGTGGAAAAGGCTGTTACCATGGATTTTAAACGGCCTGGAAGTTATATCTATATCGTCGGAAAAACGTATGCGGAGTGGGGCGGTTCGGTTTATCTGAAAACATTTGGTGCGATTGGCAATGATGTCCCGAAGCTGCATCCGAAAGATGCTATGGCGGCGTATACGGCGTTATCCGCCGCGATCCAAAAGCGGCTTGTGTTATCCGCGCATGATTGTTCTGAGGGCGGGCTTGCTGTCGCCTTGGCGGAGATGGCTTTTGCGGGTGGGTTTGGTGCTACGGCGATCCTTAACATGGTTCCGTTTGAAGGTAAAACTTGCCGCGTTAAACGCGACGATATGGTTTTATTCTCTGAGTCGAATTCCCGTCTTATCGTTGAGGTGGATGCCAGGGATCAAAAAGCATTCGAGCGCATGATGGCCGGGATCCCGATGGGGATGATCGGTCGCGTGCTTGATGTGCCGGAGCTTTTTGTTTATGGTTTAAAGGATAATCTTTGTCTTAAAGTTAACGTGAATGAGTTGAAGGAAGCGTGGAAGAAACCATTATTATTTTAAATAGAGGAATCTTATGAACAAAAAGAACCATGAACCCGCAGCTGATTTCTACGAAATGGACCAGTGGCGTATTTTCCGTATCATGGCGGAGTTTGTTGAAGGGTTTGACCGGCTTCATAAGGTTGATAATGGGGTTACGATCTTCGGTTCTGCACGCTTAAAGCCTGATCATAAGATGTATCAGATGGCCGAGAAGACCGCTGAGCTTCTTGTGAAGAATGGATATTCTGTTATTACAGGGGGCGGTCCTGGTGTTATGGAAGCAGGGAATCGCGGTGCTTTCATGGCCAAGGGGGAATCGATCGGATTGAATATCGAACTTCCGTTTGAGCAGAAACCGAATCCGTTCATTAAAACGTTGATCAATTTTCATTATTTCTTTTGCCGCAAGGTCATGTTCGTTAAGTATGCCAAGGCCGTCGTCGTATTTCCGGGTGGTTATGGCACGCTGGATGAACTCTTTGAAAGCCTGACACTCGTTCAGACGGGCCGTATGCCCAAAGTCCCTGTGATCCTCGTCGGCAGTTATTATTGGAAGGGGCTGGAAGAATGGATGAGGGCCAGGATCCTGGGTGAGAAATGCATTGATGAAAATGATCTTTATTTGTACAACATCGTGGATGATGCCGAAGATGTGGTCAAGGCGATCACCACGTATTATAAAAAAAATAAGGCAAAATAATGTCTGCAAAAGTTCGGGTCTTGGTCTTGCGAACCGCAGGGACCAATTGCAATGTGGAAACGGCCTTTGCCTTTGAGCAAAGCGGTGCGTGTGTTGATGAAGTGCATCTGGAGAAGCTTTTTAGCGGTAAGGTGAAGATGGCCGATTATCATATCATGGCCCTTCCCGGCGGATTTAGCTACGGGGATGATATCGCATCCGGCCGTATCTTTGCCAATGAAATGCGCTTGCGCTTGGGGCGTGATATCGAGCACTTCATCCAGGACAAGAAACTTATTATCGGTATTTGTAATGGTTTTCAGATATTGGTGAAAGCGGGGATCCTGCCTGGGCCTTTTGTGCCGGATGCCCAGGATCATCAGGCTGTGACATTGACGCATAATGATTGTGGGAAATTTGAATCCCGTTGGACGCATCTTAAGGTTGAAGGTAAAGGTGTGTGGACCGAAGGATTGCAGGATGTGATCTATGTTCCTGTTGCGCACGGAGAGGGAAAGTTTGTTCCGTTGAGGCAGGATATCATGGCGGCGCTAAAAGCCGGTGGTCAGGTGGCTTTTCGTTATGTCCGTGCCGACGGTACGCCGGCGCATGGGGCTTATCCTGAGAATCCCAACGGCGCGATCGATGATGTGGCAGGTATTACGGATGCGACAGGGCGGATCTTGGGTCTTATGCCGCATCCTGAACGGCATTTTCTTTTTACGCAGCATCCCTTTTGGACGCGCTTGGCGAAGTCCCCGCAGGGGGCGAAGTCCCCGAAGGGGGCGAAGTCCCCGAAGGGAGAAAAGAAGTCCAGGTTGGGTGATGGGGCTAAGGTATTTGAGAACGGCGTTAATTACGTGAAGAAAAATTTATTATAAGGTGTAGGGGCGGGTCTATGACCTGCCCGCATGTAACATATGAAAAAACAAATTACTTATAAATCGGCGGGCGTTGACATCAATAAGGCGGATGCTTTCATTGGTGCTATTAAGGGTCTTGTGAAATCGACCCGTAAGCCTGGCGTGATGGATCGTACGCGTGCGTTCGGTTCATTGTTTGCTTTGGGAAAATATAAGGATCCGGTGCTTGTTTCATCAACCGATGGCGTGGGGACCAAGCTTCTTATTGCCAGTCATGTCGGCAAGCACGATACGGTTGGCATTGATCTGGTGGCCATGAATGTTAATGATGTTTTGTGCGTCGGAGCCAAACCTTTATTTTTTCTGGATTACGTGGCTTGCGGTAAGATCGATAAAAAGGTTTTAGTAGATGTGATGAAAGGGATTGCGGAAGGCTGTCGTCAGGCGGATTGCGCATTGACCGGCGGAGAGACGGCTGAGATGCCCGGGATGTATAAGGATGATGATTATGACCTGGCTGGTTTTACGGTCGGTGTGGTGGAGCGCAAGAAGATCATCGATGGGGCGAAGATCGTGCCCGGTGATGTGGTGATTGCGCTGCCGTCCAGCGGAGCCCATTCGAACGGCTATTCGCTGGTGCGCAAGGTGTTGGGTCCGGCGGATCAGAAGAAATATGCGAAGCTCATTCTGGAACCGACCCGCATTTATGTGAAGAACATCCTTCCTCTGGTTGGGAAGTTTGATATCCATGGCATGGCCCATAATACGGGCGGTGCCTTCTACGAGAAGTTGACCAAATGCCTTCCGGATCGTTGTGCGTTCGCGATCAAGAAAGGTAGCTGGCCCATGCCCGCGATATTCACCCTTATTCAAAAGAAGGCCAATATTGCGGAGCGTGAACTTTACCGGACGTTTAATATGGGCGTCGGCTTTATTGTTGTGGTCAAAGCTAAAGATGCGAAGCCTGTTCAGGCGGCGCTGAAGAAGACCGGTATCCCGTCCTATGTGATCGGCGAGGTCATTCGTCGCCGTAAGGAAAAAATGGAACTTTTATGAAGATCTTGGTGATCGGTTCAGGTGGCAGAGAACACGCACTCGTCTGGAAGCTCAAACAGAGCCCCCGGGTCAGCGAGATCTTTTGTGCTCCGGGCAATGGCGGCATTGCAGGCTTGGCGTCGTGCGTTGATATCAAAGCGGATGATGTACCTGGTCTTTTAAAGTTTGCTAAAGACAATAAGATCGGACTGACCGTTGTTGGTCCTGAAATTCCTCTGGTTGCTGGCGTGGTTGATACTTTTGAAAAACACGGCCTTAAGATCTTTGGCCCGTCAAAAGCGGCCGCAAGGCTTGAAGGTAGTAAGGTTTTCGCCAAGGATTTTATGGTTAAGTACCATGTGCCTACCGCCAAGTACCTTTCATTTGATACGCTTGAAGCCGCGGTAGCGGGGCTCAATGAGTTCACGTTACCTGTGGTGGTGAAGGCCGATGGTTTGGCGGCGGGCAAGGGCGTTATCATTTGTGTGACAAAGGCTGAGGCCAAGTTGGCGCTCAGTGAGATCATGATCCAGAAGGTTTTCAAGGATGCGGGCGCCAAAGTTGTGATCGAGGAGTTTCTCGTTGGAGAAGAGGCGTCTATCCTCGCCGTAGCAGACGGTAAAGACTTTGTTATCCTAGAATCTTCACAGGATCATAAGCGCATCTTTGATGATGATAAAGGCCCTAATACCGGTGGTATGGGGGCGTATTCCCCCGCACCTGTGGTGACACCGGCTTTGATGAAGAAGATCGCGCTGCAGGTTATTAAACCTGTGATCGACGGGATGAAGAAAGAAGGAGCTCCTTTTAAAGGCATTCTTTATGCCGGGATCATGGTTACGAAGCAGGGGCCAAAAGTTTTGGAATTCAATACGCGTTTTGGCGATCCGGAAACTCAGGCGGTTTTGCCGCGTCTTAAATCTGATTTGCTGGAAGTTATGCTTGCGTCGGTGGAAGGCGGCCTTCGGAAGATGAAACTTCAGTGGGAGAAACGCCCTTGTGTTTGTGTTGTCATGGCGGCTGGCGGATATCCGGGTGATTATGCCACGGGTAAGGTCATTACAGGTTTTGAGAAAGTTTCGTCCGAGGCGGTTGTGTTCCATGCAGGTACGCGTCAAGACGGGGATTTCATTGTGACGTCCGGCGGACGCGTTTTGGGTGTGACAGCGTTGGGACAGGACATTAAAGATGCGATCAAGAATGTTTATGCTGATGTCGGGAAGATCTCATTTGATGGGGTTCAGTACCGTCAGGATATCGGGAAGAAAGCATTGGATAGGAGATGATCATGGGTAAAATTCAAGTCGCTCTTATGATGGGCAGCAAGAACGATATGCCGGTGGTTGAAGAAACAGTCAAGGTCCTTGTGGATTTTGGCGTGGGTCATGAAGTCAAAGTTCTTTCCGCGCACCGCACGCCGAAACAGACGGCAGAATATGCAGAAAACTTGGCGGGCCGTGGCGTGAAAGTGGTCATTTGTGCGGCGGGTGGTTCAGCGGCTTTAGCCGGTGTTGTTGCGGCCCATTGCAATTTACCTGTCATTGGTATTCCTCTTGATTCGATGGGTTTTAACGGATTGGATGCGTTGTTGTCGACACTTCAAATGCCGCCGGGGGTTCCGGTTGCGGGTGTCGGGATCGGAAAGCCGGGGGCCAAGAATGCGGCGCTTGTGGCGATCCGTATTTTGGCTTTATCCGATAAGGCATTGACGAGAAAGCTTGAAAAGTTTTCGCAAGATCAGGCGGATAAGATCTTAAAAGGATAGCCAGCCGTGCGAACAAAGATCCTGAAGGTCAATCCTGAGTCTCCTGAAGCGGACCGTATTTTGGAAGCGGCCCGTGTTGTCCATCAGGGTGGTCTTGTGATATTTCCAACCGAGACGGTTTATGGCATTGCGGCTGATCATGCCAATCCCCAGGCGATGAAGCGCTTGAGGGAAGTGAAGAGGCGATCAGAGGACAAGCCCTTTTCTGTGATGATCGCCCAGAAAGAGCTTGTTCGTAATTATACGGCGTATGCCGATCCAAAACTTTTTAAGTTGATCGATCGTTATTGGCCGGGGCCTTTGACGGTTATTGTGCCTGCCGAGAAAAAGGGTGAGACTATCGGCATCCGTATTCCGGATCATCCTGTCGCCATGAAGTTTGTCGAGAATGCGCATTGTACGATCGCGGCACCTTCGGCAAATTTTGAAGGAAATCCGCCGCCCAGGACGTGTGAAGAGGCTTTGCGTGATCTGGATGGTTTGGTCGATATCGCCATTGATAGCGGCGAGGTTGATATTGGTACAGCATCCACTATTGTGGATTTTACAGCAGATAGCCCCAAGGTCGTCCGGGAGGGTGTGATCACCCAGAAAGATGTCGACGCTGTTACAGGGCGCAGGCACATTCTTTTTGTGTGTACGGGCAACAGTTGCCGTTCGGTGATGGCGGAATATTTGTTGAAAGAAGAATTAAAAGGGCGCCAGGATGTAGAGATCTCCTCGTCTGGAACAGGGGTTTTCTTCCCGACAACGGCGAGCAGTGAAGCATTGAAGGTTTTGAGAGATGAGGGTATTGATGCGCATGCGCATTTATCGCGCCCGGTCACGAATATGCTCCTTAAGAAGTCGGATCTTATTTTTGTTATGACGCGCGCGCATCGCAACCAGGTCTTGGAGCGTGTGCCCGCTGTTGAAAAAAGGGTTTATCTTCTGGGGGAATTCTCGAAAAAGCCGGTGTGTCATGAGCGCGATCTTGATATTCCGGATCCGATCGGGAAAGCTCATAGTGAATATAGCGAATGTCTGCAGGCGATCAAGGATTGTCTGGGGCGGATAAAGGAACTGATATGAACAAGCAGTGTTATACGATTTTTATCGGCGCGGATCATCGGGGGTTTGAACTCAAGGGGCGCATCGGTGTGGCGATCCGCAAGCTTGGACATGAGGTGGTTGACGTAGGGTCCTATGATCCGGCACCGTGTGACTATCCCTCGATCTCTTATGAAGTGGCTACTAACGTGGCACGGATGAAAAATGCGCGCGGCATTCTTTTGTGTCTGACGGGCATTGGCCATTCGATCGCAGCGAACAAGGTGCCGGGAGCATATGCGGCGCTGTGTTATAACAAGGAAGCTGCGGTTCTTTCGCGTCAGCATAACAATGCCAACATTCTGGTTCTGGGCGCGAATTTTGTACCTGAGAGAAAAATGCTTGAACTCATTGAGTTATGGCTTACGACGGAATTTGAAGGTGGCCGGCATTTGCGCCGTTTAAAACAGATCCGCGCGATCGAGAAGAAACTTTATAGATCATCTAAATAATGAACGGGGTTGTTATGAAATATTTGCAAGCAGCGGATCAGGATGTTTTTAATGCTATCCAGCATGAACTTAAGCGTCAGCAGGAAAATCTTGAGCTGATCGCGTCCGAGAATATCGTTTCTCCAGCGGTGATGGAAGCCATGGGATCTGTGATGACCAATAAGTATGCCGAAGGGTATCCCAAGGCGCGCTGGTATAGCGGCTGTGAAAATGTGGATATCGTCGAACAGCTGGCCATTGATCGATTAAAGAAGATCTTTGGTGCGGACCATGCTAATGTGCAGGCGCATTCGGGTTCTCAGGCAAACACGGCGGTTTTCTTAGCGGCCCTTAAGCCGGGGGATACATTGATGGGGCTTGATCTGGCATGTGGGGGGCATTTGACCCATGGGCTTAAGATCAATATTTCCGGACGGCTTTACAATATCGTTTCTTACAAGGTCGATCCCAAGACCGAGCGCATTGACATGGATGAAGTTGAACGCATTGCGCTGGAGCACAAGCCCAAAATGATCATTGCCGGTTACTCGGCGTATTCGCGCGTGCTGGATTTCAAGCGTTTCCGTGAGATCTGCGACAAAGTTGGCGCGTATCTTTTTGTAGACATGGCGCATTTTGCGGGATTAGTGGCCGCGGGTGTCCATCCAAGCCCGGTGCCCTATGCAGAGTTTGTAACATCAACGACCCATAAGACCCTTCGCGGTCCGCGGGGTGGTATTATTTTATGCCGTCAGGACTTTGCGAAGAAGATCGATTCGGCTATTTTCCCGGGCATTCAAGGCGGGCCTTTGATGCATGTTATTGCAGGCAAGGCTGTGGCGTTCAAGGAAGCGCTCACGCCTGAATTTAAGGTCTATCAGCAGCAGGTTGTTAAGAATGCCAAAGTGTTCGCCGCGGCCATGGAGAAGCGGGGTTTTCGCATTGTTTCCGGCGGGACCGATAATCATCTGTTCATGGTTGATCTTACGCCGAAAAATATTACAGGTAAGGATGCAGCAGCTTTGCTGGATACCGTTAAGATCACAGTGAACAAGAATCTTGTTCCGTTTGATCCGCAGCCGCCGACTGTGACCAGTGGTATTCGTGTGGGTACGCCGGCTATTACAACACGCGGTATGAAGGAAGCGGAAATGGAGCTTGTGGCTCAATATATTGATGAAGCTGTTATCCATCGTGATAATGCGGCGGCGTTGGATAAGGTGCGCGCGGGAGTAGATGCACTTACGAAGAAATTCCCGATCTATTCAGAGTTCACGGCGTGAGGTCTTGATGGGGGTCTGGCTTGCTTCTATGATCGTCTGGGCGCTTTCTATTGTTATCTTCTCGATGTTTATTTTTTTCCCGCGAGGTGCTATTACTCAGGAAAAAGCGATCGATAGAGATTGGGTGGTCTTGCAAGGTTTTGCGGATGATGTCAAAGCTGATATCACGAGGATGAAAGATTGTAAGGTTGATGAAGACTGTGTTCTTGTTTGGGGGTCGTGTCCGTTCGGGATGGAATTCATCAATCGGAAGCAGGTTGATCTTTTTCATCAGAAAATTAACAGTTATCAGCAGCAGATGGATGCCAGGGGAAAGCAGTGTATGGGGGAGTGGTCGCCGAGTATACCTGCCGTGTGCCGTTCCGGCAAATGTGCTCCGCGTGAATGTGAGCTGAATAGGAAATATGAACAGATGTCGTTTGAGGAGGTTCCTTGTTCGTGTCCTGCACCGAGTTATTATCAATCTGAGCAAAATAGTTCGAATGATGGTTTTAAGATTTTTGAGTGTGTGCAACATGGCAACGTCAAGCACTGATGTTTTAGGAGATGTTCGTGTATGAAATGTCCCGCATGCAATTATAAAGAGACCAAGGTCATTGATTCGCGCATGAATGCGGAAGGCACATCCATCCGCCGTCGCCGTGAATGCCTCAAATGTGCCAAACGGTTTACAACACATGAGTACATTGAACATGTGTCGCTGATGATCGTTAAGAAAGACGGCCGTCGTCAGGCCTATGACCGTGCCCGTATTATTAACGGGATGATGAAAGCTTGTGAAAAACGTCCTGTGAGTGTTGTGCAGGTCGAGAATATTGCCATTGAGATCGAACGGGAGCTGCAGAAGCGTTATGACCGTGAAGTCGCTGCGTCAGTTATCGGTGAGCTTATCATGGAGAAGCTTTATGACCTTGATGAGGTGGCGTATGTTCGTTTTGCTTCCGTATATCGTCAATTCCGTGACGTGAAACATTTCATGAATGAGATCAAGGATATCCTTGAACGTGAGAAAGAAAAGATGTGAACATGGTCCAGGTAGAACTTTCTAAGATCATCATTGATGAGAAGAACGATGAACAGGCTGTTGTTCTACGCGAGAAGGACGGTG
>CAJBYM010000059.1 GCA_903959815.1 Candidatus Omnitrophota bacterium
AAAGATCCCGTCAAGGTTTCCGAGGATAATGTCCAGGAACTTCTTGTGAGCGGTGCCAAGAAACTTGAAGAGACGCTGGCGAATTTTGGTGTTATTGCGCGTGTGGCTGATATTGAGCGCGGCCCTGTGATCACCCGTTATGAACTTGAGCCTGCACCGGGTGTGCGCGTTCAAAGTATTAATTCTCTGGCTGATGATATTGCGTTGGCCATGCAGGCGTCCTCTGTGCGCATTCAGGCGCCTATCCCTGGCAAGAATCGGGTGGGCATTGAAGTTCCTAATGGGCTTTCTGCGGCTGTGGTTTTGAAGGATGTCTTGATCGAAGCGGATATCCGTAATCAAAAGTCCAAGATCATGCTGGCCTTGGGTAAAGATACGGCCGGTAAGCCGATCGTTGCTGATCTGGCCGAGATGCCGCATCTTTTGGTCGCCGGTGCGACGGGCGCGGGCAAATCGGTGTGTTTGAACGCGATCATCATGTCCATCCTTTATAATGCATCTCCCAATGAAGTGAAGTTCATCATGATCGACCCCAAGATGGTCGAGCTTAATCAATACAATGATCTGCCGCATATGCTGTGTCCTGCGATCACGGATCATAAGAAAGTGGCGTCTGCGTTAGGCTGGGTTATTTTTGAAATGGAGACCCGTTACAAGATCCTTCAAAAGAATCAGGTCAAGAACATCAAGGCTTATCATGCCAAGGGTTTTGAAATGCCTTATATTGTCGTCGTTGTTGATGAGTTCGCAGATCTGATGCAGACATCTGGCAAGGTGATCGAAAGTTCGATCACACGTTTGGCACAGTTGGCGCGCGCGGTCGGCATTCACCTGGTTTTAGCCACGCAGCGTCCGTCGGTCAATGTCATTACAGGAACGATCAAAGCCAATCTTCCCGCGCGCATTGCGTTTAAGGTGGCCTCCCAGATCGATTCGCGCACCATTCTTGATGAGAAGGGGGCCGAGGATCTTTTGGGTAAGGGAGATATGCTTTTTATCCGTCCAGGGGATCCCAAGCCTCTGCGCGGACAATGCAGTTATCTTTCCGATGAGGAGATCCATAAGGTCATGGATTTTGTCCGTGTTCAGGAAAAACCCAAGTATGATGATTCCGTTACAGCCCGTCCGGCAGCAGGTGCCGGTGCGGCTGGTAATGATGATAAAGATGAGATCTATGATGATGCGGTCAGGATTGTGATGGAAACAGGACAAGCGTCTGCCTCACAATTGCAGCGCCGGCTGAGCCTTGGGTTTTCCCGAGCAGGTCGTATCATTGATCAAATGGAGCGCGCAGGGCTCATTGGTCCGAATCTCGGCAGCAAGCCCCGCGAGATCCTTATTGACCGCGAGAAGTGGGTAGAGGAGAATAGAAAGCCAGTGGAGGGTGATGTTAAGCCTCCGGAAGAAGGAGCCGCATGAGCGACAGCCCCAGGGATGTAGGTGTCCTGTTAAAACAAGAACGTGAACGCAAGGGTATTGCCATTGAAGTGGTCCATGAAGCGACCAAGATCCCGCTCGACGCTCTTAAGGCGATCGAGGAAGGGTATAAGGTTCGTACGCTCACGGCATTTTATTATAAAAGTTTTGTTAAGATCTATGCGCAGTATCTGGGCCTGGACGCGAACTTTATTGTGACGCTTATTCCCACACATCATCCTAAGCCTTTGCTTCCGGTAACGCCGCTTAGGCCGGGCAGTGCACCCGCAGTGGCTTCAGGTGCTGGAGCTCACCGTGTTGAGGGCGTGCGTTCCCGTTCATGGAATTTGTTATCGCATCCTATTGTTCTTAAGAAGAAAAAGAAGGTTTTTAAAGCTGTCCTTATGATCGCGCTGGCATGTGTGGGTATGGCTGTGCTTGTTATCGGGGTACGCAAGATCGCAACAACGATCAGCGTGAACCGTGCCATGGATACAGCCTCGAAGCCCGAATCCAAGGTCTTGGTGAAGAAAACGACCAAAGTTACCAAGGATGAGCCTGTTAAGGGGGCTGCTTCTAAGACAGTTGCACCTGTGGCTGAAGTTAAGGTTGAACAGAAAGTTTTCGGGCAAGATAATGCGCCCAAGGCTCTTAAGCGTGTGTCGATCACAGTCCGTGCACAGACCAACACATGGATCAATGTTCATGTTGATGGGGTGGGTGTATTTCAGGGAAATCTTAAAAAGGGTACGGCTTCCAGCTGGCATGGTGTTAAAAGGATTGAACTTTCCGCCAAGGATGTTGGCGCTCTTGAGTTTGAAGTCAATGGCCGCAAGGTCGGAAAACTTGCCCGCAGAGACCTTAAGGCCAAGAAGGTTGTTGTGACGCCTGAAGGCCTTGATGTTGATAAGTGATCCCACGCCATGTCCCGTCGTACTTTAAAAGAACTTCATGCCGACCGGATTCATCAGGATAAGCTTGCTGTGCGGGTGGCTGTGATCAATCTTGGTTGTGTCCGTAACACCGTTGATTCCCAAAGCATGATGGGCACGTTCGAACGCAAAGGCCACGCGCTTTCTTCTGTTGATCATGCGGATGTTGTCGTGGTCAATACCTGTGGTTTTATTGAGGATGCCAAGAAAGAATCCCTCGATACGATCGTTGAGTTGCTTGATCTGAAAAAGCAGGGTCGGATCAAGAAGGTCATTGTCGCCGGGTGTTTGGCCCAGCGTTATGCCAAAGATCTTTTAAAAGAGTTTAAGGATGTTGATGCTTTTATGGGGGTTCAATCCCTTTCGCGTGAGGCTTTGCAGGCAGCTCCGTATTTGACCCCGCCGCATTATGCGTATGTGAAGATCTGTGAGAGTTGTTTTAATGCATGCAGTTTTTGTGCTATTCCCGGCATCAAAGGTAAATTTGCTTCACGCAATTTGGAAGCAGTGCTCGCGGATGTAAAGCATTTGAGTGAACGCGGGGTTCGCGAGATCAATGTTGTCGGCCAGGATGTGACGGCGTATGGCCTGGACATTTATCGTCGAAAAGCGTTGGCTGATCTTTTAAAGAAAATGGTGGATGTTGTCGGGCCTCAGGTGTGGTTGAGGCTGTTATATTTACATCCGGCACATATTACCGATGAATTACTCGATGTTATTGCATCTGAACCGCGGGTGTGCAAATATTTGGACATACCGCTTCAGCATGTGAGCACGTCGATTTTAAAGGCCATGAACCGGAAGATGACTTATGCATCAACGGTTGCTTTGGTTGATAAGATCCGTCGCAGGATCCCGGGTGCGTTTCTACGGACCACGTTTATTGTCGGTTTTCCGGGTGAGACCCGTAAAGATTTTGATCAGCTTTTGAAGTTCATTGAGACGCATCCTTTTGAACGTGTCGGCGTTTTTATGTATTCACGTGAGGAAGGTACGGCGGCGTATGATCTTCCGGGGCGTGTGCCAGCCGCGGTGGCGCGTAGGCGCTATGAACGGATCATGCAAGCACAACAGGCTGTTTCCGCCCGGCTTAATGCGCGTTTTATCGGCCAGACATTTAAGGTTCTCATCGAAGAGCGCGTCAAAGATGAGATGACGCATTATATGGGCCGCAGTGAATTTGATGCGCCTGATGTGGACGGTGTTGTCCATGTGAGGACGGTTAAGCCGCTACGCATCGGAGAATTCGCCATGGTTCGTGTGACCGGATCGATGGAATATGACCTAGAAGGAGATGCTGTATGAACCTTCCCAATATGTTGACCTTATCCAGGGTCTTTTTGACATGCCTATTCATCGTCTATGCCCAAGAAGGTGCGGCAGGGGCGTGGGGAGCTTTGTTATTCTTTTTGCTCGCGGTGATCACAGACTTCGCGGATGGGTATATCGCGCGCAAGTATGACTTGATCACACCGTTCGGCAAGCTCATGGACCCGGTTGCGGACAAGTTTTTGACGTTGGCGGCATTTTTTATGTTGGCATTTGAGAGTCTTGTGCCGCTGTGGACAGTCCTGGTGATCGCCGTGCGTGAGATCCTGGTGACAGCCTCGCGTATTCAGTATATAACGCGTGGGCAGGTGATCCCGGCTGAGCAGACAGGCAAGATCAAGACCGTTGTCCAAATGATCACTATTATTGTGGCACTGCTTTACCGTTCCGTTGCCATACCGTCGGAAAATTTATTGGGATTTTACTGGCAAGGTGCGATCATTTTGTTTATTATCTTTTCTGTTATCCTGACAGTATGGTCAGGGATTGAATATTTCAGGAACCTCCCGAAAGAAGGTGACGCTTGATCCTTACTCTTAATGATCGCGTTGCACGTTTTTGTGCAACATTCTTTCATATTGGCGATCTTCCTTTGGCGCCGGGCAGTGCGGCGAGTGCCGTGGCGCTGGTCTTGGCTTTTTTGGTGCACCCCTGGCCTATTCTTTACATTGCGCTTGGTGTTCTTGTGACCATTGTAGGATTTATGACAGCTGGCCAGGTCGAGACGTTGATCGGCAAGAAAGACCCGGGCTGTATTGTCATTGATGAAGTGGCCGGCATTATGATCTCGTTTTTGTTTTTGCCTATGACATGGCCGGTGATGCTCACAGGTTTTTTCTTGTTTCGCGCCTTTGATATGTTTAAAATATATCCTGCTAATAAGTTTGAGGCCATGGGTGGAGCGCACGGCATCATGTTGGATGATATTATGGCCGGTGTTTATACTAATATTGTGCTGCAGATCGCAGTGAGAGTTGTTGGCATTGCATAATTATGTTGAAGGGGCGGTTCATGAACCGCCCGTACATGCGCATTGAAGAGTTGATCGATGAAATTTATTTTAATCAGGAGGCAGGTATTATGAAAACATCGAATCCAGTTTTAAAAGATGATATTTTTGCATCCGCTGGGAGTTTTGCACCGGGTCAGGTCATGACCGTGCAAGGGACGACCAACAAGTGCTTTATTTTGCTCGGGCTCTTGATGGCCTCAGCCGTGTGGATCTGGAATATGGCCATGCCGCAGGCCGTGCCTGTGGGGCTTGAATCCATGACGATCCAGATGAACGGGAATTTAAGCAGGATCATGCCGTTTCTTATTGGCGGAGGTATTGGCGGGCTTATCCTGGCTTTGGTTACGGTGTTTAAGAAAGAATGGGCTGGGTTTACAGCACCGGCTTATGCTGTGTGTGAAGGTTTGGTTTTGGGTGGTCTTTCCGCGATCTTTGAATTGAGATTTCCCGGGATCGTCATGCAGGCGGTATCTTTGACATTCGCTACACTTTTTTGTTTGCTCATTGCGTATAAGACCCAGATCATTCGCGTGACGGAAAAATTTCGTCTGGGCGTGTTTGTTGCAACCGCAGCGATCGGCCTTGTGTATTTGGTGTCTTTTATTTTAGGATTCTTTCATATTCAGGTGCCGTTCATGGTCGGCAGCGGTTTGGTGAGTATTGGGTTTAGTTTGTTCGTGGTCGGTATTGCGGCACTAAACCTTGTTCTTGATTTTGATTTTATTGATCGGGGAGCTGAGGCGGGTGCACCTAAGTATATGGAGTGGTACGGGGCATTCGGACTTATGGTCACGCTCGTTTGGCTTTATATCGAGATCCTTCAACTGCTTTCCAAGCTTCGCGGCAGAGACTAAAAGAAAACGTTTTCCCATAACGGGCAAGCGCCCTTGATAAAGCCACCTATATAGTTAATACTTATATAGGTGGCTTTATTATTTTGAGGGTATTATGCAAAAACAGATTTCTATTACAATCTTGATCGTATTTCTTGTAAATACGTTTATTCCGCCTTCGTATGCTCAGGTCTTTATGCCAAGGCCCGGCGAGATGGTGTCCCTCAGCGCCCCTTCGCATCCTGCGATCCTGACAGGCGTCAAGGTATATGCAGATGATCCCTTCAAATTTGATTTCATTTTAGATGCCGGCGATCAAGGTGGCGATCATGCGCGTGATGCAGATCGCCTGATCAAATATTTCCTGGCTTCTTTAACTGTCCCTGAAAAAGATCTGTGGGTCAATCTTTCCCCTTACGAGAAGGATCGTATTGTTCCAGATGCTTTTGGTCGTACGGCCATGGGCCGCGATCTTCTGGCACAGGATTATCTTCTAAAACAGATCACGGCGAGTTTGATGTATCCGGAAGATGGGTTAGGCAAGAAGTTCTGGTCTGAGATCTATGCGAAGGCCCAGGAGCAATTCGGAACGACGGATATTCCCGTAGATACGTTTAACAAGGTTTGGATCACCCCGGATAAGGCGCTTGTTTACGCGAGGGGTTCTGTGGCTTATGTGGTCAAATCCCGCTTGAAGGTGATGCTGGAATCTGATTATTTGGCAATGGAGCATAATGTTGTAGGGGCGGACCTTGTGTCCGCCCATGAACGGGCCGACACAAGCTCGGCCCCTACGAACGAAATGACGAAGTCCATAATTCGTAAGATCATTATCCCTGCACTTGAGAAAGAAGTGAATGAAGGCAAGAATTTTGAACAGCTCCGGCAGGTTTACAATTCATACATTTTGGCGGCATGGTACAAAAAGAAGATCAAGGAAAGTATCTTGTCCCAAGTTTATGTCGACCGTCAAAAGATTCAGGGTGTGAATATTGATGATCCGAAGGAATCGGCAAAGATCTGGGGACAATATGTCGAGGCATTCAAGAAGGGTGTGTTTAATTTTATTAAAGAAGAACAAGACGCCGTGACAGATGAAGTTGTTCCGAGGAAATATTTCTCGGGAGGAGTGGTCTTAAACGATGGGGAGATGGACATTGTTGATAAGGGTGAAGAATTAGGCGCGAGTGGCATGGTTGCGCCGAAAGAGGCATTACTGATCAAGATGCATTTGCGTCCAGAGCCTCAGGGAGATATGCCAGCGGGCCATCCGATCTTTTATTCTCGACAAGATCTATTGGAAAAAATTGTTGATGCAGCTCCTAAATTGCGGAACGTCTTTTCAAAGTATGGTTTTGGGTCAGGACCTGAATTTATAACAGGATTAACCAGCTCCTTTAAGAGAATGCAGCGCTGGGAGGTAGGAAATGTTGATGAGTTGGAAAATCTTTTGTCAGAGGAATTATCTAAAGAGAGAAATATATTGTTAGGAACTCCGGGGTATCTTGAACGAGGTTTGACCCGGTTTCTTGGAGCCATCAGCTTGCTTTATCAAGGCGATCCTCTGAGCGCTTACGAACAAGGCCCCCAACGGAAGATAGAAATGGCGCAGCATATGATGAAACGGTGGGTGGGTGTTGAGCTTGATCCTAAGACGGTGTTTTTTGATTATAAACTTGATTGGCGTCTTTCCAGTGACTTTAGGCATCGACCGTTCATTCGCATAACCACACTGCCTGTTCAGTATGGGGTCTCGACATCTATTTTGATCCATGAGTCATTGCATGGCGCATCGCGTGGTTTTGATGCCAATTGGCTCAATGAGGCGGTGACGCAGCGGCTTTCGCTTGAAATATTAAATCTTGAACATGCTTATATCTCAGATTCCTTTCGCGGGGGATATAAGAAAGAACAGGACATGCTTAGCATCCTGGCCAAGGTTGTGGGAGG
>CAJBYM010000060.1 GCA_903959815.1 Candidatus Omnitrophota bacterium
CTTCTTCACATGACTTTCACCCTTTGCTCCAGCCAATTCCACATCCAGGAATGTATGCCTGAACCGACCGGCTGCTGCCTCATGATCCTGCTCCGTTTTCTTTTCGATCATTTGCACCAAAGTTTCATCTTTATCAGTCCGACTCGTTTCAAAAAATTCCTTCTGTGTCTTGTTCAAAGTTTTTGTTTCTAAATAAACCTGAACCTGGCCGCCTTCAAGATAACCACGATTAGCCTGAAGATTCTTTTCACTGACCGTGGCACGGCCAACCAGCTGTTTATAATCGATCGCGTTCATCAATTCACCGATCTGACGAATATTAGCCTTGTATTTATTGGAAGCCATGGAAAGAAGGTTGAGACCTGCATCAAATTTAGGAAGAATGACAATGATCTTTTTACCTTCAAGAACAGCTTCCTGGATCTGATTACCAGCTTTATCAACGTTGATCGCCTTACTGTCAGTGCCCGATATGCGCCAAATATTGTCACAACCCTGGGCCTTAAGAGCATTCTCAATTTGAACGCCTTTTTCAGCACTATCAACCTGAATAACCTCAACCAACGAACGCGGATCCTTATTAAAAGCCTGATCAAGAACATTTAAAATATCTTTGGTCTTCTCACCGAAAACCTTGGAAAGCTTGGCGTCTTCCAAATTCTTCTGCTCAAAACGAACAGACTTAAGATCCCGAATAATCGTGATCTTGGCAGGGTTCGCTAGATCACGAACCGCCCAGCCTTTTTCAACCAACACATCAGAGACCTCCTTGAAATCCATCTCTTTATCGCCGGTCTTCATATCAGCATCAGTAAGTTCTATCGAACGCACTTCTGTTTTATAACTCTTACTAACATCGGCAATTAACAGATCCGTGTTATTACGGCCACCTGTTTCCACATGAAACTTCAAATGAGCCGCCTGTCCATTCTCCGCGCGTAAGCGTATCGGTGCGGCCTGACCGATCATGAACATATCGCCATGCGATATCCCCGCTTCACCCATCGTACGATTCACATTCAAACCCGCTTCTCGCAAAAATTCAAAGTCTGGTGTCGCGGATGCAAAAACCACCTTCTCCGCACCCATATGACGCACGATCTTGCCAATATCCGCAGAAGCGGCATCCTTCGGCCGGGCCAAATAGTCCATGACCGTACCACGATCAGCGCCAACAGCTATGGCACAAATTGCGGCATCATAAGCTGAATGAAAAATATGATCTTTCTTGGAGTTACCTTTTTCAGCCAAAGCAAAATTTAAGCCTTGATTAGAATCAGCAGTCTTCCCCTTGATGATCTGTTCAACAAATTTATCCAGATCAACAAGGCGAGCTGTGTTAGAAACCTCCTCCAACAACCTCTGATTATTACCCGCAATATCATCCTTGCCATGCGCAAATTCCCATTTGATCAAGGCCTTATCACCATAAGCCTCTACATACCCGCGGAATTCTACGCCGTTACGTTCCATGGTCACAACAGCATAATAATCTCCGGTATTTTGACGGCCCTTCTGTCTCCAAGCCGCATCGATCAAATGATCAACGATCTCCATATTCTTAACATTCTTTAAATCAACCGCATGACCGACCGCATCCTTGATCCTGCCAGAAATGCTCTCTGGCGTCGCAGCAAACTTATCAAGCGCCTCACGGTTCTGACTAAGCTCTGCGTCCATCGTCTTGTAAATAGCTTCCGCCAAAACCGCTTTTACCCCTAATGCCTGACGCACATCAGCTGGCTGTTCTGCGGCTTTGTATTGCCCGCCCTTGACCAGGCCTCCAGCGCGCGTATATTCCTGGAAATCATCAAGCATCAGCCAATCTTTACCTTTTTCTTTGCCGATCATATCCAAATAAGTACGCCCTGAGCTTGAAGCATCAATGAACAAGCCTTCCAAACTACGGGCGGACATCAAAACAACATCATAATCCGCAAGCTTATCCGCACTTAAATCTTCCAGCCTGACATTTGATTCCTTGCCATCTTTCTTCTCTGTAAGAAGCTCCCAACCACGCTGATATTCTGCATCACCGGTATAGTTACCACTCTTGCCCTGTTCCTTGAACAATTCATAATCAAATCTATAAAGCCTTTCACCCTGAGCGGCCAGATACGTCCTGGGCATCTTGCCTCCATTGGCCTGGGCAATCGCCGCGGCCACACGAGGAACTTCCTTCATAAACTCACTCACGTTAGATTCGGTAGGAGACGTCATAACCGTATGCGCATTTTCCCTGCCGCCAAAAGTCCGGCTCATCTCTTCACCCAAAAGCTGGATCATGGTCTTACCACCACCCGTATCCTTAAGATAGACCCGTCCGCTCTGCCCTAAAGCCATATCAGCCAAAGCTTCTATCGTATACACACGATGCTGCTGCTTACGGGTATACACCGTCGGATCGTACCCTTCGTATGTTTCGGCACCCTGGAAAGTGTTGTATTTTCTGGCTTTTTGCGAATACTGCCGCTCTATTTGAAAAGCCTGATCAAACCCTGCTTCATATTGTTCAAAAAGTTCTACGGCCTTTGCCATCTGCTCA
>CAJBYM010000061.1 GCA_903959815.1 Candidatus Omnitrophota bacterium
TCACCGAAACTATCGGCGATAAGTGGGTTACGGATCTCGGTGAGCTTGAACGGCTTATGGAGCGCAAGGATGATCCGCAATTTCTAGCTCGCTGGCGTGCGGTTAAGCAGGGTAACAAAAATGTTCTGGCCGAGCACATTGCTAAGACAATGGATATTACCGTGAACCGTGATTCTCTTTTTGATGTTCAGGTCAAGCGCATCCATGAGTATAAGCGACAGTTCCTGTTTGGGCTTTATGTCATGGCCCAGTATTTGCGTGCCAAAACAAATCCTCAGTTGTTCATTCAGCCGCGTACGTTTCTCATCGGTGGTAAGGCGGCGCCGGGATATCATCTCGCGAAGTTGACGATCAAGTTCGTTAATAGTGTGGGGAATATTCTTAACCAGGATCGTGTCATCCGGGAAAAGCTGCGCCTTTTGTTCCTGGAGAATTACCGTGTGTCGTTGGCAGAAAAGATTATTCCGGCCGCTGATCTTTCTGAGCAGATCTCCACCGCCGGGATGGAGGCATCCGGAACGGGTAACATGAAGTTCATGCTCAATGGTGCGCTGACCATTGGCACGTATGATGGTGCGAATATTGAAATGGCCCAGAGTTTGGGCGGCAAGGATATTTTTATTTTTGGTCTCCGAGCGGATGAGGTCCAGGCCATTCGTGCCAAGGGATACAATCCACGGGATTTCATCAAGAAGTCTCCGGAGCTGCGTGAGATATTCCGGTTGATGGAGAATGATTTCTTTTCTCCGGGGCAGCCGGGTCTGTTTGATCCGCTGGTGAACACCATTTATCAAGGTGATTTCTTTATGTTGTGTGCGGATTTTGAAGCGTATTGCCGTGCGCAGGATGAGGTTTCAAAATTGTATCAGGATCAGGAAGCGTGGACGCGTTCATCGATCATCAACGTAGCCAAAGCCGGTCCGTTCTCCAGTGACCGGACGATCCGGGAATATGCCAGAGATATCTGGAAAGTGTGATCGCAAGCATAACAAGAAGGAGGGTGTCGTGGAAAAGAAAAGCCGTTCAGCCAAAGCCGTTGGGGTTTTAAAACAGGTTGCCAAGGCGGTGGGTATTAAACCCAAAGTGAGTCAGGAAGAATTTTATCGCCGCGTTTCACACAAGGCGTATGAACTTTATATCAGCCGTGGCGCAGGTCATGGCAGTGAGCAGGCAGATTGGTTTGAAGCTGAGCGTTTGGTTCGCGCTGAGCTTGGACTTTGATCGCGGGTGTGATTTCTTGAAGGCCTATCAGTAACAACTAATGGAGGCGCCATGGGAGCTCGGAGCATACCGTCACGTAAGAAAGTTAAGAAAGTCGAGCCATTGATCACGGAACAAAAAGAAGTTCTTGTGGTCGAGGCGCAGGATTATTTGGCCAAGTCGTGTCATACATCCTGTGAGATGACGGACTTTGATGCTTATCTTCTTAAACAGGGCAATCACTTCAAGCTTTATGAGAAACTCGGTGCGCATATCACAGAGCGTGATGGCGTTAAAGGTGTCAAGTTTGCGGTGTGGGCTCCGAATGCGGACAAGGTTTCCGTTATTGGTGATTTTAATGGCTGGAACAGGGATGCGGCGCCGCTTTCTGCGCGCTGGGATGACACGGGCATTTGGGAAGGTTTCATTCCAAACGTGGTTCAGGGCCAGGTTTACAAGTATGCCATTCGCACCCGCCAGGGTTGGGAGCTTGAGAAATCAGATCCTGTTGGGTTCCATTCTGAGGTTCCGCCGAAATCGGCATCTGTTGTTTGGGATATTGGTTATGTATGGAATGACCGGGAGTGGATGGCCAAGCGCAAGGATCGCAATGCACTCAACAAGCCTATGTCGGTTTATGAAGTTCATTTGGGTTCGTGGATGCGTGTTCCCGAGGAGTGGGGGCGTGCGCTCAATTACGTCGAGCTTGCGGATAAATTAACGGCTTATGTGAAGAAGATGGGTTACACGCATGTCGAGCTGATGCCGGTCATGGCGCATCCTTTTCAGGGATCATGGGGTTATCAGACCGTCGGGTATTTCGCGCCCGCGGCATTTTTTGGAACACCCCAGGAGCTCATGTATCTGATCGATAAACTTCATCAGAGTGATATCGGCGTTATTCTTGATTGGGTGCCGTCGCATTTTCCCAATGATGGCCATGGCCTGTGGCAGTTCGACGGGACCGCGCTGTATGAGCATGAGGATATGCGCAAAGGATTTCATCCGGATTGGAAAAGCTCGATCTTCAATTATGGTCGCGTGGAAGTGAAGAGCTTTCTCATATCCAGCGCCATGTTCTGGCTGGATAAGTATCATGCCGATGGTCTGCGAGTCGACGGCGTTGCATCGATGCTGTATCTGGATTATTCACGTGAAGAAGGGGAGTGGATCCCCAATCATTTGGGTGGCCGTGAGAATTTTGAGGCCATTCATTTTATCCAGAGGCTTAATGAGGCGGTTTTTGGCGCGCATCCGGATATCCAGATGATCGCCGAGGAATCGACAGCCTGGACCAAGGTTTCCAAGCCTGTTTGGGATGGCGGTCTGGGGTTTAGCATGAAATGGAACATGGGATGGATGCACGATACGCTGGTCTATTTCTCCAAGGATCCTGTTTATCGCAAGCATCATCATAATCAACTGACCTTCGGACTCTTGTATGCATTTACAGAACAGTTCATGCTTTCTTTGTCGCACGATGAAGTGGTTCACGGCAAAGGATCTTTGATCCGCAAGATGCCCGGAGATGATTGGCAGAAATTTGCGAACTTGAGATTATTGTTTGGGTATATGTTTGGTCAGCCCGGCAAGAAACTGCACTTCATGGGCGCTGAGATAGGGCAATGGGATGAATGGGATCATGAGAAGAGCGTCGATTGGCATTTATTGGCGTGGGATGCGCATAAGGGGATGCAGAAATGGATGCAGGACTTGAATGCGATGTACAGATCCGAGCCTGCTTTATATGAAGACGATTTTTCTTATCACGGGTTTGAATGGATCGATTGCGGGGATTGGGAGGGCAGCGTGCTGTTCTTCTTAAGGAAAACGGCAGATCGTTCGCAGGATATGCTCATTGTGTGCAATTTTACGCCTGTTGTGCGTGAAGGCTATCGTGTGGGCGTTCCGCACGCCGGGATGTGGCGTGAAGTGCTCAATTCAGATGCGACGATATATGGCGGCGGCGGTGTCGGGAATTGTGGCCGGGTGCATACGGATCATCATGGGGCGCATGGTCGGGAACATTCTTTGTATCTCAAGCTCCCGCCGTTAAGCGTGACCTTCTTTAAACGCGAGGTATAAGTTTGAGCAAGTTCATTTGCATTCACGGGCATTTTTATCAGCCGCCCCGGGAGAATCCCTGGCTTGAAGAGGTGGAGCTTCAGGAGTCTGCTTTGCCTTATCACGATTGGAATGCGCGCATTGCCGCCGAGTGTTATGCCCGCAATGGGGCTTCACGTGTTCTTGATCCGGATGGGCGCATCAACGAGATCGTTAATAATTATTCCAAGATCAGTTTTAACATTGGTCCGACGCTATTGTCCTGGATGGAGCAAAAAGACCCGGATGCGTACCGGGCGATCCTGGATGCGGATAAATTGAGCCAGCAGCGTTTTGGCGGGCACGGCGGGGCAATGGCGCAGGTGTATAACCATATGATCATGCCGCTGGCGAATGCCCGTGACAAGCGCACACAGATCATCTGGGGCATGCGTGATTTTGAGTCGCGTTATCAGCGTAAACCTGAAGGCATGTGGTTGGCAGAGACAGCTGTGGATCTGGAAAGCCTTGATATCATGGCGGAGCAGGGCATTAAATTTACAGTACTCGCGCCGCACCAGGCCCGGCGCGTTAAGAAGCTCACGGATAAGCGCCCCTGGGATCCGGCGGATGAAGAGCATGTTGACCTTAAGCGGCCGTATCTTTGCAAGCTTCCATCGGGCCGTACCATTGCGCTCTTTTTTTATGACGGGCCCGTTTCACGTGCGGTGGCCTTCGAAGGGCTTTTGCATAATGGTGAAACATTTGCCAATCGTATTTTGGGCGCGTTTAACCGCAGCGGTACGGAAAATCAGCTGGTCCATATTGCTACCGACGGGGAGTCTTACGGGCACCATCATAAGTTCGGTGATATGGGTTTGGCGTATGCTCTTAAATATATTGAACAGAATAATCGTGCGAAATTGACGGTATATGGTCAGTACCTGGAACTTAATCCGCCGGAATATGAAGCGGAGATTGTGGAGAACAGTTCGTGGAGCTGCATGCACGGGATCGAGCGTTGGCGGGATAATTGCGGCTGTAATTCCGGTGGCAAGCCGGGGTGGCAGCAGGAATGGCGTGCGCCGCTACGCAAAGCACTGGACCTTTTACGGGACCGTGCGGCTAAGATCTATGAACGTGAAATGTCGGGCTATGTGGCCGATCCCTGGGCGCTCAGGGATGCGTACATTGAGGTTGTGCTTAACCGCAACCGTGCGAATATGGATCGATTTCTTCTGCAGTATGTGGGTCGAGAGTTGGCCGAGGTGGATAAGAACAGGGTTTTACGATGCCTGGAGATCCAGCGTAATGCGCTTTTGATGTACACCAGCTGCGGCTGGTTCTTCGACGATATTTCTGGTATTGAGACGGTGCAGATCGTTAAATACGCAGCGCGCGTTCTTCAGCTTGTCAGGCGTGTTTCGGATGAGGACCTGGAGCTTGCATTCTTGGAAATCCTGGGCAAGGCAAAAAGTAATGTGCCTGAGGCCAATAATGGTGCGCGCATCTATAAACTTTATGTTGAGCCCTCGATCGTTGATATCTTGCGTGTAGGTGCGCATTATGCGATGAGCTCTCTTTATGAGGATTTTTCTGAAGAGGCCCAGTTGTATTGTTTCACGGTCCGTCGCAAGATTTATGAGCGGCAGAATATTGGTAAGATGACCATGGTGGTTGGTCGCTGCGAGATCATATCTGAAGTGACCTGGACCACATTTGATGTGCATTTTGCTTTGCTGCATCTGGGAGACCATAATTTCATTTGCGGCGTGGATTATTATAAAGATGATGCTCTTTTTGAACGTTTGCGCCGTGAGATCGCGGCCATTTTTAATGAAGGGGATGTCCCCCGGGCGATCCAGGCGATCAGCCGGTACTTCGGGACCAAGAGTTATTCGCTGTGGCATTTGTTCAAGTATGAACAGCAGATGATCCTTGATCGGATCTTCGAGAATACGATGAGTGAAGTCGAGACATCATTTCGGCATATTTATGAAGATCATTTTTCTCTGATCCGCATGTTGCATGAGAATCATATTTTGTTGCCCAAGACGCTTGGAAGTGTCGCTGAATTTGTTTTGAATTGTGATCTCAGCAAGATCTTGAGTGAAAAAGAGCCGTCGTTAGACGATCTTGAGCGCCTGGCTAAAGAGATCCGGCGTTGGCCATTCAAGCGTGATAAGGCGAATCTGGACTTTATTGCCTCGCGTCGTGTGAACGAGATGATGGTCCGTTTAGCAGGTGTCCCTGAAGATGTGTTATTTTTAGAACGTACGGTGCAGATGATCCGCTTGATGGGCGAGCTTCATATCGAGCTCGATCTTTGGAAAGCCCAGAATATCTTTTATGCGTTGGCTCAGGGGCTGCATCGTGCGAAACGCGATCAGGTGGACAAAACTGCTATAGATGCCGACGCGGCTGCAGCCGCGAAGCGTTGGCTCAATGCTTTTTATGCTCTGGGTGAACTGTTGAAAGTGAAAGTTGTGTAGGTATGGCCGCAGGTGTTATTGACATCGGATCGAATTCTATAAAACTTCTGATCGGGGAGCCCTCTAACGGGGACATCATGATCCTCGAGTCGCTTAAGAACGTGGTGCCGATCGGACGCTCGACGTTCTTGAAAGGACAGATCTCGCAGGAGCCGATCAACCTCACGATCAATATCCTTGAAAAATATAAGAAGGTCCTTAAGGAATACAACATCACCCAGGTTTTTGTCATTGCGACAACAGCTGTGCGTGAGGCGTCCAACCGCAATATTTTTGTGGATACAGTCCGTCGCAAGACGGGCCTTGAGATCGAGGTCTTGAACGTCGGCGATATCGTTTATTACATTGATGCGTATATTTCGCATAAGCTCAAAGATACCTACCCGGTGCATAATAAAAATCTTCTTATTGGGGAAATGGGCGCGGGGAGCCTGGACGTTTCACTTTTGAAGAAAGGTTTTACGCTCATTAATATGGGGCTTGCTCTGGGTGCGCTCCGGTTCAAACAACTGCTGAGCCGGGTCGATGGAAGCCGTGAAGAATTGGCAGAAGCCATGCAGGAATACATTGCGCATGAGTTTGATTATTTCCGCGGCCGATTGCCGCGCATCCATGTGGACGATGTTTTTCTGATCGATGAGAATCAGGAGTACCTAAAAGCGATCCTTCCGAATAAGAAAGTTTCGACCAATTTCTTTCAATTTACGGTCACGGATGTTGAGCGGATCATCGGCGAACTTTCGTCCAAGTCCCCGGAAGAGATCGCGCACGATTATGCGTTGCCGCTGGATAGTGCGGATACGCTTTTGCCGTACATGATGATCTTAAAGATGTTCTTCACCTTGACCGAGAACCCGCATGTTTATATCCTGGAGACGTCGCTGGCCGAAGCGGTGTTGGCGAATAAAGTTCTGGGGCTCGAGCTTTCAAAACGGTATAACAAGTCCAATCAGCTTATTTCCGTCGCGCATGCGATCTGCGAACAATACAACGTCAATATTGAGCACGCCAAGCATTCGGCGCATATTTCCAAGATCCTTTTTGAAGGACTCGCCGCGCAGCTGGGTTTGGAAGACAGTGAATTGTTGTATCTGGTCCTGGCGGCGTACCTGCATGATATTGGCAAGTTCATTTCTAACCGCTCACACCACAAACATTCCGAATACATTATCAATTCGCTCAATCTTTTTCGTCTGACGGATGAAGAGATCAAGATCATTGCGTGTGCGGCGCGGTATCATCGGCGCAGCGATCCATCCAAGTCACATTTGACGTATAACAGTCTTGCGGAAGATAAACAGATCGTCGTGCAGAAGCTAGCCTCCTTATTGCGGATCGCCAATGCGCTGGACCATTCTCACCGGCAAAAGGTTAAGGCGCTCAAGATCCTTAATCCCGGCAAGGGTGAGATCACCCTTGAGGTGAGCACACGCGACAATTTTCTTTTGGAAAAGTCGGATTTCAATGAGAAGAAAGAACTTTTCGAGAGGATCACGGGCAGTAAATTGAAACTGAGCATTAACGAGAACTTTTAAATGGCCGCACAACAGAAGTTTGAAGATCAGGATAAGTTCATTCATCGCGATATCAGCTGGCTGCTTTTTAATGAGCGCGTGCTGGAAGAGGCGGTGGAGCCCGAGAATCCGGTATTGGAACAGGCCAGGTTCGTCGCGATCTTTATGAGCAATCTCGATGAGTTCCTCATGGTCCGTTATGCAGGGCTTAGGCATTTGATCGAGGCGCAGTATAACCGTAAGGATAATTACGGATATTATCCCCAGGATGTGTACCGTGAGGTCTGCGCTCGCGTTGAACAGTTGATGCAAAAGGCGTACCAGATTTATGAAGGACAGCTCAAGCCGGCTTTGGTCAAAGAGAAGATCGTTCTACGCCGGGCGGAAGAACTGGATGCGGAACAGCAGAAGTTTGTAAAACGTTTCTTCGATACGACGCTGTATCCTATTATTACACCCATGGCCATAGACCAGGGGCATCCGTTCCCGGTACTTGCGTCTAAAACCATTTCTTATGCTGTGCATCTGGAGCGCAAGGGAGAAATGCACCTGGCTGTGATTCCTGTGCCGGCGAATGTTTCGCGGCTTTTGAAGCTGCCATCGGATAAAGATGCGTATGAGTTCATTCTCATTGATGAGGTTTTGCGCGACAATCTGAAGAATCTTTTTCGTGGGTATGAGATCAAAAGTTCTGCGTTGTTCCGCATCATCCGTGACAGTGAATTGTCCGTGGACGAGGAGTTTTCGGCTAATCTTTTGACGTCCATTGAGACGGAGATCAAGAAGCGGCCGCGTGCTAAAGTGGTTTCTTTGTTCGTTGAAAAGACATGCACAGACGGGCTTTTGCAGGTTTTAACAGAGGCCCTGGCTTTCTCGAAAGATGAAGTGGCTTTCATCCAGGGTGAGATGGACCTGACCTTTTTATTTCAGCTGGCGGCGCAAGTGCCCGAAGCCAAGCTCTCTTATCCTGCGCATGTGGCGCCGAAGATCGCGTATGATAATATTTTTGATCGTATCAAGGAAGGCGACATGTTGGTGCATGTGCCCTACCAGTCATTTCAACCCACCCTTGATCTTATTAAAACAGCGGCCATTGATCCTGAGGTGTTGGCGATCAAGATGACATTGTACCGTGCGAGCGAAGATTCTGAGATCATTGCGGCGCTTAAGCTGGCGGCCAAGAATAAGAAACAGGTTACGGTGCTCGTTGAGATCAAGGCGCGATTTGATGAAGAGCGCAATATTGGCTGGGCGCGTCAGTTGGAAGAGTCGGGTTGTCATGTCATTTACGGGATCGCGGGCATGAAGATCCATTCCAAGATCGCGCTTATCGTCCGTCGAGAAGAGGGCCGCACGCGGCGGTATGTCCATCTTTCCACAGGCAATTACAATGAGAAGACAGCCCGTGTTTATACGGATCTGGGATATTTTACGTCGAATGATGATTTTGCACGCGATGTGTCGGATGTGTTCAATGTTATTACCGGTTATTCTCAGCCTGCTCGGTGGAAGCGTGTCATATCGTCTCCATATGACCTGCGTGAATATTTCTTCGAGCTTATCGATCAGGAGATCGCATTTCAAAAGGAGCATAAGAGCGGATTTATTTTTGCCAAGATGAACTCTCTTGAAGATACGAAGATCGTTGAAAAGCTTTATCAGGCGTCTCAGGCCGGGGTCAAGATCCGCTTGATCGTGCGCGGCATTTGCATTCTGGTTCCCGGGATCCCGGGTTTAAGCGAGACCATCAAGGTCAAGAGTGTCGTCGGAAGGTTCCTGGAGCATTCCCGTATTTTTCTTTTCAACAACAATTCAGATTTTCGCGTCTTTTTATCTTCGGCCGACTGGATGAGCCGGAACTTTGATAAGCGCATTGAGCTTCTATTTGAGATCTATGCGCAGGATCTTAAAGAGCGTTTGCGTGGGATTTTAGATGCGACATGGAAAGATAATCAAAAATCCCGCTTACTTTTACCGCAAAGGACGTATGCCTATAACAAGGCCTCTAAAGATAAGTTTAACGTGCAGGATTTCTTTTTGCAGGGAGATGTGTGATGTTGGACGAAAAAATATTCTTTTCCCAGGTCATACAGGGGCATTTGACCGCAGCGCTGGCAGAAGAGAAGGCGGTGCGCCGTCTGAAGGCTGTTAAAGGGGATATTGAGCCCTTGCACCGCATGCGGGTCGCTTTGCGGCGGCTTAAGAGCGTTCTTTCTGATCTTAAGGATGTGATGTCGCGCCGTCAGTTGCAGGTCCCCATTGAAGGGGTGAAGGCGCTCTTGGGCATTTTAGGCCATGCGCGTGACATGGATACCAAGATCGAGTTTTTAGAAGCGCTGGCTGTTTCACCGCGCGCCAAGGCGTATGCCGCCGGGATACGGGAGATCATGGATGAGCTGGCTGAGGATCGCGCCGAGGTTCAGCCCAAGATCCTGAAAGCATTTGACCGAGTCCGTCGGGAGCAGGCGTTCCGTTTGACGGAACGGCTTCATCCGGATCTTGAGGCAGCAGATATTACCCTGGATGAGTGGGCCAAGAACAGGATCACTGTGCGCGTCGAGAAGATGCTGCGCTGGGAGCCGTATGTGAAGAAATCGCGCCGTGAAAAAGAACTTCATCAGATGCGGATCGCGGCCAAGAATTTGCGTTATTGCCTGGAGAACCTTGAGCCTCTTTATGGCAAACAGCTCTTGTCGTATGCCAAGGCGGCCATGGATGTTCAGGCGGCGCTGGGGAATGTTCATAATTATGATGTATGGCTTGGCCTTTTGGGTATTTTGAGGGCGAGTGCGGGGCGCAGCAATCGTTTTTCCGAAGCATTGCGCTTTCTTCGTCGGGAGTGTGAAACATCCCGGGCA
>CAJBYM010000062.1 GCA_903959815.1 Candidatus Omnitrophota bacterium
ACGACAGTATAGTCTGTCCCATTACTCAAAGAAAACGACGCATTATAAACCACACCACCACCACCGCCACCGCCCTGACTCGACCCGCCGCCACCGCCAACAACCAAGACCTCGACATTATGGGCACTATTGGCATGATAAGTCGCGGTACCTGTAATAGTAAACGTATGAATGGTATACCCTCCGGAATACGTGATCGTCCCTCCCGTGTCCTCCACAGCCAGAGCAAAAGAGGCGTTTAGAAATAAAAACATGAACGTAAAAAATATTCTTTTCATAGTTTAAAACATATTGTCAACGTTCGAATTAAGTGTGTGTCACCGTAATTGTAATTATGCTAGGGAGCGGTCCGCGCACAACGGAGACCGATCGTGTTGCTTCGAGCTGCACTGACAAGGGCGGCATAATAACGGTCAGACACACGAATACGAACAAGGCCGCTGTTCCATGAACTGCCGCGAAAGCCCGAGCCATCTGCATCACTCGCCAAAGGCCAATTCGCAGGCGCTGTGGCCAAAGAACCATCACCATGAATGCCCGTAAAAGCACGGCCTATCGCATTCCCTACGGCATTCCCTACGGTCACAGTTCGTTCCCATAAATTGCCTGACAATTCCATTACACCGTAATAACTGGCCCCGGCCAAAGCGCGGGTTAGGCCCCCGGTCGAACGGGCAAAAGCTCCTGTCCGGATTGGTCCGCTAAACCCGGCTAAATAAAGAACATTCATCGTTGCACTTGACGGCAGCTCACTTGTCAGGCCCACATTGCCATCGACCGCTGTGGTATTAGTCGCGCTGGTCGATGCCCATACATATTCGTCTGCCACAGGCCACAGAGGACCACGCGCCGCTTTTTCAAACTCCAGCTCGGTGAACGGCCGCAGGGCCACCCAATCCGCAAACCCCGCCAGATCACCCCAAGACAAATCGTTCATCGCGATCCACTCACCGTCATTGGCCTCATCCAGCACATCATCATCATCCAGGTCACAGCCGAACGTATACGGCTCACCATCTGCGGGGTTGGGCCCAGCCTTGATGGTCTGCCGATAAGCCACCGCCGTCTGATCCTCGACCACCATCACATAGGTGTTGGCATCGTCTTCATCCGTTAGCGTCGCCGCAGTGTAGGTGTCCTGCTGAGCCTGAGTCAATGTGTTCAGAAAATCCCGCCACTGCCCCTGGGACAGCTCATATTTCATGATGTAGAAATCATTGTACCCTTTGGGAAAATCAGCCGGTATCTCGAAAACATCCCCTGAAGCCGCCTCGCCGGTCTGGCTGTTGGAAACATAATAATAACCATCGCTAGCGGTGTTGGTCGTCGTGATCGCATCTTCAGACCCAATCGCCCACGGATCAGTATCGGCCGTGCCCTGCTTGAACGACGCTATTCCCGTGGCATGATCACCCGCATAAAACCCGCCCTGCGGAATATAGACCATCTCAATGGCAAAGACGCGCACACGCACCAGATCGGCATCGGCAACGCCATCAGCCCCGTAACGCCAACGAATGGCGGTATTGGTGAATGTGCTGGTGCCGGCGCCAACGGCGTCTTTGTAAATGAACACGCCCTTGCCATCCGCAGGTGAAACGATCTGCGACCCGGCAGGCTCGGTGTGGCCTGATGTTGCGAGAGTACAATGCGTCCAGTCTCCCCAGACCCCGCCGGTATTCACCGCATACTTGGCGAACACCCACACCGCGTCCCAATTGGCATCGGGCTTGGTCACAGCCCCGGCACAAGCCGCACCGGTCATGCACCAGGAATTCTCCCAGCTGACCGTGAATTGAATATCCCGCGTATGATTCGCCTGGGTGCCGTCCGACGTATCCCGGGTCAGCAAGGACATCGAACTGATGGCCACGTTGTTGGCAAGCGCAGGCCCCACAGCAAAAAGCAAAATGGTAATAGTCATTATCGCTCTGAGCATCAGCGTTCCTTTTGTCCTTTCATCAACGCCCTAGAGGAACTTCGTAGGTTGAACCTACGAAGTTCCGCGAAGCGGGTGGATACACTCCTACGGAGCAGTCCTCGCGAGTCGCACACCGATAGAGGCTACACGACCTAAACTGCTGTAGCCAGCCCAGAAACGGCCAGACACACGCGTCTGGGTTATGGTATCGCTAAGCCCACCGCCACGAAGGCCCGCGCCCGTCGCATTGCTCGCAAGGGGCCAAGCCGCCGGTGCGCTGGCCAATGATCCATCGCCATGCAACCCTGTAAAAGCACAACCTGTGGCATTGCCCACGGTCACAGTCCGGTCCCATAAATTACCTGATAATTCCATGACACCATAATAACTAGCTCCAGCCAGCGTACGGGTCAGGCCGCCGGTGGAACGGGCAAAAGCCCCGCAACGGACAGGGCCCGCAAGTCCGGCGCTGACCAGCACATTGTCGGTCGCGACCGAGGGCAGTTCACTGCTCATGCCGACATTGCCGTCAACAGCCGCCGTATTATCGGAACTGGTCGAACCCCAAGCATATTCACGGGCCACAGGCCACAAAGGTCCGCGCGCCGCTTTCTCGAACTCAAGTTCCGTGAACGGCCGAAGCGCAGCCCAATCCGCGACCCCTACCAGATCACCCCACGAAACATAGTTCATCGCGATCCACTCACCGTCAGCGGCTTCATCGAGCGTATCATTGTCGTCAAGATCACAACCAAACGTGTAAGGCATTCCATCCGCCGGATTAGCCCCGGCCTTGATCGTTTGCCGATAGGAAACAGTCGCCTGATCCTCGGCCACCATCACATAGGTATTGGCATCATCCTCATCCGTCAAGGTCGCGGCCGTGTAGGTGTCTTGCTGGGCCTGGGTCAAGGTGTTCAAGAAATCGCGCCATTGGCCTTGGGATAGTTCATATTTCATGATGTAGAAATCATTATACCCTTTGGGAAAATCAGCGAGAATCGTGAACACTTCGCCCGACGCGACCTCACCCGTACGGCTGTTGGAAACGTAATAATATCCGTCGCTGGCCGTATTGGTCGTCGTGATCGCATCTTCACTGGAAATGACCCAGGGATCGGTGTCGGCCGTGCCCTGTTTGAAAGAGGCCGTGCTGGTCGCAAGGTCGCCGGCATAAAAAGACTCCTGAGGAATATAGACCATTTCCACTCCAAAAACCTGGACCTTGACCAGATCCCTGTCGCTGACATTATCAGCCCCGTAACGCCAGCGTATGGCCGCGTTCGTGAACGTATTAGTTCCGCTGCCTGCGCCATCACGGTAAATGAACACGCCTTTGCCATCCGACGGCGTCACGATCTGCGATCCGGCGGGCTCGGTGTGTCCGGTAGTTGAAAGAGTGCAATGATTCCAAACACCCCACGCCCCGTTGGTATAAACCGCATACTTGGCAAAGACCCAAACGGCATCCCAGTTGCCCCCGGCATTGGTCACGGCTCCGGCACACGCGGCACCTGCCATACACCAGGAATTGGACCAGGCCACCGTGAACTCAATGTCGCGCGTATGATTGGTCAAGAAAGCATTGCTTGTATCTTGCGCAAGCAGGGCCACCGCGCTGATGGCCATGTCATTAGCCCGGGCTGGGGCCGCGACGAAGAACAGGACAAGAACAAGCCAGAAAGTTTTGAACATAAGATTCCTCTAATTAACCGCCACAGAACCGGGGTCTTACCTGCGGGGCAGATCCCGGTGGTGCGCGGAGCTTAGTCACCCGACAACAAAAATGCGTTAAACATCCCGGCTGGTAAAGCATCCGCCGCCTGGGCATAGGTTTCGCCGCGGCCATTGCCCCCCACATAAATATTCAGATAACCGCTCACATCCTCGGTCACACTGCCAAAATCCTCACCCCTGCCATTGCCGCCAGTAAAAAACGGCGGCACCGTGAACGTCCAGCCGGTATTATTACTGTGATTATTGGAATTCGCCCCCGCGTACCAGGTCGCACCGCCTGTAACGGTTGAATAATCCAAGTACAACCAGTCACAATCAACATATCCACTGGCTTTGGATAAGGTGAACGCCGAGGTGCTCGTAGAATTGAGCGTGACCAGGTTGCCCGACGACCCTGTGGCCAGAAGCGTGCCGGTAATGGTGGTCGTTGTACCGGCCGTAAAATTAACCGTCTTGGGCGCGCCGATGGTGATGTTCTTGAACGTGTTTGCACCAGTGAACGTCACCACGCCCGCCCCGGCCCCCGTTATGGAAAGATTGTTATAAGTCATCCCTCCGCCGGCAAAGGTCTTGCCCGTGCCTGACGCATCTGTGATCGCGAGGGTCGAATTCTCGGGCGTTAGCGTAAAACCTGTTGAGGCCACATCCCAGACGGTACCTGTGCTAAAAAGAGTGAGCGTACCATTTCCCATATTCAACGTTCGCGTCAATGTCCCTGTCGATGTGAATGTTTTAAATGTCACTGATTCATCATTCAGATCAAACGTGCCGCTCAATAAAGTCGCATTATTGGTACTCATACTCAATGTATCCGCTCCGGCTTCAACAAGGGAAAGTGTCCCGTTATAAGAATCAACATAAACATGGTTATACAATGATTTCCCCGCTGATGTGAACGTATTCGTGCGACGGCCCGCAAAATAAATCCCTTTGTTGGAAGTATTTGTAAAAGACATATCGGAGGTCACGGTCAAAGATCCGTAAACATACTTATTATCCACATTCATATTCCATGTAGGCGCATCAGCACCTACTCCGGTCCAGTCAACGGTCCCCAGCCGGTAACAATCCATGGTGACGGTTTTCCCCGTCGTAGAAAAAGAGTTCGCATCAAAACGCGCCGTATCCTGGGCCAAAGGAACACGCGAACGACTGCCCGTTCCGCCTGATCCGGTCCACCACTGGCCTGTCGAAGGATCAGCGTTGCTCCAGTTGCCGCTATCCTGATACCAGTAAAGCGTTGTTCCCGCCGTAAATGTGATCCCGGAGTTACCTCCCAAATTCCCCGATCCTCCCGTTATCCCGCTGATATTCCAAGCACTTCCAACTCCCGTAATATCCTGAAGATCCACATATGATGCTGTGATCGTTCCATTAACCGTGATCGTCCTGGCCGTGCCTTGAGTATCACTCTTAACCAGCACACGATTGGCGGTATTATTGCCTGTGATGGTCAACAGATTGCTGACTGTTTGATTCCCATTGAGAGAAATGCTGGTACCCAGCGCTGTCGCGGCAAATGTCAAATTATGAAAGGTATTATTACCTTTAATGATGGGCGAACTCGCCGATGGAGTAACTGACATGTCATAATACGTCAACCCACCCCCCTCGATCGTAGGCAGAACGCCAGTGATCACAAAATGCGACGTGCCCACGTTAAAAGTCAGGTTGGTTATTGTTGACATATTCAAACCATTAGTGCCAGTGCCAGTAATAGTGATGACCGATGATCCGAGATTCATGGTCCTGGTATTAGAATTGCCGGAAGAAAAATTTCCCACCGTCATACTCTGATTATTGGTATTAAGCGTACCGCTATTTAACTGAAAAGACGTGCAGGCAAAAGCATCTTGCAGGGTCACGGTCGCTCCAGCCATACTGAAATACCACGGCACCTTACCATTGGTGGTCACACTCGAGGTGCCCGTCACATTGATGCGTGAAGCAGACCCCACCGGCGTATACGTCATAGCGCTGGAAAAAGCGATGTCGCCCACAAGCGTCAACGTGACACTGTCATTATGTGTCACTGTTCCCGCATAGCCGGCCCCACCCGTAAAATTCACACTTTTTGCGTTAGCAGCTGCGGTGATCGTACAATTCTGGTTCTTAGTCGACGTAAAGAAAACATCATCGCTGGACGAAGGCGCACTACCGTAATCAGTACCGCCATCAGTCGATGCCCAGGCAGAAAGACTATTCCAGTTAGCGGCCGCCGCAGGCGACCAATACTTGTTGGCCGCGTGCACAGGCACAGCGGAAAGAACTAAGAACACGGACATAAAGAGAAAAATTCTAAAGCGCATAGTCAAGCGAAGCCGCACCGGCATAATTGGTACCGTTATAATAAAAAGTCACAATATCCGTTCGACCATTGGTCGCGGTCAAGGTTGGAGCTGTGGCAGCGGACCATTTGACATTCGCATCAGCCCAGGTCACCGTACCCGCAACACCGCTGGCCGGTTGTTTTAATTCCAGCAAATAACGCCCACCCGGCTTGGCGCCCGTCAAAGAAATAGAATTAGCGCCGTTGACCAACTGAACGAACTGCGTGTTACCATTGACCCAGTTGATCGAGGTTGTCGCGGTGTAACGACGAGAGAAATACTGACCCGCAACTTCGAGTTTTCCGTCAGGAACCGTGGTCCCGATGCCGACGTTGCCGCCATTGGTAATAATCATTTTCAACGTCTCTACATTAACTCCTCCTGTGACAAACTTTATAGCTCCTGTAGTATTCGAAGCTTGCAATATCAAGTTGCCATTGGCAGGTGAACCCACAGTTCTTACAATCCCATCACCCGCAAGTGAGATCGCTGAAAAATGACCTCCACTTGTAACTTGACCGAACTGAAGTTCAGATGTCCCATCCCCGACTGAATTTAATCCACTATTCGGATTAACCACAACAAATCCATCGCCAATCGTAGTATCAAAAATAGAGAGCTTACTCATCGGCGTCGCGGTCCCAATACCGACATTCCCACCGGCATCTACATAAAGCCCCGTGCCACCCATTGCACCGCGCAATCGAACAAGGCCTCCTACATCCAACAATGCCTGCGGGGCACTTGATCCGATGCCGACATTGCCACTACTGGAAATACGGATCCTCTCGGTCACATTACTATCATTACTACCCGTTAAAAAGCTTACCGCTGTCGGCACATTCCCCGATGAAACAGCGCCATCAACAACAACATTCATCTGCGCCCCCCTAGAATAATCCGCCCCGTCAGCTCCATAGAAGTTCCATTCCAATATGCTAGATCCATTCCCAAGAGCCGTATTAGCACTTGTGCTGGAAATCTCCCCTGTCCCAAAATAATTCTGACGAACGCCATCGTAACCAATCGCAATAAAGGCATCCAGCATGTCACCATTGTAAAGAACAACCCGAGGATTAGACATATATGTAAACAAATCAGCATCCAAACTAATATCAGGGCTGTAGCTTGACAATATCCCCACTTCGCCACCAGTCACATGCAACTTTCCCTGAGGCACCCATGTCCCGATCCCGACGTTGCCGTTGTCCAACACCGTCATATTAGCAGCACCCGTTGACTTGCGAATAATCATAGAAGATGTTGCAGATGTTGTGCCTGCACCTTTAATGTCTAGCTTAGCAGCAGGAGATACAGACCCGATGCCAACATTCCCGGAAACATATTGACTCCCGCGCACATCAAGCATCTGCACCGATGAAGTGGTCCCGATGCCGACGTTCCCCGCAAAATAACTTTTTGATGACGATGCACTGTAAATCGCATAATTCCCGACAGGAACCGCACTCGTTCCCAGAACAATATCTGAATTATTCGTTCCCCCTGTCCCAATAGCACTGACAAAAGCCGCCCGACTTGTACCTTGAAGCGGAGTAACATGAATACCTCGAGATACCGTCACAGTTCCATTAACTGTTTCATTCTCCAGATAAATCAGATCAAGTGCATCCGTCGTTGTTCCCGTTTGTGTACTGGCGCTAAGATTAAAAGCCCTCATATTAGATATAACACCACCACCCGTCAGATTATTATTAACACCCAAGAACATGCTTCTTACAACAAGCTGATTCGATGCAGAAACCGCACTTAATGTATGTCCCAAAACTAATGCCATATCACCCGAATCAATGGTATTAACAGCCGTCTGCGTAACATTGAATGCGACCCCATGCCCAGCAGTTAAAGAAGAAACGACGGAAAGCTTAGATGTCGGCGAAATAACCCCAATTCCAACATTGCCCGTGTTGTAATAAATATTGTTACCCGTCGTAGTCCATTGGCTAGAAGATATCCCGGTCAACTGCGATCCGTCACCATAGATCTTGCCGTCCACGACAAGATTGCCCGTGATCAATGCGTCGTTAGTGCCCAAGGTCGGTGCGTTCACGACCGTGTTCGTACCCACCCCAACTTGCATACTCGCTAACGGCGTGATCGTCCCAATACCTACATTACCGCTCTTGACGACCATGCTAGATCCTGCCAACGTCTGTGTGCTCGTTATAGCCCCGCCTATACCAATATCACCACTCGTGCTTTCAAAACCATTGCCAACCAAAAGCCGCGTGGTCCAAACCCTCGGTGTGACCCTCGCCGAAGACTGAAAATAATGCCCGCGCGGGCCGATAATATACCTTCCTGCTTCCGCATTATAAGTCTGGTTATTACCGCTATCTGTCATCGATGAGATCTCGATCCCGCCACTAACCAAGCTAGTGCTTATCACCGCACTCATACCTGCAGTAACTCCTGAACCAATGATGCGCATCGCACCACGGACATCCAACGTCTCTACAGGCACTGTCGTACCAACACCAACATTCCCCGTCACCGAACTATAAACATTTTGCCCGCTCTTGGTCCAACCCGATGCTGTTGCGCCCAGAGCGGCCCAGGCTGAGCCATTGCACTCTTCAAAGGTCGTTGTGCCATTATTGTAACGGATGGCCCCTGTAGCCGCGCCATTACACGTATCAGCAGTATTGAGCAATTTGATCTCCTGAGCCCAAGAAGATCGAAAGTCACCCAACGTAATAAAAGTAATTAGTATTAAAGATACTATGATTTTATTAAGCATTATATTGCCGAAATCACGTTTCATTATTTTTGGCCCCTATATAAAGAGAAGACACTTTGCCCATGTCCGGCAAAAGCCGCACCCATCCCTATACCACGGATCGATCTAATCTGTAACACCATACGTAACCCTAAGGCTCGCAATAATATTTAATTTAGTTCTATAATATATATAGATTTAGATTCATCAAGTATTTATTGATACCCCTTGTCTTTGTTATTTTCCCATTTAATAACGGCCCCACTGTTGATAATAAGTCAATTAACAGCGTCGTTTTCATCAAAAAATTGCCCCGCCTCACCTTCTAGATGATCCTCCCACTTGCAACCGTTAACTTATCTATTAACTCGCAGGGACAAGTCCCCGCGTATCATTTCAACTTCTGTTTCAATTCATCGAGCTCGCGCCTGAGACTGTCGATCTCCTGGCGCTGTGTGGTGATCTCAGATTGCTGCTCTTTGACCGCTTCAATGAGCGGCCCCACCAACGCGTTGTAATCAACGCCCTTGATCCCATCGGAGCTGGTCGTTACCGCTTGCGGATAGACCTCCTCCACCTCCTGGGCGATCACACCCAGCTTGGCACCCCGCATATTTCCTTCGGTCGGATTTTTCCACTCGTAGGTCACGCCACGCAACTGCAAAACCTTATTCAAACTGCCATGCAACGCCTGAACATTTTTCTTGTAGCGGATATCGGACAAGTTGGTCCAGCTGACACCCGCCGCTGTGCCGCTCACATGCAACAAATAGCTTGGATTCGTTGTCCCTATCCCGACATTGTCCGTAGCGGTGGTTGTATAGACCTTGCCAGGAGACGATGTCCAGCCAGAACCGGAAAGATCGGTCAGGTAAGAACCATTGCCGTAAATGATACCGTCAACAACAAGATTGCCTTTGATCGCTGCGGTGGGTAATGCTCCGGAGATGACGCCAGGAGGGGTTGTTCCAACTGTCAGCAAAGCGGACATCGTGCTAGTCCCGACGCCAACATTTCCTGAAGAACCTTCGGCATAGAAAATCGGAGTGGTGTTATTTTTTATGTTGAAATTTTTGGCGGCATTCGCTATGCTTGGGGACAATGCTCCGCATATGAAAAATAAAGATGCAAAGAATATTGATATTAATCTTTTTTGCATATCTTTTTTAATAGATATAACCGGCCCCCGATAACGGATCAAGCGCCAGTCAACGAAAAAACGCTGTAACCATAAGAAAACCAACACATTAGATACCTTTATTGTCTTATATCTATATATGGATTCCAATAATTTCTAAAATATTTTGTATTAATATTAAAATTAATTTATTGCCACGCCCCCGTCGGGAAATGGTCTCAAATAATCCCTCAAAAAGATAGTTTATAAATATGAATATGAATATTAATCAAAATATTAATATTTAAAGACCTTTTTGGACTGATTTAAACCAAGGGGCCTGCCTGGCGCAGTATGTTCAAAATTTACCCTCACAACACCAATTGGACTTGTTTTACGCCATTCTCCGACGATGACTGTCTAATAATAAATTAGGTATATTTATAATACCTAAACGGTATTATAAATATACCTTTATGAAATCTTATTTAATATGATGTATATTCCAGAGAAATAAAAAAGGCAGCCTTGGGCTGCCCTTTTTTATTGTGGTAAGAGTTGTAAATTACATGCGTTCAAGGATGCGCGGCTGAACATACTGCCTTCTGCAGCGCTCTGCAAGCCACATCTTGATAAGAGCCGCACGCGGCACGCCATAACGCGCCGCTTCTCTATCGAGGCGTTTAAGAAGCGCTGTCGGGAAATCAATATTAACGCGCTGAAGACGACGATCCGCAGCAGCTTGCTTTTTAACGACGAGCTTCTTCATAACATGATCCCCCTTATTAAATGCCGTTTACTACCAATCATATAAAAATCAATACCGAAATCATACCACCGTTCACACCTTTTGCAATGCCTAGATTATTTAAACAGGGTGACATTGTTACTGCAGATTGATCTCGATAGCACCAGAAGTAATGGTGATACGCGGGGTGTCAAGACTATCAACGATGGCGTTGCCAATACCCACATTGCCCGAGGAACGGATATTGCCAGCCACATCCAGAGACTTGCCAGGAGATACAGACCCAATGCCCACATTACCGCCGTCATTTAAGACCATAGGCGCACCGGCAGCACCAAAATACATCCGCGTCCCCACAGGACCCGGCCGCCATATCCCCATATTGCTATCGCCAAAATTGATCGGGTTAATGCCCTCGATCAAAATGCCACCGTTCACATCAAGTTTCGCGGCTGGCACCGCCGATCCAATACCAACATTACCGGTGTTATAATAAACATCAGATCCCGCTGTAATCCACTGACTGGACGTAAGACCGGTCAGCTGAGAGCCATCGCCATAGATCTTTCCGTCGAATTCAATATTGCCTTTAACAAAAAGATCTCCACCCGTGATCGCCATGGCATTAGGCGTTCCTGCACCCACCTGAACTTTTGCAACGGGTGCCGTTGTTCCCACACCCAAATTACCCGTGATCGATGCGATCGCATTATTGATGGTTGTCGTTCCTGTGGCCGCACCAATGCCAAGCGTCGTAGCCGCCGCACCCATGGTTATGGTGGTCGGACTTGCCAAAAGGTTAAATGCAGTACTGCTCGTCGTAAGATCCCCACCATTAACAGCAATGTCTCCGGTCAATGTTGTATTGCCCGTGACACCTAGAGTTGAACCCAGGGTCACAGCGCCTGTAATATTACCTGTCCCATTTACATCCAATTTATATATAGGCGCAGCCGAGCCGATACCCACATTCGTTGCAAAATAGCTATTGTCTGTGCCAACCACATTCACGCCGCCCGCAACCTCAAAAAGCTGGCTCGGTAGTACAGTGCCGATACCCACATTGCCATTACTCAGCACTGTCAATTTACGATTCACATCCAAGAGCCCCACAGGAGCACTTGTGCCAATACCAACATTCGTTCCATCAAATACAAAACTATTTGATCCGGCCATCAAGCCTGCATTATTATACTGCACATTCGTCGTAACACCCGCCGCACCACCTGCCGGTAAACTCGTCAACTGAGAACCATCGCCATAGATCTTGCCATCGAGTTCAATATTGCCTTTGACAAAAAGATCTGCACCCGTGATCGCCATGGCATTGGGATCGCCCACACCCACGTGAACTTTCGCAACTGGCGCCGTTGTGCCAATACCAATATTCGTATTATCTGTATAAAGCACCGTGGAATCATCGACGGTTGTGCCCGTTGCCGTGTAATATGAGAAATACCCCTGCAAACCACTATTAACCGTGCCCGATCCTCCGCCAACTGAAACCGCAGAACCATTCCAATACAATGAGCCACCATTATTATACAAAGTATTGCTGACCGCATTGGGCGTAGCGCTATTCATATATAGACCTGCTGCGGCACCGTTCGTACCTTCGATATGAAGCTTGTTGAAAGGCGCTGCAGTGCCGATGCCCACGTTGCCAGTTGTTGCAATCGTCAATTGTGCAGCAGCTGATAAAGTAGCATCATTATAATCTGCCAAGCCAGGAGTATTTCCAAGCCATAATCCATCATTTAAGGTAGTTCCTTGCGCTATAAAGGACTCCCTGGCACCGCTTCGAAAAAGCGATAATATCGGCGATTTATTCGCCGCAACATCTCCATAAATACGCACCGCATTCTGAGCGGAAACAGTGCCATCTCCAACCATCAATTTTACTGTCGGGTTCGTGGTCCCAACACCCACATTCCCGCCTAATGCGTAAATACCGGAATCAACCAAGATCGTACCCGTTGACACAGGCACGGCATTAGCTGTTGGATTCGCCGCCGTAATGCCCGTCAATAAAGAACCATCACCGTAGATCTTGCCATCCAGTTCGATGTTGCCTTTGACAAAAAGATCTCCGCCTGTGATCGCCATGGCATTGGGTGTTCCTACGCCGACCTGGATCCTCTTGCCCTTCCGACGCTCCA
>CAJBYM010000063.1 GCA_903959815.1 Candidatus Omnitrophota bacterium
GCTGTTCAGCAGGCGGCTCAACAGGCGGCGAAAGCGGCCGCCATTCGGCCTGTGGACGAGGGCAAGAAAGAAAAGAAATTTGTTTCTTTGGCGTTACGCATGCCTGCCGGAAAAAGGGCGTTAACGCTTCGGATGGATTCGTTGGGAGCGGTCGGAGGGCTGGTTAATCCCGGAGATTATGTGGATATTATTTCTCATTTGAATGTTCCTGCCCGAGATCCCAAGGATAAGGACAGGAAAGATTCTGTAACAGCTATGATCTTTCAGAATATTCAGATCTTGGCGATCAATACCAATATTGATCAACCGGGTGTTTACGATGATCAGCAAAAAGATTCCGGGCTTAAGATCACATTTGCTGTAACACCTGAGGAAGCAAGTTTGCTTGCTTTTGCGGAAAAGAATGGGAAGTTGGAACTTGCCTTACGTTCTCCGAAAGAAACGAAACCGGCGATGATCTCAGCTGCAACCTGGTCGACACTTGCGGAATATGTGTTGCAGAATACAGGGGCAGAGCTTAGGGTTCCGGATGAACCGTTAATTGTTAAGGAAGAAAAACCTGTTGAAGAGGAAGAGCCGACAGTGCCTAAAGTACGGAAAAAGACAGACCCTTATGATCCTTCGATCGTTGTGATCAAAGGTGGAAAGGGGGCGAATTGATGAAACTTTTTAAAGCCGCCATTCATTTCTTAATGATAGCAGCCCTGGTTCTTGGAGGACTGCCGCATTCTTTACAAGAGGCGCGAGCGTTTGTGGGTGAAAATACGTATGAAGAGATCCAGGTTTTAAAAGGCGATATTGAAATGATCCGCACCAGTAATTTAAAACGGGTGTCGATCACAGATCCTGCCATTGCGGATATTAATGATGCGCGACCAAAGGCGGTCGAGATCATCGGGCTTGAGCCGGGGCAGACGGTTTTGTTCATTTGGGATGAAACAGGCAAGCGGACTGTGGTTATCCGTGTTGTGACCGAGGATCTCGGGCTTGTTAAGAAAAGGATCCAGAGCCTTTTGGCCAGTGCTGATGTCAAAGGGCTTATGATCACCCAGAATGATTATGAAGGTAAAGTTGTTATCACGGGGGACGTCTCTGAAGCCAAGGTGGAGGTGGTTAAAAGTTTGATCGATCCTTTTGGGGATCGTGTGATGAATCTTACGAAAAAGGAAAAGATCGACGATCTTGTGCAGATCGATATGCAGGTGTCCGAACTTTCGACCACATTGACCAAGGCCTTGGGCATTGATTGGTTAACAGGGACACAAACGGGGAGTGCTACGACGGGTTATACGACAGAAACGACAGAAGGCGGTGGTTTTTCACCCACAGCCGGAGAGATTATGCCTGGGCAAGATGGCACTGTGGGAGATCTTTTTAAGATCGGGAAATTCTATCGCACAACAAATTCGGCCTTGGTGGCCAAGGTTAATGCGATGATCGTTGAAGGGAAAGGAAAAGTCCTTTCCAAGCCGCGCCTGGTTGTTATTAGTGGCAAAGAAGCCACGATCCAGGTTGGGGGGCAGGTGCCTTTGTTGTCGTCTACAGTCAGCACGGGAGGCACAGCAACAAATATTACGTTCAAAGATTACGGTATTACCATGGTGATAACGCCAACCATCGAGAATGGTAAAAAAGTTAATATTTTGTTAACGGTTACCATCAGCGATATTGATAAAGCAACAGCCCAGTTTGGCAGCGTTGGTTTTCTTACGCGGAATGCGCAGACCCAGATTGTGCTGGATGACCGACAGACTGTGGTTTTGGCAGGGATGATCAAGCGTAGTGGTGGAAGCACGGTTAATCGTTTGCCTTTCTTTGGATCCATCCCGATCGTGGGCATGTTATTTCGCAGCAAGAGTACGCCGGACTCTGAGACGGAAGTTGTTATTTCTTTGACTCCGACGATCTTGCGCGCGGCCGTAGCCAGGGCTGAGGCGAAAATAGCAGAGACGCAAAAGGCGCCCGTTATGGCATCATCGGTTTCGGGCGGCAGTGGTTTTTCTACGACCAGATCAGCGATACCGTCCCCCATGGTTTCAACACCCGGGAGTGCGTCTGAGGATTATGCCATATCTGTTCAGCAAAAGATCGTATCAGCCATTGCTTATCCGTATGAGGCGCAGGAAAAAGGATGGGAAGGTATGGTTAAGCTGACGCTGGTTTTAAAGAAAGATGGGACGCTTGAAACGGTTGTGGTTAAAGATTCGTCCGGATATGAAGTGTTTGATCAGGATGCGGTCAACACAGCCCAGATTCTGGCCCCATATGCCGCATTTCCGTCGGATATAGCGGCCGATGAGATGACTGTTACGATACCCATTGTTTATAGTTTGGATGGGTTTTTAAAGAATGTTGCTTCTCAATAGTTAGAGAGAATTATGGCCGCAAGAGTTATCACGGTTTTTAGCAATAAAGGCGGCGTTGGAAAAACGTTTGTTTGTGTTAACACAGCCACCGCCCTTGCCTTAAGCGGAAAGAAAACGCTCCTCGTTGATCTGGACTTTCAAGCCGGACAAGATATGGCGCGCATGCTTAATATTGCGCCCAAGAATTCGATCGTTGACGTCCTTCCTGAGATCGAAAAATCAGCTGATCCCGAGACCATCAAAAAACACGTTACGGTTCATTCCACCGGTGTTCATTTTATTACGGCGGTGATGAGCATTCATCAGATGGGGCATATCAGTGCGGACAACATCAAGTTGTTCTTTAAGCGCATTGTGCCCGCCTATGACTTTATTATTGTTGATGTGGGCAAAGCATTTTCCGAGACACTTTTGGCAACGCTGGATATGTCCAACATGATCTTGCTGGTGGCCACGCCTGATATTTTAGCGGTTTATCAGGTTAAATGGGGCCTTGAGGTTTTGCAGGGGCAGCATTTTCCGATCAAGATGATCAAGATGGTCCTTAATCGTGCCGAAAGCCATGGCGGCGTGGCCTGGCAGGAGGTTAAGGAAGCTTTGGGTTGTGAGATCATTTCACGCGTTCCTTCCGACGGCAAGGTGGTTGGTGTGGCACTCAACCGTGGTATTCCGGTGACAGTTTATAGTCCCAAGGTGCGGGTTTCGCTCGCCTTTATGGAGCTGGCACAAGACCTTCAAAATGAAAATCTTTACGTTAATACGACAGAGGTGATCCGCGTTCGTGCGACGACGGAAGAGAAGAAGGAAGAAAATTTTTGGCAGAAATTCGGGATAGATGAAAATCTGCCGTATGCGAAGAACAAGCTTTTTGTTAAGAAAGAAGAAGACGAGGTTGTTCGTCTGAAAAGACGCATTCATGAAAAGCTTGTCGAGCGCATGAATTTGCAGGCCATTACACCGGAGGCTCTTTCCGATCCTGAACAGGCTGCAATCATTAAGAAACAGGCTGAGCGGATCATTGTTGATCTTTTGGCAGAAGAATCTGGAGCTTTCTTATCCTCACATCAGGAACGTTCACGCATTGTAACCGAAATTGTCAACGAAGCTTTGGGGCTGGGGCCGCTTGAGGACCTTTTGGCAGATCCCGAGATCACCGATATCATGGTGAATAATAAGGATGAGATCTATGTGGAAAAAGGCGGCAAGCTTCTTTTAACGACGAAGAAATTTGTTTCTAATCAACAGGTGCGTTCTGTGATCGATCGCATCATTGCACCGCTTGGCCGTCGTATTGATGAGTCAGTACCCATGGTCGATGCGCGTTTGCCCGATGGGTCGCGTATCAACGCGATCATTCCCCCGTTGTCATTGAAGGGGCCCATGATCACGATCAGGAAATTTGGACAGGATCGTTTTACCATGGATGATCTCTTGCGCCGCTTCAAGAGCTTGACACCGGCGATGGCAGATTTTATCCAGGCGGCCGTTGTGACCCGTAAGAACATGATTGTTTCCGGTGGTACGGGTTCGGGTAAAACGACGCTTTTAAATATCATTTCAGAAAATATTCCCGACGGCGAGCGCATCATTTCCATTGAAGATGCGGCGGAGCTTAAGCTTAATAAGGCGCACTGGGCCAGGCTTGAATCACGTCCGCCGAATGTTGAAGGCAAGGGTGCGATCCTGATCAGGGATCTTTTTATCAATACATTGCGTATGCGTCCTGATCGTATTGTTATCGGCGAGTGCCGTGGGGCGGAAGTTTTGGATATGCTCCAGGCCATGAACACAGGTCATGACGGGTCTTTAACCACACTGCACTCTAATTCTCCTCGCGATGCTATAACGCGCTTGAACGCCATGATCTTGCTCAGCGGCATTGAGCTGCCGCTACGTGCTGTTTATGACATGGTGGCGTCCGCGATCGATGTTGTCATTCAGATCTCCCGTTTCTCTGACGGGTCACGTAAGATCACCGCTATTACGGAATTGACCGGCAAGATTGTCGACGGGCTTCCTGAGCTTAAGGATATTTTTGTGTTTGAACATCAGGGGCTTGATCCGGAAGGACGGGTGCTCGGTGAGTACAAGCCAACAGGGTATATTCCGCAATGTTTTGAAGATTTTGTTAAGCGCGGCATTAATATCAGCTCGGATCTTTTCACAGCCAAAAAATTAGATACCCTCTCGTGATCGTAAAGAATCTTACCCAAAACATCGTTTTATCACTTCAGGCCGATCTTGCAGATACGATCTTAAGCCGGATGAAAGGGCTGTTGGGCCGAAAGACACTGGAACAAGGCAGAGCCCTCATCATTACCCAGTGTAATTCGATTCATATGTTTTTTATGAAATTCCCGATCGATGCGATATTTATTGACCGCGCCGGCTGCGTGGTTGGATGTGTGAAGAATATCAAGCCTTTTCAAATGAGCCCTCTTTTTTGGACGGCAGAACGCGTTGTGGAGCTTCCTGCCGGCACGATCGACCGCACCGCCACCTCTCTTGGCGATATCCTTGAAATAAAGTAAGAATAAACGTTATTTGCTAAATTTTAGGTACATGCTATATTGAGAAATGTCCAGATTGGACAATTCATATGGGCGTTACCTATAAACTAAAACAAGAAATTGTTGATTTCATTGTTCAAAAGAAGCAGATCGAGCCTTCTTTGAGCTGCCGGAAGCTTGTCAGTCTTTTATATCAATCTTTTCAGATCGAAGTTTCAAAGTCCTCTATTAATGCTGTTATTAAAGATTTTAACCTTAGCAATCCTGTGGGCCGCAGGCCAGATAAGCCATCCAAGAATTTCTTTATTCCTGTTGAGAAGAAACAGCAACTTTTAGCTCAAGTTGCTCCCTTTTTGCCCACAGAGCCCGCGCCGCTGGTATTTACACAAATTGAAAATAAAGAAGCTGTTGTCGTGCCAGCCCTTGTCGAAACAGCACAAACCATTCAAGATCAAGAAGATGTGAAAGATGAGGCTGTTCATCTTACGCCAGATCTTCTTGTACAGGCGAGGGTTGAGTTAAAAGAAGAGGTTGATTGGTCGGACGAAAAGGGTCTTTTGTTGGAAAACATGGGGCTTTTCTTTGTTCGGGCATTCATGCAGGACATTTTGCGTCGCCCGGTTCTGGGAGAGGTTTTGTTACGGGCGGCAGGTGTGGACCATCAGGACGTGGAACTTTTAGAGGCCGCGATCTTTTTAAAAGCCGCACAAGCTACATATCCTGGACTGGCGGCGATGTTTAATGTTGACGCACCAAAGATGGAGCAAATCCTGGAGCAATTTTTAGGGAAGAATGTGCCTTTAAATGGATTGTGCGTGGCGCTGGAAGCAGAGTTGGGTGCGGCTTTTGTTCAGGGGGATTTCTTTAAGTGTGTCGCAGATACTGGGCGTCATTTTTATTTATCCGCAGATCTTAGCCGACTTCTTGCGGAGGCGCGTGGGACTGGCGGGTGTTTTATGTTTAAGGCTGTTGAACAGGCCGTGGATCGTATGGTGACGACGAGAAAGCCATTGGTTTTTGTTTTGCCGCAGGGGTTGGATCTGGTTGCCATAGAGTTTTTAACTTTTCTTGATGGTCAGGCGAAAGATCGTTTTGATAAAATAGAGTTGTGGAGTAAGGAATCAGATAATGTATGGAATTTTGTGTTTAAAGGCACAGGAAAACATAACTTTATTGGCATAGTACACACTGAAGTGGGGCAATCTCTTAATATCGATCAGCTTGGATCTGGGTGTTTTTATAAAGATGCAGCTTGTGATAGGGAGTATGAACTCAAAGAAGGGACTTATATTCTCGATCCGGAGAAAGATCTGAAATGTCGCGCTATTGTTGTCGGAATTCCCGGGGAAGATAAGAAAACCATTCTTTTAACAAATATTCCTGAAAAAGACATAAGTAAAGTTAAAATATTTGATATTTCTATTGAAAACAAGGCTTTTTATAACGTTTGTACTTTAGAAGATGGTAAAAATGACAATAAAGCCCATGTTTTCATGGGAAATGATCAAAGGCGAACCCTAGAAACGATATTAATGACAATCTTTGAGTCTTTTGAGAGGCGCTGGGCGCAGTCACTGTTGGTAGATGTTATAGATCCTTTGGTGGTCCAGGCGATTTATGCTGTTCATGGGCGCATCAGATATCAGAAGAACTTTGTGTATGTTCGCCTTGAGCCGCAGAAAAGCTTTTCTTATAGGACAGAATTACAAACAGCGATTGATCGCGCAAACTGTTGCTGTATGAGAGATTACCTTGGGCGAAGGATCATTTTTACGTTGCTTATTTCCGCCGACAAATAATCGCCTTCCTGCGTTGACACACCTCCTATATATGTTATACTTTTTGATATCGTGTCTTTCGGCCCCTTCCTTTAGGAAGGGACTTGATCGGGCCTGGCCGTATTATTTTACTTTTCGCCAGACCGAACCGGTAAGGGTAACTTTATCGGCATAGACGCTCGGGTGAATTCCCGCCCCGAAGTAGAGTAATGGGGTCCCGGGCAGCATCTTTTTCGAGCATAGGGGTAGCAGCAATGGGGCTTTTAAAAGTTCGTTACAGAGGACAAAATCTGGTCGAGTATGCCCTAGTCATTGCTGTTGTTTCGGCGGCGGCGGTCGCCATGAGCACCTATGTGTATCGAGCAGTTCAGTCGAAACAGAAACAGATGGGTGAGGAATTCCAACAGGAATAATCGTTATTTTAATTAGGAGGATATTATGTCAAGCAGACATAAAAGAGGGCAAAGCACACTCGAGTATGTGCTTTTGGTTACAGCAGTGATCGTGATCATCATCGGGCTTGTGGCAAGTCCGGGTTCTCCGTTCCGTTCAACACTTAATAAGACGTTGAACAGTTCGATCGGTGGGATGGAAACGATGGCGAATCGTTTGAACAATTCACATTAACGTAAGACAGGACATGTTAAACGAGGACTTTAATCCGAGGAGGATAGAATGTTGAAAATATTCAAAAATAAAAAAGCGCAAAATACAGCCGAATACGCGATCCTGATCGCGCTGGTCGTCGGCGGTGTTATTGCGATGCAAACGTATGCTCAGCGTACGTTGCAAGCCCGTTTGCGCGATGCGAGCGTGGCGTTCCGTGATCAAACCGTTGGAATCTCGACTTCGAATCAGGCAACGACGTTACAGTATGAGCCGTATTATACGAATTCTGCGACGAAGATGGAAAAAGGTTCGTCTAAAGAACAAACGTATAAAGAAACAACAGATGTGAACATTAATAAAAAGTTGTCGGATGGCTTTGTTGATAGAACAGAGTATCAAAGCAATGCTGTTGCGGCAACGACTAATGGCGGTACGGGGTTTTAATTATAGAAAGGAAGGAGCATTATGTTGACGATAAAACGCGGACAAAGCGTGCTTGAATATGCCATCTTGATGGTTATCATCATAGCTGCTTTGCTCACATTACAGACGTATATTAAACGTGGTATTCAAGGTCGTTTGAGAAGCGCGACCGACGATATCGGCAGCCAATATACAACAGCCGCCGGTGCGAACTGGTATAAGAGAGTAACCACCAATTCCAATACAGCGGAATATACGGCAGCGGGTGTGACGTATTCGAATTTGCGTGGAGATGCACTGACAAATACGTATGAACACATTACGACCAATGCGGATGGCGAGTATTGGGGTAAATAAGAGAA
>CAJBYM010000064.1 GCA_903959815.1 Candidatus Omnitrophota bacterium
ACGCAGAGCTTCTTGTTTGGTTTTATTCTCTGTGATGAACGCGGATGATGCTTGGGGATCCATGAGGTTGCGACAAATGCCCACACTGCGTGAGGCGTCTTTCATATGGACTACAGCGCCGGAGTAACAGGGTGCGATCTTAACGGCCGTGTGGTTCTCGGAAGTGGTAGCGCCGCCCAGGACTAGAGGGATCGTGAAACCCTGTTTTTCCATTTCTGTCGCAACGGTCACCATCTCATCCAGTGATGGGGTGATGAGGCCGGACAGGCCGATCATATCCGCTTTAAGTTCTTTGGCTTTGGCGAGGATCGTCGCGCAGGGAACCATAACACCCAGGTCAATGATCTCAAAATTATTGCAGGCCAGGACCACGCCGGCGATATTCTTGCCAATATCGTGTACGTCCCCTTTAACGGTTGCCAGGACAAGACGACCGGCGGTCTTGGCACTGCCGGCTTTATCGTGTTCGATCGCGGGCTGCAGATGAGCGACCGCTTTTTTCATGACGCGGGCGCTTTTGACGACCTGGGGCAGGAACATTTTTCCTGAACCAAAAAGGTCGCCCACATGATTCATGCCATCCATGAGCGGCCCTTCGATGATCGATAAGGGGCGCGGATATTTCTTGAGGGCTTCTTCAAGGTCGCTTTCGATAAAATCCGTGATGCCTTTGACCAAAGCGTGGGCGAGGCGTTCTTCGAGCGTGCCGTTACGCCAGGCCAGATCTTCGACGGGTTTTTTACCTCCGTGCGATTTGATTGTTTCAGCAAAGGCCACGAGTTTCTCGGTCGCATCTTTTTTGCGGTTGAGGATCACATCTTCAACGAGCCGCAGGAGGTCTTTCGGGATGGCATCATAAACACCGACCATCCCGGCATTGACGATGCCCATATCCATGCCCGCTTTGATCGCGTGGTAAAGAAAAGCCGAGTGCATGGCTTCGCGCACAGGGTCATTGCCGCGGAAGGAGAAAGAAACATTGCTCACCCCTCCTGAAATCCGGCAGAAGGGGAGGGTTCGTTTGATCTCGCGTGTCGCTTCTATGAAATCCACGGCATAGTTGTTGTGGGCATCAATGCCTGTTGCTACCGCAAAAATATTCGGATCGAAGATGATATCTTCCGGCGGGAAATCGATATCCTCGGTCAGGATGCGATAGGCGCGGGTACAAATCGAGATCTTGCGCTCTTTGGTGTCGGCCTGCCCATCTTCATCAAAGGCCATGACCACAGCGGCGGCACCGTATTTTTTGATCTTTTGCGCCTGGGCCTTGAAAGCATCTTCACCCTCCTTGAGGGATATGGAATTGACGATGGCTTTGCCCTGCAGGCATTTGAGCCCGGCTTCGATCACGTCCCATTTGGAAGAATCGAGCATCACGGGAACGCGCGCAATATCCGGCTCGCTCATGGCCAGGTTCAGGAATTTCACCATGGCGGCTTTAGAGTCGAGCATGGCCTCATCCATATTGATATCAATGATCTGCGCGCCGGCATCGACCTGCTGACGAGCAACGGCGAGCGCATCATCGTATTTTTCATCGATGATGAGTTTGGCAAATTTCTTAGAGCCGGTAACGTTGGTGCGTTCACCGATGTTGACGAAGTTCATATCGGGACGCAGGATCAGTGGCTCTAGCCCGCTGTAATGTGATGCGGGGATGAGTGCTGGTATCTTGCGTGCGGGCATATTCTTCATAGCAGCATCGATCGAACGGATATGGTCGGGGGTTGATCCGCAGCATCCTCCAACGATATTAACAAGATGGCTTTGTGCAAAGTCTTTGATCAGCGCGGCCATTTCTTCGGGTGTCTGGTCGTATTGGCCGAACTGGTTCGGAAGTCCTGCATTTGGATAGGCACTGATGAATGTGCCGGCGATGCGTGAGATGGTTTCAAGGTGCGGCTTCATATCCTTGGCGCCCAGGGCACAGTTAAAACCGATGGCCAGAGGCTCTGCATGTTGGACCGATATCCAGAAAGCTTCAGCTGTTTGGCCTGAAAGTGTGCGGCCTGAAGCATCTGTGATGGTGCCAGAAATCATGACAGGAATGGGGTGATCAGCCGACTCATTATAAGAAAGCGCGGCATAGATCGCGGCTTTGGCATTCAAGGTGTCGAAAATGGTTTCAATGAGCAGAATATCGATGCGGCCTTCACCTAGCGCTTGAATTTGTTCGCTGTAGGCTTTGACGAGTTGATCAAAATTAACTGCGCGGTAGGAGGCGTCATTGACGTCGGGAGAGATGGACGCTGTCCGGTTTGTTGGGCCGATCGATCCCGCCACGAAGCGCGGTCTTGAAGGATCTTTGGCCGTGAAGGCATCGGCTGCTTGACGTGCGAGACGCGCTGATTCCAGATTAAGTTCATGGGCGAGTTCTTCCATGTGGTAATCGGCCATGCTGATGGCGTTGGCGTTGAATGTGTTCGTTTCAATGATGTCCGCGCCCGCTTCAAGATAAAGTTCATGGATCTGTGAAATGATGCGGGGTTGAGTGAGTGATAAGAGGTCGTTATTACCTTTGAGGTCTTTGGTCCAGCTTTTAAAACGTTCGCCGCGGTAGTCTTTTTCGTCCAGTTTGTGGCGCTGGATCATGGTGCCCATGGCCCCATCGAGGATGAGGATCCGTTGGGCCAGAAGCTGGGCGATAGGGTGATGTGAAAACTTCTTATTCATGGATTAAACGATAAACCAAAGGTATAGTAAAGTCAATATGCATCTGATGTTGTAGCGAACGTCCGTGATTGTTGTGCATATGCGGCGTGTGTAGGGTCGGGTTTTAAACCCGACCGAATAGGAGAAAAGATGTCATCCTGTTGTTCAGATAAGAAATCGGCACCTCCCTTTGGTGGCAGCAAGCTCGCTTGGCTTGTGATCGCGATCCTTTGCGTTATAGCCTTGTCTTATCATGTGACTTTTTTGGAACCTTTTCGTCATGCCTTTGCCCTGTATGGGCGCATGCTTTTTTGGCCTTTGATCCTCGGTCTCTTGATCGGGGGGATCATTGATTATTATGTCCCGCGAGAATACATTTCATTTATTCTCGCCGGTAAGCGTAAGCGCAGCATCGTTTATGCCGTGTTATGGGGATTTTTAATGACACTTTGCAGCCATGGCATTCTGGCTTTGGCGGTTCAGCTTTATAAGAAAGGCGCTTCGCCGGCTTCTGTTGTTGCATTTCTTTTGGCAAGTCCCTGGGCAAATTTTCCGCTTACGTTGATGCTTGTTGGTTTTTTTGGACCTGCCCGTGCGGCCTATATTATTGTGTCCGCGATTATCATAGCTCTGGTGACAGGATGGATCTTTCAGGTGTTGGAGGCCCGGGGGATGATTGAAAAGAATCTTAATACTATAGAGATTCCCTCTGATTTTAATATGTGGAAAGATGTAAGAGGTCGTGTTTTGGCCTATCGGCTTGATCTTTGGCGTGATTTAAAAGGCATGGGGCGTGGGATCTTGGAATTATCAGATATGGTGTTGTGGTGGATCCTTTTAGGCATGAGCCTGGCCTCAGCCGCCGGAGCTTATATCCCCGCGCATTTTTTTCATAAGTTCATGGGTAAGTCTTTGGGGGGCATGAGCATAACGCTCGCTTTTGCGACCGTGGTTGAAACGTGTTCGGAGGGTAGTTCTCCGCTGGCTTTTGAAATTTATCGTCAGACCGGAGCCGTTGGTAATGCCCTTGTGTTTTTGATGGCAGGTGTGGCCACGGACTATACCGAGATCGGTTTGTTGTGGGTCAATGCAGGGCGCAGAACGGCCTTGTGGATGCCAGCCATTGCGGTCCCTCTTATTTTGTTTTTTGGTTATATGGCCAATATCATATTCTAAGATTTCCTGCGATATTTGCGCCGTTTCCTTCTCCTAAAATAATATTTGATTAAAATTGACAATGATATTAACAAAGGTAATATAAGAATGTAATTGTTAAAAAAGAAAAAATCCCATTAACTTTTTTGCAGGACATGGATGAGCTATTTTAAGCTGCTTGGCCTCACAAAAGAGCCATTCTCGACGAGTCCAGACCCTGATTTCTTTTATGAATCCAGCGGGCATCATGCCACGCTTGTTCGCCTGATGATCGAGATCCGGCTGAAGCGCGGGATGAGTCTTGTGCTGGGTGATGTGGGTCTCGGCAAGACAACTCTTTCCCGCAAACTTTATCAGATGTTAAGAACACGCAACGATATCCTTTTTCACATGATCCTTGATCCTGTGGAGGGTTCTGAACTTTCATTTCTTATTTCATTGGTGCGCACGTTCAATCTTCCGGTCCCCCAGGGGCCTTGCCAGGCGCTGGATTGCAAGGATGCGATCAAAAAATATCTTTTTCAAAAGGGCGTCGACGAAGGTAAGACCATTGTCCTTGTTATCGACGAGGGGCAGAAGCTTGACCGGGCGGCGCTGGAAGTTTTGCGCACCTTGCTTAATTATGAGACCAATGAGTATAAGCTTCTTCAACTTGTTGTATTCGCCCAGATGGAATTTCTTCCGACGGTGGCGGGGATGAGAAATCTTTGGGACCGGATCAGTTTCAAGCAGGCGCTTACGCCGCTTGATATCGCGACCACGCGCGACATGATTGATTTCCGTTTGCGTCAGGCCGGATATTGTTTTTCTGCGCCGCTTTTTTCTGACGAAGCCGTGGCGCAGATCCATGCCCACGCCCAGGGATGCCCGCGCCGGATCGCCATGTTGTGCCATAAGGCGCTTAAAGCGGTTGTGATGCAGGACAATTGGATCATTGACGACGGGCTTGTTCAGTCGGTGTTTCATGAAGAAAATCTTGTGGGGGTTTGATCAGAGCTATGCCTGGACCAGAACAGACGCCCGAAGATAAATTGCTTGAGATCATTGAAAATCCGCCCAAACAGATGGCCGCTGCGGCATCTGAGTCTTCGGCGGGGGGCGTGAAGGGGGGGGCGGGTTTCCCCATGTTGCCGAGCATATTTAACATGGGTGCATGGCGAGGGCGGGCAGATCTTCGTCATGCGAACAGGGTTGTTTTGGTTCTTTGTGTGGTTTTATCGGTTCTGTGCGGGCTGTATTTTAAAAATACAATGACGGGTTTGAATAAGAAGTTTGAAGCGATCAGTGTTCCTGGCAACGTGCCTGAACCAGCGGTATCGGATAAGGTTTCAAGGAGCATCAATTTGCAGCAGACGATCACGCTGGCCAAGGAGCACAATATTTTCACGCTTTATCACGACCGTACTTCCGTCGAGGGTCTTCTTGTGGGTGATGGCCAGGAGACGGCGAATCTTAAATTGGTAGGTGTTTTATGGTCTGAGAACAATCCTCAGGCCATGGTGGAAGATACGGTTGAGCAGAAAACGCATTTGTTGGCTGTTGGGGATCAGGTGGCGCATCTTACGGTTAAAGCGATCACCAAGGATAAGGTTATCCTGGCAAGAGAAGACCGCGTTTGGGAGTTGAGATAAGATATGGGTATGCGGCTGAATAAACAGATGATCCTGTTAATCGCCCTGTGTGCGGCTTACGCTGCATGTGCTGTAAAAGGTGTTTTTGCGGCGGATGAAACTGCGGTTGAGCCTGTTTCTGCAAATGTCGCTCTTGTCGCAGATGCTGCCCAGGAGAACAAAGTTGCTGCAAAACCGCTGCAGGCCCCACGGGTCCTTGTTTCGGGTGGTGTTGCTGTGAGTGAAGTCAGTCCTGTGATGAATTCTCAGCTCGTTGCTGAAGCGCCGATGTTATTAGCAGCAGCCATGCCTGCGGCCGATCCATTGCCTATTGTTTTACCCCAGGAGCGTGCCGTGGAAGTCGGTGATCTTCAGGCCATTACGCCTAAGGAAAGCGCTGTTGCCCCCGCTTCCTCACCGGAAAGGATGTCGCTGGATCTTAAAGGCATCGATATCAATGAATTTTTTAGAGTTTTGTCCATGAAGATGGGTGTGACGATCGTCCCCACGAAGAGCGTTACCGGCCGCGTGAATATTTTTCTGAATAATCTTACGTTTGAGGATGCTTTGGATGTTGTTGTTTTCAGCCAGGATTTGGCTCTTGAACGTAACGGCAACATTATCAATGTGATGACAGCGCAGGAATATGAACGGCTTTATGGGAAGAAGTTTAATGAAAAAAGAAAGATCGAATCCTGTCAGCTCGTTTATGCCAAGCCGTCGGTGATCTTTGAGGCATTGGGTCAGCTCAAATCCGAGGTGGGACGCATCATTGTGGATGAAAGCACGGGCAGCATTTTCATGATCGATATTCCGGAGAAGGTTGCTTTAATGCGTCAGACGGTCAAGGACCTTGATCGTGCGCCGGTCACGCATGTGTTTACCTTGCAATATGCCAAACCTGCGGATGTTAAAGCGCATGTGTCGGGGGCTATTACACCCGGCATCGGAGAGATGTATGTGGATGAGCGTTCGAACAAGGTGATCGTTTCTGATCTTCCGCAGAAGATGAGCAAGATCAGGGATATGATCAAAGCTTTTGATGAGCCAACCCTTCAGGTGTTCATTGAGAGTGAGATCGTGCAGGTTGTTCTTAAGGACGAGTTTATCCGCGGGGTAAGTTGGGAAAAATTGTTAGCGCAGGATAACCTTAATGGTCTTAATTTCAAAGGAACGTTTCCGCTGGCCACTTCTTTTACGCCATCACCATCTTTGAGTGCGGACAACCTTAAAATTTCCATTGGCACAATGGATGCAAATAATTATACGGCGGCACTTCAATTCTTGGGGACGCTGGGTAACACCAAAGTTCTTTCTGAACCCAGGATCGCGGTTTTGAATAAAGAAGAGGCCAAGATCATGGTTGGTTCGCGTGAGGCTTTTGTGACCCAGGCGCTGAGTCAGGGACAGTCAACAACGGTCACATCTGAAAGCATTCAATTCATTGATGTCGGTGTTAAATTGACGGTTCTTCCGACGATCAATGATGAAGGTTATGTGATGATGAAGATCAAGCCTGAGGTCAGCACGGTTCGTGAAGTGATCACGACGGCCTTGGGCAGCCGTATCCCGATCGTTGAGACATCGGAAGCCGAGAGTGTTATTAAGGTTAAGGATGGCACGATGATCATGATCGCGGGTCTGATGAAGGATGAAAAAAGGGAAGATGTCACGGGTATTCCAGGGCTTTCCAAGATCCCGGTCATCGGCGCGCTGTTTGGCTCAAAAGGTAAGCAAAAGAAAAAGACCGAGCTTATCATTTTTATTACGCCGCATATCATAACGGGTAATGCGCCGGCAAGGGGCACGGATGCATCGAAGATCGTACCCATCGATATTATGCCGCCACAGATCAAGGATGATGTGATCGATAAGAGCATTGCCAAGATCGGCTATGGTGAGGAGATCCTCCACAAGACAGGATATAAATTCAAAGAAACGGAAAAGAAGCAGAAGCCTGTTAGGAAGAATTTTCTTCAAAAATCCAATGTTCGTCCTGTGGCCCCTGTTGATCAGGGTCCTAAGATGAAGGGATTAAAGGATTTCTAATGATGAAGGAAGCTCTCATGAATAAAGTTTGGATGATCGTACCAATATTGGGGGCGTTCCTGCTTGCTTTTCCTGTGGCAGCGGCTGATCGTCCAGATATGGTAGGCCTGAGCAATACCGTGCTTGAGCTCAGTGTACAAAATCAGACTTTAAAATCTCAGAATTTAATGATGACAGGTGAGAAAGAAGTGGCTGAGGCCAAGCTGGATGCGTGTGAAGAAAAACTGACAAAGAACATCATTGGACAAGTTGAATCTCAGAAAGAGGTTGATGCCTGTGCCGCGGCGTTAAGCCGGATCGATCAGGATAAGCTGGAGCAAAAGAAGATCCTTGATAAATTGCGGGAGGAAAATCGTCGGCTTGATGAGCAGAATCGTCTTTTGCTCAAAGGTATGGATAAGAGCCGTGATATGGGTGCTGTGATTGAAAAGTCCTCGCGCGTGATCATGGGACTGGGGGATGAGAAGACAGCGCTCGCTGTTGAGAACGAGCGTTTAATAAAAATGAATGCTGCTTTGGAATTGAAAGTTAAGGAAACGATCAAGAAGGCTGAAGCGATCGTTAGCCGTAAAGCCGCGGATCTTTTGAAGATCGTGCCTCGCAAAATAGATGTTCCTCGCTATGTTAAAGATCTTAAGATCAAGAATGCTGAATTGGGTGCGCGTAATTTAAAACTGACACGTATGAATGAAGAGCTTGAGCGTAGCAGTAAGGATTTCTTTATCAAGTCCAATGCATTAAAAGACAGGGCGGATAATAATAAAAGTCTTGCGGATGCCTTGAAGACATTGAAACATGATTATGAGTCTTTGAAAAAAGAGAATGCTCAAATGAGCAGTGAATACACTGTTTTACGTGATAATCTGGATGTCGAAAGGGCTTCTATATATAGAGAAGCAGCAGCAGCTTATGTTAAGCAGGAGTTCTTTGTAGATGCGATTGATGCTTATCTGGAATCATTAAAACTGGATCCTAAAGACGCACTCACTTATTATTATTTGGGCATCCTTTATTCCAAGACCGGAGAAGAGGGCCGTGCTATGGAATATCTTCGTAAATATCTTAAGATTTATCCCAAAGCTGAAAATAAGGCAGAAGTTTTGTATATCATGTCACTTCTTGAGAGTCCTGGCCCCGAGGTTATTAGATGAAGAAAGATATATTCTTTTATGTGAAAATTTTGAGCGTGTGCCTTTTGGCATGCGCTTGCGCAGCCCTTGCTTTTATGAACGGATCTCTTAAAAAACAGCTCGATCAAACGACATTCCTTTTGGGCAAGGTTGAAAATTCAGCCAAGCAGTTGCAACAAGACAAAGATCAGGCCCGTAAGGACAATGAGAAATTGCAGGCTGATGCGATGTCTTATATTGCTTTGAATAATGAACTGCGCAAGGATAAGGAACTGTTGCAGGCGCGGGTGAATGACTCTCTGCAGTCGATCGATGTTCAGAAAAAGGAACTTGTCAAGGTCCAGCACGAGATCGATCTTTTGCGTAAAACGTCAACGGCAAAGAGTAACGCAGAGCGTGCTTTGCTCAAAGAAAAAGAAAAGATGCTGGCAGGGATCAGGAAGCTTGAAGATTCGATCAATCGCGAAAGAGGGATCTATCATTACAATCTCGCAGTGGCTTATGCGAAGGCGATGTTTATTCCTAAAGCTGTGGTAGAATATGAAAAGTCTTTGGCCTATGATCCTAATAATGCAGAGGCGCATTTTAATCTTGGTTTGCTTTATAAGGGTCAGGCGAATGATGCACAAAAGGCTCTCGAGCATTTTCGCAGGTATCTGGAGCTTAAGCCTGATGCCGAGGATGCCGTGGATGTGCAGGAATCGATCGATACGCTGATTCGGCATAATGACCGGCAGTTATCTGTTTTGCAAGCGGATGAAACGTCTGAGAAATCAAGATATTGATAGCAGGGGGATGCTCATGGTGGACGTTCAAAAAGTAAAACATGTGATTTTACCATGGGTGATCACGGGTATTGTGATTGTGATTAGCATCGTGGTGTGCTCTGTAGCATGGAAGAAGTCGGATACATGCCGGGCGGAGACGATCAAAGTCCGTGAAGATATGCAAGGCATTGTTCAAGTCGAAAAAAAGAAGGCGGCCGCTGATATTGAAGAGAAATATCGCGCAGATCGCATTTCTTATGAAGTTATGGCGCGTCGCATGGCCAGGGAACAAAACACATTACGAGAATTGGATGCACAAGAAAAATGATCTTTGTTCGCATTTTATTTAGATCAAAGGTGATTGCTTGAAAATAATCCGCATTTTAATAGCCATGTGCCTCATGGGCGTTATGCTTCTTTTGCATGAAACGCCTCTTTTGGCCGACACCAATGATGTCTTTTTACAGACGGATTGGATCGGCGGAAGCTCTGCCCTGAACGCTGTTCATCCTACCAACAAGACCGGCTGGGATAAGTTTTCCTCTAAAGATGCATACCTTAATGTGGGTACGGCCGGTCGTGTGACGGAATTGGTGCAGGTGATTCCTGTGACGGACACAACCGACGCGGATTTTGCTTTAGGTACGCGCACAAAACTTGATATTACCGGTACCGGGGCTGCGGCATCGCTTGGATTGCAGTCTGGCAATGAAGATCCTTTCTTAACGGATCTGGGACAATGGACCACTCATCCGGAGCTTCCTGCTTTAGTTCAGTGGTCGGCCTATCTGAGAGCCGGGAATTACATTTATGCTCTTTGGCGTACAACGACATTTGCCCGGTTTAATATGACTACGGAGAACTGGGAATTCTTGGCGGATATCACCATGCCAACCGGCCATGGCGCTGCTCTTGTGTATCCTGGCGGTGATTTCATTTATGCGACCCAGGGTGGTGGCACGACCGGCTTCTATAAATATTCCATATCAGGTAATGTCTGGACCAAGCTGGCGCCGGTGTCTTATGGGGTGGGTGTGGGTGGATCCCTTGCGTCTAATAATGCGGACAAGATCTTTTGTCTGGCCGGTGGTGGGACGAACAAGTTCTATCTTTACACGATATCGACCAATACCTGGTCAACCTTGCCTGTGGCGACAAGAACTGTGACGCGCGGCGCGTCTTTGGTGTATCCCGGGATGGGCAGCGACCTCTATGCTTTGTTTGATACTACGGCTTCAACTTTTTCAAGGTATTCGATTGCCGGTAATCAGTGGGTGCCTTTGACCGCGGCGCCAGTGGCTTCCGGTGACTTGTGTTATCCGGGCACAGGGGATTATTTGTATGCATGGTATGAAGAGACCTGGGGCAGTAATTTTGTCAGGTACAATTATAAGACCTCTGCTTGGGAAAATTTGAGTGCTACCAGTCAGTTTCCGATCTATCAGTATAAAGGGATTTTTTACGACCCTGGCGTTGACGGGAAGCTGAGGTGGTTATCTAATGGTAATTATGCCCGGCCGCTTACATTTGATCCGTCAACAAAGTTATGGAGTAACGGTCTTATTGGTGTTAAAAGCAATAGCGTTTCTAACTGGGGCCGCATGCTCTACGATGGTACAGACACCATTTATCACACCACGGGCGGTACCAGTGCAGGGTTTGTTGCGTATTCCATCAGCACGAATTTATGGACGTCCAAGGCCAGTATGCCTTGGGGTGTTTATTATGGCCATGACATGACTTGGCTGAATGGCAAAGTTTATGCCATTCAGGGTTATTCAAATACCGGGTTTGCATCGTATGTTCCGGGCACAACCTGGACATCTCTTGCCGCCACCCCTGCGACCATAAATTATGGCGGGACCATTGCGACAGACGGAACGTATATTTATTGTTTAAGAGGTACCGGCACAGCAACATTCTGGAGGTATGAGCTCGGAGTGGGCTGGCGCGCGGCTGCAGATGCTGTGGTTACGGATGCACCCGCAACTATTACGGGCGGATCTTTGGTTTATCCTTATGCTCCCGGAGGCGGTGATTTCCTTTTTACGCCGCGCGGGCAAAATACTAAAACATTTTATAAGTATGAGATCTCGACAAAGACCTGGACTCAGGCGGCGGATGCTCCGTATATGTTCAGCTCGAATGACAAAAATACGCTGACCTATCCTGGAACAGGCAATTACATCTATGCATTTTTTGGTTCGGTCACAGGTTATGGTTTTGCCCGTTATGATTTTATAAATAATGCTTGGGAAATATTGGCACCTACGAATTTGTGGCAAGACAGTGTTCTTGATGCCGTATCCGTGGGTGATAAGATCTATGTGACAAATTCCGTGGATATGTTCACGTATACGATTTCAACCAATACGTGGGATTATCCCAGGAATTATAATGTCCATTCATTCACATACGGCAGTGCCATCAATCCTGAGATCGAGACAGACAGTGTTTATATGTTTTACGGCAATGGTGGTTCTGTGTTCTGGAAATATTCGCTCTCTCAGAAGAAATGGACAGCTTTGCTCAAGGCGCCGTTCCTTTTTCTGGCCGGGACTAAAGCCGCTTACCCCGGGACAGGAAACTTCATTTATGTGATCCAGGGTGGTCTTACAAAGTATTTTTGGAAATATGATTTTGTGAATAATGAATGGACTCAGTTGGCGGATACAAATTATCCTGTTTTTTCAGGTTCCAGATTAACAGGGAAAGGTGAGGCTCTTTATCTTGCTCCAGGGCGTGATGTGACCAATGCCAGCAGTCAGAACAGTTTTTATTTCCTTAAGTATACGATCTCAACAAACACATGGGAAAGGGTAGCGGATCTTCCGTACGCTATTCAAAATAGTGTTGAGTTGGGTAATAGCATGATCATGATCGAGTCCCAGGGTAAGATCTATTGGCGGCCGGCGTCTGGATCCGGCGGGTTTTACATGTACAACACAGGGGCGAATGCCTGGACGACCCTGACCGCGATGCCTATTGGAGGGTACAACGGACAAGCTTTGTGTTATCCGGGTTTTGGTGATTATATTTATAATCCTAATGAAGTGACGACCGGTGTGATGTATCGGTATTCGATCAGTATGAACAGCTGGTCCGAGGTGAGCCGCCTTAGCCGCGGGAACGGATATTACAATAACGACGCCGATATGTTTTATCCGGGCAGTGGAGATTTCTTGTACTTTTTTGACGGCACCGTGGGATATTTTACGCGCTATTCTTTAGCGAATAATACCTGGGATCAGCCTCCAACATATCCGACATCGACCGTCATGCAATATTATGCCGTGTTCGAACGTGGCATCGATGGAAATACGCTTTATTCGGGCGGATATGGAAATTTTTATAAATATAATATCACTACTCGGGCCTGGTCTGGTGTAAGGGCGCCAGTTTCTGACCTGGGGTGGAACTGGGATGAGTGGGCGCCGCAATTGCATTATCCGGGTACGGGTGATTATCTTTATACGACGCAGGGCCGTAACAGGGTTAACTTTGCCCGTTATTCTGTTAGCCAAAATAAATGGTTTGCACTAACGGCACCGAGTTTTAATTTTGGCTCGGGTCATAAATTGGCGGGAACAGCATCTAAGATCTATCTTTTGGTCGGCAATTCAAGCAAGCAGTTTTGGGCGTATAATATTGTCAGCAATCAATGGGCCCAATTGGCAGATCTTGCCGGAACGGTCAATTATGGTTCGTCTTTGTGTTATCCAGGGTCTGGCGATCTTATTTATGCCACGCGCGGTGATCTTTCCAATGATTTTTATAAGTATTCGATCACGACCAACACATGGACCCCATTGGCCAGTGCACCGGTGATGTTGTATGCCAGTGATGTTAATGGTGCGTCTTTAACGTATCCCGGACGCGGCGATTATCTTTATTTTCTGCCCGCATCAACGTTTGCGTATAGTTCAGCATTTGCTGGGTTTTACAGGTATTCCATTTCACAAAATACGTGGGAAGAAATATCACCCGCACCAGCAGGAATTTGGGGGGTATTTTCCAAGGTTGTGTATCCTGGGCAGGGCGATTATTTGTATGTGCCGCGTGGCGGGTACAGTAATACGTGGGATATCTTGCAGTACCGTCTTTTTAAACAGGGGCAGTATGTATCTCCCATTAAGACGATCGGGCTTAATCAGACCTATGATACCGCGACATGGAGTGATAATGCCAAAGGGCTCTTGGAGTTTAAGGTCCGTACATCTAATAATGCTC
>CAJBYM010000065.1 GCA_903959815.1 Candidatus Omnitrophota bacterium
CCCAGCACCGCCACCCCTGTTCTTGTCGGTTTCTTAAATGAACTTGAAAAAGATTTCTTTTTGCAGTTCATATCGGTCTCTGGCATTGGCCCTAAGGCTGCCGTTAAGGCGCTCAACAGGTCGATCGCAGAGATAGCGCGTGCGATCGATGAGGGGGATGCGGCATTTTTAAAGACTCTGCCGGGAATTGGCCAGCAGAAAGCAAAGGATGTTATTGCGAAGCTTCAGGGGAAGGTCGGACGTTTCGGCCTTATTCCGGATAAAGCGATAAAGACTTCGGATACGGTCGTTGTGCGTGCTTTTCAGGATGAGGCGCTCGTTGTTCTTATGCAGTTGCAGTATAAAAAGCCGGAAGCGCTTGAGATGATCGCGAAGGCCGTTGAACGTAAAAAAGATATCAAGACCGTTGAGGAACTCCTTAACGAGATCTATGCCGGATCCAGAAAATAAAAAAGGGTGAAAAGCTGATGGACCAAACACAGTCAGATCATTTGAAAGGCGCTGTTGAGGCGCTGCTTTTTGTCAGCGAAAAGCCGGTCATGGTCGAACAGATCAAGGACGCGATCGCCGGCAGCGGAGCTATCGAGATCAAGGCTGTCTTGCAGCAATTGAAGATGGATTATGACCATAGTCCGCGCGGTATGAGCGTGGTTGAGATCGCCGGTGGCTGGCAGATGCTTTCAAGCCCGGGATTTGCGGAATATATCCGTGAATTTTACAAGACGCGTCATAAAGAAAAATTGTCACGTGCCGGGCTTGAAGTGTTGGCCATCATTGCGTATAAACAGCCTGTTTCGCGTACAGATGTGGAAATGATCCGCGGGGTTAATTCCGACGGAACAGTCATGCATTTGCTCAATAAAGGGCTTATCAAGATCGCAGGTCGCAAGGAAGTTCCTGGCCGGCCTTATGTGTATGCTACGACCGCATTATTTTTGGAATATTTTGGTTTGCGTTCTCTGGAAGATTTGCCAAAGCTTGAGGATTTTCCGGCGCTGATGGCTAGGACGAATGAGGTCGGGACGCCTGCATCTGAATCATCACAACCGATGCTTGCGCCTGAAGCTGAGGTGACGCCGGCGACGCGCGAAGAACTCAATGAGGAAATGGCCCGTGCACGCACGCGCATTGATATTGAAGAATTAGAAAAGCATACGAACGCTTTGCCTGACGCGGGTGAACCGGAAACACTCGGTGAATCCAGCGGCCAGGCCAGATTGATGGGAGGAGATGAGCATGGACCTGAGCCAATTACGCCAGAAAATTGACAGGATTGACGAAGATCTCGTTCAGCTTTTGAATGCACGCGCCCATATTTCACTTGAGATCGGCAAAGCCAAGATCAAGGTGAAAAAGAGCGTTTATGCACCCGAACGCGAACGCCAGGTGTTGGACAGGGTCCGTTCTTTGAATAAAGGGCCCATGGATCCGACGGCGTTTGAAGCGATCTATCGTGAGATCATGTCATCGTCTTTATCTCTCGAGAAGCCGCTGCGCATTGCTTATTTGGGTGCAGAAGGTTCAAATTCGCATTCTGCCGCGATCAAGAAGTTCGGCTCTCAACTTGATTATGTGGGTTGCAGCAGCATTGCGGAGGTTTTTGGACGCGTCGAACATGCTGATTGTGATCATGGCATTGTACCGATCGAGAATTCTGTTGAAGGTGCGGTAACGCCGAGTGCGGATCTTTTGGCGGAGTCTGATCTTCAGGTTTGTGCGCAATTGACCTTGAAGATCTCTTATGCGCTCTTGGCCAAGTCTTCAATGGCGAAGATAAAGAAAGTTTACTCCAATCCTCAGGTGTTGGCGCAG
>CAJBYM010000066.1 GCA_903959815.1 Candidatus Omnitrophota bacterium
AAACAAGAATAAAAGAACTGTGGTCAATGATCCGACGACCATACTGCTCACAGCCCCGGCTTTGGTCATGCCTTTCCAAAAGAGAGCTCCGGCATAAGACGGCAAAAACGTGCTCGCACACAAACCAAAGAAAATGGCTGTCGCAACCGCAATAATGCCGGGCGGCATCTTATAACCCAATGTCACGGTCGCCAGAACGCCCAGCAGGATCCCGATGCGCGTGATCAAAATAGTATTCTGCGACCCCTTACCTTTCAAGATCACACGCTCGAACACATCCCGGCCGATCGCCGTGCCCATGGTATGAAACTGAGAACTCGATGTAGACATCGCCGCCGACAACAGTGTGAGCATAAACACATAAACAAACCATACTGGCATCGCACTATTGATATAAAGCGGGATGATCTTGTCAATATTCCCGCCTGCCGCTTCCATCGCGATCTTCGCAAAACGCGGATCATTAAGAAAAAAGACATTGGATAAAGCACCCACAACGAACGCAACACCCGTCATCATGAGAATAAAGATGCCGCCGATCATAACGCCACGGTTGATCTCTTTATCACTCTTGACCATCATAAAACGCACCACAAGCTGAGGCTGAGCAAGAACGCCAACGCCAACGCCCATGACGATCGTGGAAAGCAGCGTCCACCACGAAGGAGACCCGGCGACCGGCATGCGCGTCCAACCCTGGTGGCCCGCTAAGGCAAGCTTCTCGGGGACTTTATCCACGATCGCACCCAATGCCTGATGGGCCTGCGTCACCCCGCCGAGATTAATGTAGGTCATCACCAGAAGAATGACCATGCCCACAAACATGATCATACCCTGCAAAGCATCCGTATACATCACGCCCTTGATCCCACCAGCAAACACATACGCCAAAATGATAAGGACGTAGATCAACAGGGCGACATTGAAATTCAAAGCGCCCGGAAAAGTTGCTTCAAGAAAACGCGCCGCGCCGATAACAACGGCAGAAGCATACAGCGGCATGAACACAAAGACCACACGCCCGGAAAAGCCCTGGATAAACGTCGATTGATAACGCTTGCCCAATAATTCAGGGAACGTATGTGCTTCCAGATTATGACCCATCTTGCGCGTTCGCTTACCAAAAATAATAAAAGCAATGGCGATCCCGACAATGATATTAAGCACCGTTAACCACAACAACCCCATGCCGAACATGGCCGCAACACCGCCAAACCCGACGATGGCAGATGTGCTAATAAAGGTCGCCCCATAAGAAAGTGCCATGATGACCGGGTGTACGTTACGGCCAGCGACGAGATAATCCAAGGCGTTCTTGGTCTGACGATACCCGTAATATCCCAGATAGGCGATCATGAACAAATAAACAACAATAATAACTGTTAGCAAGAACACATTGTTCATAGAAGCTCCTTTTTCTCGCCTTCAACCCATTGCTTGTCTTCCGGATGGATCGCCTCATCCCCTTTGTTCCAGTTCACAACACCATAAACCGCACAAAAAACAGCGCCCAAAATGCACAATAGATAGGCACCCCACACCTGAGGATCATCAATGCCGAACATAAAGCCCTCCCTCGCTGTTCCGGTTGGAAAACTTAATAATCAATAATTATATATACCATAAGTATATATTCCAGATATTTCTTTGAGCCCGGTACATAGCCTGGCCTTTGCAAGCAAACGCAAATATGTTAATATAAATTATATTAAGGAAAGGAACGACATGCTGCGCAGACTGATCCACATCGATGAATGGCTCTCCGATTAT
>CAJBYM010000067.1 GCA_903959815.1 Candidatus Omnitrophota bacterium
CAGCTGCATATTTTTGAAGTGCCGTTTTATTATATCGAGTATGGCATCGCTCAGTTGGGAGCGCTTCAACTGTGGCAGCAGTTTCGTCGTGATCCATCGAGGGCGCTGGCTAATTATAAGAAGGGATTATCGCGGGGAGGCTCAAGACCGTTGCCTGAACTTTTTGAAGCGGCGGGGATCAAGTTTGATTTCTCAAAAGAGATCATCGGTCCTCTGATGGACGATGTTTACAGGGAATGGGAAACATGAAAAAACAAAGATCTCCGTTGATCTGTTCGGGTAAATATTTGAAGCTTGTTATTCGTGACGGTTGGGAATATATCGAGCGTATCAACTGTTGCGGTGTTGTTATTGTGGTCGGGAAGACCGATGATGACAAGCTGATCCTGGTCGAGCAGTTCCGGCGTCCGGTGCAAAAGAATACCATTGGTTTTCCTGCCGGGCTTGTGGGCGATGAGCGTGGCAAGCGCGGTGAAAGCATGGTCGCGGCCGCGCGGCGTGAACTTTTGGAAGAAACGGGTTATACGGCGCGACGGATCAAGAAATTCTTTGAAGGGCCTGTTTCTGCCGGGATGTGCAAGGACATGGTCACGATCTTACATGCTACGGGATTGAAGAAAGTGGGACCTGGTGGCGGCAAGGGTGATTTGGAGCAGATCAAGGTGCATGAAGTGCCGATGAAGACTGCGGATGCCTGGCTTAAGTGTCAGACCAAGAAAGGTCTTTTGGTGGGGCCGAATGTTTTCGCCGGACTTTATTTTCTTAAACACTGGGCGAAATGATGCGCAAATTAACGCATGCCCAGATTGTAGATCGTCAGATTGTGCAAAGTCAGCAGCCCCGCATGCCTGTTTCCGTTGTCCTTGATAGTATTCGCAGCCTTCATAATGTTGGCGCGATCTTTAGAACAGCTGACGGGGCTGGCATTGAAAAGATTTGGTTGTGTGGCATTACCGGTTATCCGCCTCAGGGTGATATCGCCAAGACCGCGCTGGGTGCCGAGCAAAGTGTGCCTTGGGAATATGCTCAGGATATCATGGAGGTTGTTCGTCAGCATAAGGCGCGTGGTTATCAGATCGTTCTTTTAGAACAATTAGATGCAAGTATCCCGCATGACACATTTATACCGGAAAAGCCTGTGTGTCTGGTTGTCGGCAATGAAGTTGAGGGTGTTGTGGAGGAATTGGCACAATGCGCAGATGTGGCTGTTGAGATCCTGATGGCAGGTGTGAAAAATTCTTTGAATGTTGCCGTGGCTTTTGGTGTGGTTGCATTTCATTTGAAAGGAGTATTCTCTCGAAGAGGAGGAATATAACTAAGTGATTCGCAGGGGGTTGTGAAAGGTGCCTTAAAAATTTTATTTGACGCGATAAGGCTCGGAGCATACAATAGTCGCGCATATTAACAAGAAAGGGTTCGTGCCCCATGGATCGCGAAAAACTTTTGCAGGACAAAGAGGTTGTTGAAGAGATTAATCGTCACAAGTGGCTCAAAAGTGAGATGGTCGGTTATGACATCGGCTTTGATGCAGCTGCTGAGGATTGGTTTCAAAACTATGCCTGCGCATGGATCACGCATCATAACAAGGACAAGGGGAAGTGTAAGAAATAGTTTTACTCCCTTCTGCATCTGTAGTTCCTCGCATATCTTAAGACTTATTTCCAATGGAAAGGTTAACGCGTATGTCATATTACAAGATCGTTCTTATCCGTCATGGTGAAAGTACATGGAACAAAGAGAACCGTTTTACGGGATGGGTGGATGTTGACCTTGCGCCTAACGGCATGCAGGAAGCTGTAGAAGCCGGCGAGGTTCTTAAGAAAGAGGGTTATGTTTTTGACCTGGCGTATACATCATTACTTCGTCGAGCTAACAATACGTTGAATACTGTCCTTGATAAAATGGATCTTTTGTGGGTTCCTATTAAAAAAAGTTGGCGTTTGAATGAGCGTCATTATGGTGCGTTGCAAGGGCTTGATAAAGCAGATACCTTGAAGAAATATGGTGAAGATAAATTTAAGCAGTGGCGCCGCAGTTATGATGTCCCGCCGCCGCCTTTGACGAAGGATGATGCTATGTATCCTGGCAAGGATCCTCGTTACAGTGATGTGGCGCCGGAAGAATTACCCCTGACCGAGTGTCTTAAGGATTGTGTTGCCCGCGTGCTTCCCTATTGGTTCGTGGAGATTGTTCCGCAGATCCTCCAGGGGAGAAAGATCATCATTGGCGCTCACGGAAATTCCTTGCGTGCTCTGGTGAAACATTTAAAAGGTATCAGCGACGCTGATATTGCTCAGCTTAATATTCCGACGGCAGTGCCTCTTGTGATCGAGTTGGACAAGGATTTGAAGTTTGTGAAAGATTATTATCTTGGCGATCAGGCTAAGATTCAGGCGAAGATCGCGGGGGTGGCGAATCAGGGCAAGGCCAAGTAAGAAGAAATCCTGATAATTGATTGACCCTTCTTCCGGTAAAATTTATAATTGCAGTTGCCTGAAGGAGGTTGAAGTTGGATCAAAAAACATGTTAAAAATATTTCAAAATCCGCTGGGAAGAAATTCCCGGCGGATTTTTTCTGTTTAACAAGCGGGAGGGGTGAATGACAACAAAAGTTCTCACCAAAGGCAAGGTCAAGTGGTTCAATAATCAAAAAGGGTATGGGTTTGTCAATCCTGAGGGTGAAGAAAGCCGAGATGTGTTCGTTCATTATTCTGCGATCCAGGGTGATGGATATAAAACGATCACAACGGCCCAGGATGTGGAATTTGAACTGGTTCAGGGACCCAAGGGTGAGATGGCTTTGAACGTTATTAAAATTTGATTGAGTTATGTTGATCAAAGCATAAAAAAGCCTGTCCTTGTGGGCAGGTTTTTTTGTTAAGAGGTGAAGGATGAACATACTTTATGAGGTGTTATTTGAGATGAAGCTGCAGGGTCCGTCGGGAGATCTAGTTTACGCGGCCTTGCTTGGATCGGGGCTTGCTTGTTCTGATATTGTTGAGGAGTCAGGGAAAAGTCAGCGTAAGATCTCGATATTCTTTCAACAGGCTGTTGCGGCGCGGCGTTTGCTGAAGACGTTCAAAGCATTTGGTCTTAAAGGTGTGAACATTAAGATGCGTGTTCATCGTCGTACAGATTGGGAAACGCGCTGGAAAGAAGACTGGAAGCCTTTTGCGTTGACCCAGAAGATACATGTGATTCCTCTGTTCTTAAAGAATGCGAAATGTCCGCGCGGTAAAACGCCCTTCTATTTGGATACGACCGCGGCTTTTGGAACGGGGCTTCATGAGACGACGCGTTTTTCAGCTCAGCTTATTGAACAGCTGCAGGGTTGTTTTCAGACATTCCTGGATGTCGGGACAGGGAGTGGCATTCTGGCAGGTGTTGCGCGCATATCGGGTGCAAGGTATGTGGAAGCATTTGATATTGATGCAGGTGCGGTTAAAGTTGCCCGGAAGAATTTAGAGGTTAATGGACTTCCGTGTGATGTTCTGAAAGCTTGCGATGTTCAGAAATATCATGGGAAACACAGGTTTGATCTTGTGGTTGCGAATCTTATCACCCATGATCTGGTTGCATTTCAAGGTAAAATCATATCTTGTGTTCAGCCTGGTGGACATTTGATCATTTCCGGGATATCACTGAAGAACATGCCTTTGGTGAGAAAGCACTATAATGCTTTGGTTGGTTTGAAATGCCTTAAGGTGCTAAAAGGTAAAGAATGGTCGGCGTTTCTGTTCCAAAGGGGATCATGATGGTTAAGAAAATTGATGATATTGAGGAATTATTTGTCCGCTCCTCAGGTCCGGGAGGACAGAATGTTAACAAGGTTTCGACGTGTGTTGTTTTAAAACATCGGATAACGGGCATTGTGATCAAATGTCAGGAGTTCCGTACGCAGCATCAGAATCGCGAGCGGGCACGTGAATTACTGGCCTTTGAACTGGATCGTCGACGTTTGGCCCGGCAGCAGGCCTTGAAATCTGCCCGTGAGAAACAGCGCCGGCAGGTGCGTGGCCGGAGTAAGGCGGGGAAAGAGAAGGTTTTGGAGCAAAAGAAACGTCAGACCCGGAAAAAACAGTACAGGGGCAGGGTCTGTTTAGATGAATAACAAATATTGAACTTTATTTCCTGATTGTTATAATGCCTCCCATCATGATTAATAATATTATTAAAAAGATTAATTTCTGGTGGGTGCTCCTTGTCGGCACTGTGATGCTCGGGGTCTTCCTAAGGATTTACGGGTTGGGGGATAGCGGCATCTTTTTTTATGATGAAGCCCTTTACTTGAACCATTCTCTTCAAGCATTTGATATTATCAGAGCACAGCATCTAGCCGGCTTTTCAGATCTCTGGAAAGCTTTCTTTTTTTATATCCATTGGCCGTTGAATTTCACAAAACCGATCTGGATCCTTATTGTTGATTCCCGGTTTTTGTTCACCCAATGGAATGATTGGGATTACGCCAAGTTCGCGTCGTGTTTTTTCGGGGTTATGACATTGCCATTGCTGTTCTTTTTTGCTCGACGGTTCTTTAACTCTTTAGCGATTGCTTGTCTTTCTGTTGCGATCCTGGCGCTTTTGCCAGGGCATGTGTTTTATTCGCGTATCGGCCTGCAGGAAGCATTTAGTGCTTTTGTGGTTTTGGCTGGTTTCTATGTGTATATGTTTCCAAATCGTTTTGGAAAGAATGCTTTCTTCGCCGGTCTTTTGCTAAGCATGGCGTATTTGGCTAATTATCGTCTGATCATGTTGCCTGGTCTTTTGGTCGTAACGGAGTTGTGGTTTGGTCTGGTCGCTAAACAGGGAGTGCGTTGGCGTCATTTGGTCTGGACGTGTGTAACCTTTTTGGCTGTGATGGTTGTTGTCGGTAGTCTTTTGGGTGGCACACAGATCCGTTATACATTTGCCTGGGTCTTTCATCAGCAGGATATGGCGGTCAGTAAGAGGCTTTGGACCGAGATCTTTGCTTATCCATACTATCTATTTCGTCTTGAGAATTGGGTTTTGGCAGGCGCTTTCTTTGCATCGATCTATTTTCTTGTGAGACGGCGTTGGGTCATGGCATGGCCGTTCGTGGTCGTGTGCGTGCAGATGTTGTTCTTTACAACAGCTACAGATCGAGGGGCTCGTTATATTGCCATCGTCCTTCCGCTTATGGCCATGTCGTCTGCCGCATTGATCTATACCGTTTATCAAGATGTCAAACATCAGGCCAAGGTCATTGTTCTGGTTGTTGTGCTTTTTCTGATGTTCTCTGGCATGATCTGGAGGTCTGCTGAGCTTATTTCTGATGTTTCCGCGTATGAGCCGTCGGTTCAGTATTTGCTTGAGAAGAGCACAGATGTGAAGTTTGTAACAACCCAGGACCTGGTGCAAAGGCTCTATGTCCATGATCGTGGTCATGTTTTACCTGTGCCCGAGGATGTTTTCGTTTTGTTTCAGGATTATGCCAAGGGTTATCGGTATTTAATTCTTGATCCGCAGGGATATATTTCATTTACGGGCAATGATTACAAGTGGGGGCTTCCTTTAAAAGGATACGTCAGTTTTATTGAAAGGACGGTTTTGCCACTGAAGACATTTAGTCATTTTAATCATGCGGTTATGGAGCGCGTTGTTTTTGAGCACAGTGATAATTTATTCCAATCGATCAGATATTTAAATTCGCCCGATCTTGCAAAAATGTCATCGCTGCGCGTGTATGATATGACCATGGTGATACGGGCTTTGTCCGGAGTTATGGGACAGGCGCAGCATCAAAAGAAATGAGGAGCTTTTGTGATGTCTAAGAAGTGGGTTGCAGTTTTTGGTTTTGCTGTTCTTTTTTTTATCGCCGTGGGCTTTACGACGCATAAAACATCTAAGCGTCCGACGCCCCCGGTCATGGGGAAGAAAGAATTTATGGCCAAGTCCTATGAACGTTCCCGTGAACTTATGGGGCAGGGCATTCAGGCGTTGAAAGAGAAGCGGATGGATGATGCTGTTCGCTCATTGGTAGAGGCGATCGCTGTTTTTCCGCCGAATACTGAAGCTTACGCTATTCTCAGCAAAATTTTTCTTATGACCAAGCAAGAGATCAGTTTGTATAAAACGCTGGAGCACGCAGGTCGATCATATTCTTCCTTTGATGATATTCTTAAAGTAGTCAATGATGCGGATCTTGCCAATATTCCTTTGCCGGTTGAATCTGCAGATATTTACATTGCTCCCTTTAAAGATAATAAGAAAATGGCGTTATCGTTTATGTTTGATGACGGAGAGTCGAGCGTTTATACGGGAGTCATGCCGTTGTTTGAAAAGTACGGGTATAGGGCGTCAATTTCTGTTGTTGCAGGCCAAGTGGCGCCTATGCCTGGAAACCCTGAACGTGGCAGCTGGTCAGAGTGGAAAGATGCTGTTGCTCGAGGATTTGAAATTGCGAGTCACAGCATGAGTCATCGTGACGCAAAAACATTAAAACCCGAGGATCTTAGGTTTGAAATAGATGATGCGAAGGCGATGATCGAGAAGAATGTGGGTAAGAAAGTCTCTTCGTATGTTTTTCCTATGGATAGTTATACCGACACAGTCCTTCATTATGTGACAGCGTCGCATCCTGCGGCACGCCATCCTGATTACTTGCGTGCATTCTATGGCAGGACTGTGGATATCATGTATGGGGGGCAAAAGTTTTCTGTTGGTACGGCTAATAGGCTTGTGGATATAGGGATCAAGAGCCAGCTTTGGCTTATTGCAGAATGTCATGGGCTTGACATTAACAATCCCAACAATTACAAGCCTTTAACGGCAGAATTTCTTGATGAGCATTTACGTTATGTCCGGATGCATTCTCCGGATCTGTGGGTGGACACATTTGGTAATGTTTTTGAGTATTTATCTTTGCGCAAAGGGACGCAAGTGCTTCGTAAGGATGTGGCCGAACGTGAGGCAGAGATCGTTTTGCATCATCCATCGCTGAAGGTAATGCCCCGACCGCTTACGGTTGTTTTAAAAGTCCAGGATCAGGATGTGAGTGTTGTCGCAGCGCAGACGTCAGATGGTGGGTCTTTGAAGGCCTGGCCCTGTGGCGCCAATCATGTGTGTGTTAATATCGCTGCTTATGATCAGTCTGTACGCGTCATATGGGGGGGGCAAAAGTCGTGAGGCTTGGAGCCTCTGTGGTTGTAGGCGCAGTATTGTTCTTTGGGATGTCCCGGGTTTTTGCAGCAGAGCGGTTACAGGAAGTAAGGCCTTATCTTGGCACGGATGTGAGTGTAACGATCTGTTATGAGGTTAAAGAGAAAGATGGGGCGGCACTGGCCATCAAGTCTGTCTGGCAAAAATTCTCTGATATTCATGCGCATATGAATGCGTTTGATCCGGCCAGCGATGTGTCGTTACTTAATAGCTCCTCGGGCCGTGCTGTTATAGTTCATAATGATGTTGATCGACTTCTTAAAATGTCGAAGAATTATGTTGGAATGACCCGCGGGGTTTTTGATGTGACCGTGGGGCCTTTGATAGCGCTTTGGAGTCGCTCTGGTAAGGTTGGCCGTATTCCGACAGCAGAAGAGATCCGTGAGACCAAGAAATTTGTGGGTGCACAGCAGATCGAGCTTTTGGGTCATAGTCGTGTTCGGATCCCTCAAGGGATGAGGATCGATCTGGGGGGCAATGCTGCAGGATTTGCAGCGGATGAAGCGGCAGAGATTCTTCGCGGTGCAGGGCTTCGCAACTTTTTAATCGATGCCGGTGGCGAGATTTATGCTGGGGGGCGTTCTTGTACAGGGCGTCCCTGGCGCGTAGGTGTTCATGATCCTGAAGGAAAAAATCGATTGGCTGATGTTGTTGAACTTAAGGACAGGGCGCTTAGCACTTCGGGAAGTTATGAAAAATATATTGAGATCAATGGGGAGCGTTGGCCACATATTGTTAATCCTTTGACAGGATATCCCGAGCGTGGGGTTGTGAGTGCGACAGTCATTGCTTTGCATGCGGTTGATGCGGATGTTTTGTCGACGACGCTATGCATTCTTGGTCCTGGGCCGGGGTTGAAGTTGATCGAAGACTTAGGAGATGGGTATGCGGCTATGATGATGACTCAAGATGGGCTTGGGGGTCTTAAAGAACATGCAACGAAGGGCTATGCTGTTTTTAGTGTAAAATGAGTTGTTTTGACCAAGGATCTAATTATGAAACAATATCTTGATCTTGTTCGTCATGTGTTGGAGTGCGGCGAAGAAAAGAAGGATCGCACGGGTACAGGCACTGTTTCTGTGTTTGGTTATCAAACAAAGTACGATTTGCGTGAAGGCTTTCCTTTGGTGACAACCAAAAAGGTCCTTTTTGATGCGGTTGTGCGTGAGCTGTTGTGGTTTTTACGTGGGGCGACAAATATCAATGACGGGTTGAAGCAATATACTTCGATCTGGAATGCGTGGGCTGATGAGGCTGGTGAGCTGGGTCCGATCTATGGTTATCAGTGGCGCAAATGGGAAAAATTTTCCTGGGATGAAAAATCTGGGGCATATCATAAGCAGCACGTGGATCAGATCTCTCAGGTCATTGAGATGATCAAAAAGACGCCGGATTCCCGTCGGCTTATCGTTAGCGCCTGGAATATTTCCGATATTGAGCGCATGGCGCTTCCGCCATGTCATTCATTTTTTCAGTTTTATGTGGTTAATGGCCGTCTGGATTGCCAGCTTTATCAGCGTTCCGCAGATATTGCATTGGGGGTTCCTTTTAATATCGCGAGCTATGCGTTGTTGTTGAGCATGGTAGCCCATGAGTGCGGGTTAAACCCAGGGATCTTTGTGCATACGCTGGGCGATGCACATATTTATTTGAATCATGTCGATGGATTAAAGGAGCAGTTATCGCGGCAGCCCAAACCTTTGCCGCGCCTTGAACTTGCAGATAAGAAGGTTCTGGAATACGTTTTTGAAGATATTAAGCTTCTTGGATATGAGCATCAACCTTTTATTAAATTTCCTATTGCGGTCTGATATGAAAAGTTTTTCTATTATTGTAGCTTTAGATGAGGTGAGGGGTATTGGCAGGCAGGGCATTTTGCCCTGGCATCTTCCGGCTGATTTGAGTCATTTTAAGGAGATTACGACTGCTCAGCAAGGGGTAGGAGCCAATGTCGTCATTATGGGGCGTAAGACCTGGGAGTCTATTCCTGATAAATTCAGGCCTCTTCCTGGGAGGCTGAACGTTGTGATCACATCTCAGGCTGGTTATGCTTTGCCACAAGGGGTCTTGAGGGCATCTTCTTTAGATAAGGCGTTGGAAATGGTTAGTGCTAAAGAAGATGAGAAATTTGGCGATATCTTTGTGATCGGGGGTGCTCAGGTCTTTGCACAGGCCGTGACCCATTCCTTGTGTAAAAAGATCTATTTGACCCGTATTTATGAGTGCTTTGACTGTGATGTTTTCTTTCCAGAAATACCTCAAGAATTTGTAGAAACGTCGTCTTCAAGAAAATTTCAAGAAAACGAGAAAATATTTTCTTTTTTTGTGCTTGAAATTTTAAAAACATAATTATCCTAGTTTACAACCTCATCGGCTGCAGCATTTTACATTCTTTTACACATCTTTGCATTTTTTGATCATTGGAAGAAAACGTTTTCTTTTCATTTTATCAAATGTCATAAGTTGTTTGTTTGCTTAGTGATGTCAAATATTTTATCAATCTTATTGAGTCTCGGCATTAAAGATTCATCTCGTCAGTGCATTTTCTTGAGGGTATACTTTCAATCAAACGGCTCACTATATCATGGGCAGTAAAAGGTGTACTATGATGCCTGGCAATGACAGAAAGCAAATCTTGATTGTTGACACTGAGGTGCGTTACGTTCACACCTTGATTCAGATTTTGCAGGAACACGATTTTGATGCTTTGACGGCCGTTTCATTTCAGGGGGCTTTCCAAAAAGCTCAATCTCTCGACATTGATCTTGTTATTATAGGTGAAGAACTAGAGGATTCCAGCCCATGTGCTCTTTGCCAGCAATTAAAAACCACGCGCCGCACGGAACATATCCCGGTTATTCTTTTAACAGAAAAATCTGATGTCGCCTCTCGTGTCAGGGGATATCATCATGGGGCGGATGATTGTTTGCCGAAAGTCTTTGATAAAGAGGAGTTTTTTGCGCGCCTAGATTCGATCTGGCGTCGTGGTAACGGGACTTTTAAGAATTTACGTGAAGATCGTCAGCGTGAGGTCGTGCATGAGCTTTCGCGCATCATTGATAACGGACTTGTGGAGCCCCATTTTCAGCCGATCTATTTTCTTAAACCATTTAGACTTTTTGGTCTAGAAGTTTTGAGTCGGCCTATGCCCGGTTCATTTATCAAGAATGCAGATGAACTTTTTAAGTCAGCTATAAAATATGACATGTATTATCCTTTGGAAATGCTCTGTTGGCAAAAAGCGCTTGACCAGGTTTCGCCTTGTACGCGCAACGAACATTTATTTTTTAACTGCAGTCCTTATATCGTCGAGAATTCAAAATTCCAGTCTGTCAGTGATATTTTTCAAAGTAGCCATATCCCGTTTAACAAGGTTGTTTTGGAGATCACCGAGCGTTCGGCGATCAAGCAATATGATGTTTTTTTCAATCATTTGGGCCAGTATCGTGACGAGGGCTTTAGTTTTGCGGTTGATGATGTGGGTGGTGGTTACGCGAGCCTTGAATCCATTGTGGCAACCAAGCCTGAGATTGTGAAGATCGATGCACATATTGTACGTAATGCGCAGCTTGATCCCGTTAAACAAAGCATCATCCGGTTTATTGTGGCCTTTTGTAAGGAAAATCAAATCGTGTCTGTGGCCGAGGGGGTTGAAACAAAAGAAGAAATGGATATTATTTCTAGCCTTGGCGTTGATGCGGTTCAGGGGTATTATTTATTCCGCCCTACCTCGAATCTGAATTTACGTGAGATGAAAGATCTGTGTGTGGCGTTCAGTTGATTTTCTTGAGAATCCTTCCATTTAATTTATATCCTAATATATAATAAAAACATGATAAGAAATCAACGTTCAAGCGGCGTCTTATGTCACATTTCTTCATTGCCATCCTCTTACGGGATCGGTGATCTGGGTCCGGAGGCTTTTCGGTTTGTGGATATGCTTCGACGATCCCGTCAGCATTATTGGCAGGTTTTACCTCTTAATCCGACGGACAGGGGGCTGGGGAATTCTCCCTATAGCAGTTATTCCGCATTCGCATTTAATTCTCTTTTGATCAGTCCTGAAGGTTTGTATAAAGACGGGTTATTGACCCGGGATGAACTTGAGAAGTGCCGTATTAACAGCGACGGGGTTGTTGCTTTTGATGAGGTTTATGACCGAAAGGCTTGGATGCTTGCGCGTGCCTATGACAGGTATCGATCGCAGTGGTTCAAATCGGGTGATTTTAAAAAGTTTTGTTTGGCTCAGAAGTCGTGGTTGGATGATCATGCGATGTTTGTCGTCCTTAAACATAAGTTTAAAGATGTGGGTTGGGCTGATTGGCCTGTTGAATTTAGGGATCGTCATCCTGAAGCGTTAGAGAAGGTTTTGATAGAGATCGAGCACGATGTTCAAAGGGAAAAGTATGCGCAGTTCTTATTCCATCGTCAATGGATGAGGCTCCGTGAATATTGTTTGGAGAAAGGGGTTCGTCTTATTGGAGATGTTCCCATTTATGTCAATTATGATAGTGTTGATGTTTGGCGTGACCGTGACTTTTTTAAATTAGATGCGCATGGGGGGCAGACTTTTGTGGCGGGTGTGCCGCCGGATTATTTCAGTAAGGAGGGGCAGCGCTGGGGTAATCCTGTTTACAATTGGGACAACCTTAAGAAAGCTGGATTTACATGGTGGGTGGACCGTGTCCGGCATAACCTGGATTTTTTTGATCTTGTGCGCATCGATCATTTTCGTGCATTCGCCCAGTATTGGGAGATCCCTGCATCCGAGCCAACGGCTGTTAAGGGCGTGTGGCGGGATGTTCCGGGTGTTGAACTTTTTACAGCGTTGCAGACGGCTTTTCCTGATCTTCCGATCATTGCAGAAGATTTGGGCATCATTACGCCGGATGTTGATGCGCTTAAGGACAAGTTTTGTTTGCCCGGGATGCATGTTTTAATGTTTGCATTTCATAATGAATACAAGAAAAGCCGTGATCTTCCGGAAAACTCGACGCCGTTGAGTGTGGTGTATACCGGGACGCATGATAACAATACGATCGCGGGATGGTTTTCTCAGGATATCACGCCTATGGAGAAAAGAAATATGCGTGAATATTTTCGTCGGGAAATAACACTTCAAGAGGTGAATTGGGTTATGATCGAATTGGCGCTGCGTTCGGCGGCGTTCTTGTCCATAATTCCTATGCAGGATCTTTTGGGTTTGGGTCAGATGGCACGGATGAACAAGCCTTCAACGGTTAAAGGAAATTGGGGCTGGCGTTTGTTATCGGGATCTTTTACGATGGCTGTTGCGGATCGCCTTGCGGGTCTGGTTCTAGCTTCAAAGCGTTGAACATTTATGAGTTTCTAATGTATGTTAAGTCTTTATGAATAAATTATTAGGCCTTTCCCTCATTTTAGTATTTTTAGGCTGCGGATGTTTTTTTCCATTCTTAAGTGGGAAGGGTTCGCTTGTACCGTCTATAGTCGATAAGGATGTTTCGGTTGAAGTCTTAAATGCTCCGGCGCTTCAAAAAGCCAAAAAGATTTATTTTGAGCCTTTTTTGGCTGGGACCGACGCTGAAGCCGGAGATGCATTGGATCGCGCAGCCCTTATGATCATCAAGGGGTTTTCTGATGATCTGAAACGTGGTCGGTTTATTCTTGTTTCAGGTGAGGATGCTGCTAGCGCGGATGTTGTGATCAAGGGGCATATCGAGGAATTGAAAGTACGAGGTCACTGGAATAAAATTGTTTCAATGAAGATCCGTGCTGACGTTTATTCGATTGAACAAAATGAGGTTTTGGCGCTCATTTATGCACGGCGTGAATTTAAGGATAATCGTAAGAATTATGATCAGGCGGCGTATGACATGGGCTATGCGCTTGCGGAGAGACTTTTAGAATGATGCAAGGTAAGGAGTTGTCACTGTGATTGTTGTTACAGGTGCGGCAGGTTTTATCGGAAGTTGTATGGTCGCTCAATTGAACCGGCGCGGGATCAAGGATCTTGTGCTTGTGGATCGATGGGACTCTGATGGGCTTATGAGAAAGAACCTTGAAGGCAAGGCGTATACGAAATTTTATGACAAGTGTGATTTCTTGCAGCTTATGCTTTCAGATGGCATCAGTGAAGATGTTCAGGCCGTTATTCATATGGGCGCTTGTTCATCGACAACGGGGCAGGACCGTGCGTATTATCTCCGTAATAATTTTGAATATTCGTGTCATGTGGCGCGTTGGGCTCTTAGAAAAAAGTCGCGGCTGATCTATGCGAGTTCTGCAGCGACATATGGGGACGGGGAGGGCGGTTATTCTGACAGCATTGCATCTATCCGTGCATGCAAGCCGCTCAACTATTACGGCGAGTCGAAACAAAAATTTGACACATGGGTCTTGGACAATCAATTGTATGATAAAGTGGTTGGCTTGAAGTTTTTTAATGTTTTTGGACCGAATGAATTTCATAAAGGTGACATGAAAAGCGTTATTGCCAAGGCGTATCAGCGGGTTGATGCGGAGGGGAAGATGGTGCTCTTTAAGTCACATCGGACTGAATATGCTGACGGGGCGCAGATGCGGGATTTCATTTATGTTAAAGATGTTGTCGATGTTATGGAGTTTTTCTTGAGCAAGCCCGAGATCAACGGCATTTATAATGTTGGCACAGGTCATGCGAGAACATGGAATGACGTGGCTGGAGCTTTATTTGCTGCGGTAGGTCGGCCGGTTAATATTGAGTACGTTCCTATGCCGGATATTTTACGTGACAAATATCAATACTTCACAGAAGCTGATATGTCTAGCTTGCGCAAGGCAGGTTATGTTAAGCCATTTACATCGCTTGAAGATTCCGTGAAAGATTATGTCGGGTATTTAAAATCGCACAGCTATATGTAAAAGGGGAAGGCTATGTTGATGATCATTGTTTTGCTGGGAATTCTTTTAGCCGCGTTTGGGGTATTCGCGTGGCTATGGCTTGCGCTTCAGAAAGAAACGGCGCTGGCTCAAGAGAGTTTGGCGGTTCCATTGGCAGACATAAAAACCATGCAGCCTTTGGTGGATCCTGCGGTTGATCATCGGGAGGCTTTGGATGCGCAGCGATTGGTTTATGAAGACCGTTTGCGTGAACTTAAAGAAGAGCTTAAAGCTGTTCAACAAAAAGTTCAGGAGGGTGAGAGTGGTTCCGCAGGAGTTCTTGTTGCGTTACAAGGTGAGAATGAAAAGCTTAAGGTAACACTTGCAGATCTTCAGTCGGCTGCCGTGCAGGCTGATCATGATGCGGGCAAGCTCGATCATTTGATCGTTGAGAGTTCTGCGCTGAGGGCGCAGGTTGTTGAAATGTCTAGTGAGACTCTTCGTTTAAAAGATGTTGTTCTTCGTCTTGAACAGGAAAATCAACGATTAAACAGTGTGTCCCATGAGGTGGGTGACGCCCAGCAGCTTGTGCAGCAGGCCAAGGAGGCTTATCAGTGTCAGCTTGATAATTTGTACCAAGAGACTGAGACATTGCGCACAGAAAACACAAAACTTCAAGAACAGGTAAGGGGCGCCGTAGAAGTTGATGCCCTTAGAGAATCTGTGGGTGTATTAGCGGGTCAAGTGAAAGAACTTGAAATGATCAATGCGGCCTACACGGAAAAGAATGAGTATCTGCAATATGAATTAACCAAGAGTCGCGCCCAGGTTGTTGGTCTTGAGCGTGTATGTGAAAATTCGTTGGGGTAAGGTCTTTCGTTGAAACCATAAACTTTTTTGTTATAATGCGGGCACTATGAAAAAAATAATATTGATTTTTCTTTCAGTTTTAATTCTTGCAGGATGTTCAACGTTAAAAGATGTTTCCAGGAATTTTATGGGAACGTCGACCAAGGACTTGGAGGCAGGGAAAGTCGATTCTATTTATCAGGTTTATCCGTGTGCTGTGGAGGCTTGTTTTCAGGCTGTCATTGATGTTGCGCGTGACAGTAAGTATTATGTTTTTATGAAAGATGAGGTTCGTGGCCTTGTTGTGTTAATGAACATTCCCGGTTTCGTTGACACGACAGAGGTGGGTGTATTCTTTACAGAATTGCCCAAACAGCAGGGTGTTAAGATCGAGCTTTCTTCCCGCAGTTCACCTGCTAAGAAGGCGGTTGCAAAAGTCCTTTTTAGCGAATTGAGCGGTCGTTTTAAATAATAATGAAATATTTCTTAAATAAAATTATACGTTTCTTATGATTTTATTTAGAAATTAGTCTTAATAAGATTTCTTGAATTTTTACATATAAATATTATAATTTAAATATAATGAAATATATAGG
>CAJBYM010000068.1 GCA_903959815.1 Candidatus Omnitrophota bacterium
GCGGAGCATATCAAACATGTGCGTGATGGGGTGCGTGAAGGCCGGCTTTTGGCGGAACCTATGGAACAGAGCGGCTTCTTTCCGCCCATGGCGGTTCAGATGATCCGTGTGGGTGAAGAAACAGGTGAATTGGGGCAAATGCTCAATCATGTGGCTGTTTTTTACAAGAAACAGGTTGAAGCGGTCATGAAAACATTTGGGACACTCATTGAGCCGGTCATGCTTGTGGTCATGGGTGGTATTATCGGGGTCATGGTTGTGGCCATGTTCATGCCCATACTTTCACTGTCAACGGGTGGTTAATCAAAGGGGTTGGGCCATGAAGAAAAATAAAGCTTTTACTCTTATTGAGATCATGATTGTTGTTGTTATCATTGGGATCATGGGCGCCATGTCATTGCCTCGTTTAACGAGTCAGATCAATAAAGCCCGGGCGGCCGAAGCTTTTAATACATTGGGTGGTCTTATGCAGAAGATCAGTCAGTGTTATGCTGTTGAGAGTGAAAATGTTGTCAAATGCAATACGGAGGCACAAATTTTGGCGAGTACAGGGTATGGGTTTCCGGTCAGTACAAATTTCAGCTATGTTTTTGATGCCACAACGTGTACGGCTGCGATAACATGCGCAGCCAAAGCCACGGCTTTAAAAGGTAGTGCTGGCAGCATTATTAATTTCTCGATTAATTTGACCAACGGGTTTGTGAGCAAGGAATTTTATGGTGATTTCACAAGTTTAGATAAATGACCGTATCTGTTAGTAAGTAGAAGTGGCTCTAGATTTTAGATAAAAGATTTGCATTCCTGTTAGAAAAAATATATACTTAATTTAGGATTTTGGTCAAGGCACAAGGGTGCTTTATTAAAATGTAATTATAATAAATATGGAGGATGTATGAAGACAAAATTTAACAAAGGTTTTACGCTCATCGAAATCATCATTGTTATTGTCATTTTGGGTGTCTTGGCCGCCATTGCCTTGCCGCGTTTGTCAGGTCAGGTCGCGAAATCAAGAGCTGCGGAGGCCTTTAATACGTTAGGTATTTTAATGGGCAAGGTTAGCGAGTGTTATACGTTGGAAAGCGAAACTCTTAGCGCTTGTGATAGCATGACTGAGATCACAGAGGTTACAGGGTATTCTTTTCCAGCTAGTACAAATTTCTCATATGCTTTTGACGGATTATGTGCAGCTGAGAATTCTTGCGGTTCAACGGCCACGCCACGGGCTGGAAAAGGAAACGGGCTTATCACTTATACAATTAATCTTGGGACGGGTGCTGTTACTCAGGCCGGAACAGTCGATTACGAAAGCGTGTCTAGACAGTAATACTTTTTTATTGGTTTCACTGCCCCCTTGGCTTGACCTAGTGTCAGGTCAAGGGGGTTCTTATAATTGGGTCTAAGTGTTAGTTTTATTGAAAAAGACACGGCTATGAACAAAGCATTTACACTTATAGAAATTATTATTGTGACAGCTATCTTAGGCATTTTGGCGGCCATAGCAATGCCGAAATTTTCTGCTGCATTAGAGCGATCTATTGTTTCAGAGGGGGTTACGGCTGTGGCCACGCTTCATGGAGGGATGGAACGTTACAACCTTCAGAACGGGTTTTATCCAGCGGATTGTGCGCTCTTGGACGTAGATATTGTGCCAAAAAGCTTTGGCACGCTCAGCTGTGCGAACACGGGAACTGTAAGTGTCAGCAGAAGTACGGGGAAATACATGATCACACAGACGCAAGCAGGTGTGTTTTCGTGTACAGATCTTGTTGGGTCCACGTGTGCTTATTTGAAATTGCCTAATTAGCGTTTAAAGGACGGGGTGTATGATGCGAAAGTCTTTTACCTTGATCGAGATCATGATCGTGGTTGTTATTATGGGGATCATGGCATCTTTTTCTGTCCCAGTTTTTAGTAAAACATTTAATCGTGCCAGAGCGAGAGATGCTATTTTAAATTTGAATGCGATTCATACAACAAATGTTCTTTTCCGTGTGCGCAATGGAGCTAATCTTACAGGTGCCAATAACATAGGTGCTATTAATACAGCATTAAATTTGAACATTATTGCTAATGGGTCGACTTATGTGTGTAATACCGGAACGACGTGTGTTGCCACAGGAACAGGCTTTACGGCAACCGCAACATTGGGAACGTCACTTTCTCCAGGAAGTAACCCGAATTGTGTCGGGGCTGATTGTCCTTAATCTATGATTTTAAGAAATAAAACGTCCAGATTTCGGCGTGCTTTTTCCATGGTTGAGGTGATCGTGGCATCTGTCCTTTTTGCCGCGTCTGCTGCCGGTATCTTTGCGACCGTTGCCATGACGAACCGGGATCCTGACATAGATACAAAGATACAAGCGGCACGTTTTGCCAAGAAGGTTATTGATGGTTTGAATAAAGAAGTAATAGGCTCGACATGGAGTACGGCAGGGGCTTCGCTGGCCGTGGGTGTTCATAATTGGCCAGCTGATGCCGAGTTCTCTGATTATACAGCCAGTTACACGGTCACTGCTGATGGCGCCAGCGGAGGACGTAAAGTCGTTGTTAATATTCATTGGTAAGCTTTCTTTATGAATAAAAAAAGATCTGCAGTTACCCTCGTTGAACTTGTCATTTCCAGCCTGATCGTCAGCATGGTGGTGATAGGTGTATTTTCTGCTGATTATGCGCTTCGCCGCATCAATGAAACAGGATCTCAGGATGTGTCGTTGAATATTCAGGCTAAGGTTGTTGCTGAGTCGGTTCGGGTGAGAGCCAGGGCTCTGCATGGCGATCCTTTGGACACAGGATTTTATAGAGATACGGGAACGCAAACATTCTGTTTTCGTCACGATGATGTGAGCGGCGGGGTTATTACACCTAACAATTATACGGATGATATGCATTCTTGTTATACCCAGATCGGCACGACGGTTTATCTGTGTGAAAAAGCGGCGGCGGCGGCGTGTCTCAATACCGATCTGCGGGTGGGGCAGTTAGTATCTGATCAGTTTACGAAAGCGGCTATTCCTTTGCCTGCTGTTACAGTCACAGCCGCTGGTGATTATTATTTTGAGATGACGCTGGTTGGACGTTTGGACCCCTCGGCAGGCGCGGCCTGTTCGCCGGCCGCTTGTACGGCAGGCGCTACGTTGACGGCAGGGACTGCCGCCAATCCGCAGGTTGTCATTAAGATCCAGGAAAATGCCGCGGGATTCTAAATTCGGGTTTTATCATCCATGCCAGGCCACAGGTTCTTTTCTTCTTTCCAGACAACAGATCAAAAAGTTATATTAAAAGATGCGGATGAATGCCAGCATCTGATTAAAGTTTTACGCCTTAAGAAGGGCGATGATCTAGAGCTTATTAATGGACAGGGCGGATTGGCGCGGGCTGTTGTGGATGATGTTGCCAAAGCATCTGTTGCCATGTCCTTACGCGAGGTCGTGTTTGTTCCTCGAGCATTGCGCCCCCGTATTACGCTCGCGTGTGCTATTCCGAAAAGATCAAAGTTTGAAACGATCATTGAAAAAGCAACAGAGCTGGGCGTAGATCGCATTATTCCGCTTGTAACGGAAAGGACCGAATTTGTTGCTGATGGGGAAAAGATAGAGAAGAAGACGGAACGTTTTGAGCGCGTGGCCATGAATGCGGCCAAGCAGTGTAAGCGCATCTGGTTCCCTGAGATCAGTCCTCCTGTTGCGTTGACACAGGCGCTTAAACAATGCGCCACACCGGATACGGGCCTTTTTATCCCATGGTTGGAAGGTGATCGTGTTTCTTTACGAGAGGCTTTTACGCGCAAATTAGAGGCTAAGGAATTTGTTTTCTTCATAGGACCTGAAGGTGACTTTACACCTGAGGAAGTAAAACAGGCGCTCAAGGCAGGGGCTCTTGCCGTATCTTTGGGAGAGAATGTTCTTAAAGTGGATACCGCAGCCATGGCCGTTGTTGCTTTTGCCGTTCAAATGCTAGGAAATAAAGGCGCACATGTTCGATAAAATAGTTCGCGGCAGACACATCTTTCTTGCGCCCTGTATATTAGCGCTGATATTGGCCGCGCTGGCTGTTTATGGTAGGGCTTTGGATTACGGGTTTGTCTTTGATGATCTGCAGTTTGTGGTCGGGAATCCGACGATAAGATCTTTCGCTACGGTCCTGGATTTTTTTCACAGCGGTTTTCCTCTTACACGTTTGACTACGCTCATGACGTTTGCATTTAATTATCAAATCTCGGGGATCGATCCTTTTGGATATCATGCTTTGAATATCTTGATCCATATTGCCGCATGTTTGAGTGTGTGGTGGCTGGCAAGTCTTGTGCTTTCTTTGAGTGCTTCTCGTGCGGGTCCTTCTTTAGAACAGGATCATCAGAAGCGTTTTTGGCTGTCTTTCTGTGTTGCGTTACTGTTCTGTGTTCATCCGGTTCAGACACAGGCGGTAACGTATGTCACGCAAAGATTTTCTTCATTGGCCACGCTCTTTTATGTGCTTGCCGTCGCTGGTTTTATTCGCCTTCGTTTGTCTCAGTCTGCGAAGGGGAGATGGCGCGGCGCTATTCTTCTGGGTGTATCGGGTTTACTCGCGATCACATCCAAGGAAGAGTCGGTGACACTGCCCTTGATGATCCTTACCATTGAGCTCATGTTCTTTGACGGGTTAAATCAGATGATCCGTAAAGGCAGGCAATGGCTCTTGGTTTTGGTGATTGGCATTTCTTTTTATTTCTTATTTTCTTTTCTTTTTAAGAGTAATTTTTCACAAGTGTTCATGACCCGCATTCCTTCGGATTGTCACGACGGTGATATTTTTACGACCGGAACATATTTATTGACGGAAGCCAAGGTTTTTACAACTTTTCTGCGTTTAAGTGTATGGCCTTTTCCGCAAAGTTTTGATTATGATATTCCCATGGTGCGTTCTACCCTTGACCCTGGATTTATCACAGGTGCTGTGTTGGCATTGCTTTTGATCCTGGGGGCCGTTCGTTTTAAAAAGAGCATGCCTGCTTTAAGCTTCGGGATCGTGTGGTTTCTGGTCGCTTTTTCTGCCAATCTTGTGCCGCGCACGAGTGTGATCTGGGAGCATAAATTTTATTTAATGTCCTTCGGGCTTATGTTGGCAGTCGTCGTCTTTCTTGACAATATTGTGCGGAATATGCGTGGGTTGTTCGTCATCATTTTAGGCGTGGCTGTTTTTTGGGGTGCCGCGGCGTATATGCGCAATCAGGTCTGGTCGAGCGATCTATTGTTGTGGAAGGATGCAGCAACCCATGCTCCGGACAAATCCCGTACGAATAACAATTTGGGCTCTGCTTATGCCGCTGAGGGAGATCTGGTCCAGGCGGAGAAATATTTTCTTAAAAGCCTGGCTATATCGCCGGACAATCCTGTTTACAACATGATGGCAGCTGCATTTTATTTAAGAAAGGGTGATTATTCCAGGGCGATCCATTTTTATGATCGGGTGATCTTCCTCACTCCGGGTGATATCTCAGCTTAC
>CAJBYM010000069.1 GCA_903959815.1 Candidatus Omnitrophota bacterium
GCACGCTCCCTCCCCATCCCGAAAGATCTTACGATCATTGATGCTCTTTACAGAACTGCCCCAGTATCCTGTCAAGGCCCATACGGATATCCGGCGTAAGCTCTTTCTTGGTCGCAATATCAGCCAGAAGAGCAGGCGCCCTTAATTCCGCATACCTGGAGAACTCCATCATGAACTTGCGCACCATCGGGATCCCCAGAACTTCGAGGACCTTGCGTTGATACGCATAAAATAAAATGATCTGCTGTTCACACGGAATGGGGGAAGAATTCAACTGCTGGAAAAGTTCATATAAAACCTCTCCCCGGCGAAGTTTCTCTTCGGCTTCTTCGGAAAGACGCGTGCGCAGCTTGGTCATGCGTAACATTTCACGGTACTGGGAATATTCCAGGCGTAACCCGGAACCCAGCTGACGGATCGCAGGACACTGCACCCTGCCGCCAATACGCGAAACGGAAAGCCCAAGATCGATCGATGGTTTAAAACCCTCGCGAAAAAGAGATGCACTGATATAGATCTGCCCGTCCGTAATAGAAATAAGATTGGTCTGAATATACCCGGTAATATCTCCCTGGAGCGTTTCGACGACGGGAAGAAATGTCATGGTCCCGCCGCCATGATCTTTCTTAAGTCGGCCGGCCCTTTCCAAAAGCTGGGAATGTAAATAAAAGATATCCCCTGGATAAGCCTCACGACCCGGAGAGCGCTCCAGAAGCAGTGACATCTGACGATAGATCCAGGCATGTTTGGTCAGGTCATCAAACACAACGCAAACATCCCTGCCTTGGCGCATAAAATATTCACCCATGGCCGCCGCGGCGTAAGGTGCCAGATATTGTTCGGCCGCAGAGGTATCCGCTGATGCTGAAAGAACAATCGTATAATCAAGCGCTCCCTTCTCATGCAAAAGCGCCAAAATCCTTTTTAAAGCAGACTGTGCTCCACCGATCCAGCAATAAATGCAAACAACACCCGTCGATTTCTGATTGATGATCGTATCGATCGCGATGGTCGATTTCCCCGTCTGACGATCACCAATGATAAGTTCCCTCTGCCCTTTACCCAGCGGAATCGCCATATCAATGATCTTAACCCCGGTCATAAAAGCGTCCGTGATCGGCTCTCGCTCCATAACACCGGGTGCTTCCCCAAACACAGGCAAGCGGCCAGCCGCGGCAATGGGGCCTTTATTATCCAACGGATCCCCCAGGCTATTAACCACCCGACCGATAAATGACGCTCCGACAGGAACGGTCATGCGACGTTCCATCGAAACGACTTCATCCCCGACCGCCACACTATTCTCATCACCGATGACGATCGCCTTGACCTCATCCTTATCAAAACTCATCAAAAGCCCCGCAGCTCCACTGGCAAAGCGCAAGACCTGGCCGTAAACGCATATGGGCAAACCACTGATCCTGACAATACCGCGACGGACATCCTTGACAATGCCCACTTCACGGACATCCAGGATAGACATTTCAGGCATATCAAATGACGGATTATTATTCATTATATTTTCTGCAGATGTTCCAGGACCCGGCCCAACTTGTTACGCAGCGTCCCGTCGATGGTCATCGCCCCGGCGTGAATGCTGATCCCTGCGACAAGATCCTGAGCTTCATTAAATGTCACATCAACGGCATGCCCCGTTTTCTCCACCAGAATGCCCTTAATACGCACTTTGCGCGCCTCATCCAGCAATGCCGTACAGGATACGCTGATATCTTGCCCGCACGAAACGAACATCGAAGGATCAAGTCCCAGCAACTCTTCGATCGCTTCATCGACAAGCTGACCGTGCAGAACATCCATCCCCTTCACAGAGAAAGCCGCCGCCACAAGCTTAACAGCCGCCTGAAGAATATCCTGCTGCCGAAGCGCAAGCATGGCCTGTTCTTTACGTTGCAGATCAAGATTGGCGCGCGACATAGCGACAGATACTTTGGCCTCAGCCGATGCCTCCATATCCGATGTCAATTTTGCTGATGCCAGGACCGCCTCTTTAATGATTTTATCCGCTTCATCCCGCGCCACAGCAAGCTTTTCTTCACGCTCCCGGTTGACCGCTTCGATCCGCTCTTTGAGTTCATTCTCACGGGCAAGATTAAGCTTATGCAAACCCTGCAGGCGAAGCAAAGCCTCATTCAATTGTTTGTAAAAGATCTGCCGAAGGACCAGCAAAAGGATAACGAACGTTACGATCTGGATGATCAGAAGATGTATTATCATGTCATTTGAACAATGTGTAGATCATTAATAAGGATATAACAGCGATAGCCTCGGCAAAAATAAATGCGAAGATCATGGCCAATAAGATCCTCGATGATGCGGAAGGGTTCCGCCCCACAGCGCGTACAGCGCCATAACCAACCCAGCCAATGACCACGGCCGGGCCAATAGAACTGAGGATCATGATCAGGATGATCGTTGTATTCCTCATGAAGCCTCCCGCGGCACATCGTCAACAAGAACAGTCAAAGTCTGTAAGCCCGCTCGCGCCATACCCCGTCTGATCGAAAAGAAAAGTCCGCCTTTGACTTTATCTTCCTGCATGGTCTGTCTGACACGAACCCGCCCGCTCTTAAGACGACAAATGCAAGGTTGATGAAAATCCCATACGGACATTTCCCCGTCTTCTGCAGGAAGGACCACTTCCATGGCCTCGCCAGAAAAAAGGATCTTTCTAGGTGTCAGAATCTCGACTTTCACATCACTGCCCCAGGACCTGGTCTACGTCTTTCTCCGGGCGTTTCTGTGTTTCTTCACGCTGAACCGGACCTTTTGACGACGGATCAGACGGTATATCAAAATCACTGGGCAGCTGCGCGGTTCTCAACTGACGGAACCAAATAAAATAAAACGTCCCGCCAAGGATCGCGAGAAAGATAACGATCGCCAGGATCATACCCCAAACAGCCCCCATGGAAAACGGCTTGGCCTGTGCCAGAAGCGTACGCACATCGGCCAACTGGGCACGAACAGCTTCGAGGACTTTTAAATTATCACGGTACCCGGCGATGCGCTGTTCCGGATTTGCAGGTTCAAGTTTTTGGGTACGTTGAAGCTGATCGAGCTTCTCATTGATCGAATTACACAAGAACTGTACGCGCTCTGAAAATTCCGTATCTTTTAGCAAGGAAACATACTTGGCTGTTTCTGTCTTAAGCGAAGCCAGTTCGGCATCGGCAATAAACCAGACATCGCGCAGTTCAACTTCCTGCTCCCACACTTCACCCGGTTTAAGCTCGACTTCACCAACGACGAAATACGCCCCCTGCTGGGCATCATAAACCGCCTGCAAATCTCCTTTATTAACAATATCGTCACTTTTCACTTCACGCGGAAGATAGGTCTTGACCGTCGCTGGTTGCGCCATATCTTTGGAGGGATTAACAACAACAACCTTGAAAACAACATTGGAACCGGCGTGCGCGAAGGCACTGGCCAGCACTCCCAAAATCAAGGAACAAAGAATCGTACTTATCCATTTCATGTTCCGCAATCTCATGCTCCATTCCCATTACTTTTTATACTCATACCATGTCTGTGTGACAGGCTTATTGGCAATGTTCTCCATAAGCTTTCGGCTGAGATCCATACCTGCCTTCAATTCCTGCGTCTTATTCTTCAAATAAACCATGTCCTGTTGACGCTCTTCAGAAACGGTATAAAGACTTTCCAGATTCAACCCGCTGTCACCGGACAAATTTTTAAGCTGCTTGGAAACACCGGAGATTTGGGTGAACAAAGATTTCATACTCGTTGTAGAACCCAAAGCATCACTGACCCCCGAAAGAACATCGGTGCTCATTTTGTTGATAGCTGTTTCGATCAAACCAAACTGCGCTCCCATATTGGTAATGATATTATTCACATTCGGCAACGTCGCCGTTGAACCCACAATGGATGAAACCTGGTTATAAACCTGCTCCATATCGGTTGTGCCGACCGTGATGGTCATCGCATCCATACTTCCCTTGGTTGGTTCTGAACACACAATGCTGAACTGCCCCTTACCCCATGCCTGATAGAACGTAACTGAATATTCATAAATTCCGGTCGTGCCGACTTCGACCATGGGCGCACCAGCAATCTGCTGAACATTGGTCGCATTATAAACATCAATGATAGGATTAAGCCCCGAATAGGTCCGGTAACGGACTACAAGTTTTTCACCCACCCTGATCGAACTTTCCGTATTGAGGATCTGCGACTTCTGCCCAACCTCGATCACAGCCTTTGTCTCAGCCAATTGAGCCGGCAACGTTGTCTCCGTTGCCGTCCGTATCGCCGTCGTTTCAGCCTTCAAATCCGCATGCGAAGACTCGATGGCACCCTTGATCTCGGTCTTGATCTCGGTTGCTGTCTGATTGACCGTGCGTTCAATATTCTCCACAGATGCCGCCAAATTCGTCGCTGTCTGCGTAAAGAACTCATACTGCAAGATCTCAGAACCAACATCAATATTCGCGACAGATACATACGGACGACCTCGATATTCAATGGTCAGCGTCGCCGGATAAACAAGGCCACCCTCAAAATTCGTATCTGTCAGCGTAAAATTATACATACCTGTATTCGCCGGCGTCGTCGCGACC
>CAJBYM010000070.1 GCA_903959815.1 Candidatus Omnitrophota bacterium
CTCATCTTTGATGAAATTATAAACACCTTTCTTGAACGCCTGAACATAAAGATCATAAATGTCCTGTTTTTCGCGCACATCTACGGTATTAATACCTTCCGTCTTTCCCTGATCCGCATAAGACTGATTGAGGATCGAGGTCTTAAGATTGCTCTTGTACCAGGTCGCCAGGATCATGGAATAAAAGATCTGCCTTAACCGTGCAAAATTGCTGCCCGTATTAACTTCTTTCTCAAGCTCAGGAATAATAAGATCCCTGATCATGGTCTCGGAAAGATTGTCGGCCGTCTTCACAGAAACGGTTGTTGCCTCGTCCTGTCCGCGATTTTCGGACATGGCCAGATAATCGTTCTCCAACATGACCTTCAAATGGGCCGAGGTCACGACCACGGCATTATTCTCGACATAAACCTCGGCACTCTGCGGAATGATCCACACCTTATTAAAGGTATCGACCGGAACCTCAGTCGTGCCGTAAAGCTCATAGGCTTTGCTGTAAATATTGGCCCAGAATTTTTTGCCTGTTTCACCTTCAGGATACAAAAGAGATGACGTGATCTGCTTGAGGATATAATCCTGACTCAAAAGATCGCGACCCAGCGGCGTTCGGGAAAGTTCTTCAGGGATGATGCGGTCCTTTTCATAAGGAGAAAGATTAACCCAGAGATCTTTCTCAGGGATCGTCAGAACAGCCAGAAAATATTTAACCAGATCTTCAGATTCCTGTTGAAAGGCCTTGCTGGAGGCGCGCTCAGGACTGGACTTATCCCCCATATCGACAATAAAATCAAACTTGAACGGATCATCCGGATAAAATTTCAGCCCCTTTAATAAGGTAGGCGCAAAAGCTTCTGTGGTCTGGACCATCACGCCTGGTGCGGGCAGATCAAGGACTGCCTGCGCCATAGCCCCTGAAGGCACAAGCACATTGACAGCAAAGCATATGCAGATTAAAGAAGCAATGATACGTGACATTGTACGTCTTTCCCTTGCGTTGGACATAATAAACACATAACTAAGGATGTTTATTTAAGTATGCCATATTTTCATTGAAGAAAACAAGCTGCCTAGAAAATAAACTACTTAAGACCCAGGTGGGAAAAAATATTATTCACAGGCGTAAGGCTAATAATGACAGGGGTAAAACCATCTACCTTCTTATTCGCGATCGACGATATCGCTTGAGAATCAAATACAATACCTTGACCTTGAACACTCTCTTTTAGAACAATATTATTCATATCAATACCACCGACGTTCTTGGCCTGCTGAAGCGCATCATCCGAGAAATCTTTGGAGTTTTCAATAAAACGAACTGTAAGACCCTGGTCTTGAGCGATCTTGGAAAGTTGTTCCAGTGTTCGTGCACGCATTCTTTGTTCTAAAGTACTATCACCACTCTCTTCAAACGACTGAGCGACATTGACATAAAGGACGCCTCCTTTAATGACCATCTCTGCCGTCGCTGACAAAACCCCATTAACAAAAATACGAGCCTCGCCCAGACCGTATTCTTCCGGTTTCATAACAATCTGTAGCTCCAATTGAGGATCACCCTCAACTTCTCCCTTCGGGAGCATCATCGATCCCTGTACCGCCTTCTCATTCCAGGCATGAACGAACCGCAACATGTGATTGGTGCGGAATCTGACAGGGTTCTCGGTCTTTTCCGCCCAATAACCCGTTGGCTGGCCCGATCCATCATCATCGAGGAGGATCATCTGACGATTAACAAATTTAACGACCTTGCCATCCAAAGACCGGTCAAAGGGACGAAAGGCCGTGATCCGATAAAGGAACCGGCCATCTTTATCTTTGTCCAGTTTCACACATTCCACCGACATCTCATCCCTAAAAGAATTCCCCTCAGCATTTTTTTTCTTCAGCCGGACCTTGCCCACAACCTCCACGCCGTAAAACCCGATCTTTTCCCGCCATTGTCTTACATCGATCCAACTCTTGCCAAAATCAATACTGATCTCATCCGTAAAACGCCCCCAACCAAACTCCAGCAACCTGATCGTACGCGTTCCTAAGAAGCTGCTGATCACATCTACCTTCAACACATCAACCAGCCGATAAATCCAGAGCAAAACCCTTCCTGCAATATTCTGAGATCCAAAATCAGCATTTCATTTCATTTTTGTCATAATTCACAAAGAAATGTTCGATATGAAGTCCGTCGCGACTTAACGTAAGACGAACCTTGGTATTAGGAAGCTCTTCCCCATCGATAAAAACATTAAGATCCGCCGTACTTCCATTGGGATATGACTCGATATCAAAATAAAGACTCATCTCATGCTGTTGTTCCCCGATCTTGCCCATCGGGACCCTCCCCGTTGCGTCAACACGGCTTTTCACATAATCCACCAGCGATACGGACGACGCCGGAACCAGATCCTTAAGGGCAACTTTTCTTTTTACAGGAATAGCAGCATTCACCGTTGGTGTCTTCAGTTTATCCAAGACAGGACGGCGCGCATTGAGCTGTCGAACATGCTGCGCGATCACACTTTCTTCCCATTCCGAGACCCACACCTCGTTTGTACCCGGTAAAATGATAGAAGCCTTCAGCCCCGTCATGGCATCAATGATCTGCTGAACCTCTTGCTGATTC
>CAJBYM010000071.1 GCA_903959815.1 Candidatus Omnitrophota bacterium
AGACACTCTTTCCCTACACGACGCTCTTCGATCTGGGCTTTTACAGGTTGAGACAGCGCTGATCAAGGATAATCGTTTACAGCCGCGACAAACATATGATGTGGTCAAGATTGAAGAGTTAGCAGCATCTATTAAGGAAAAAGGACTTCTTCAACCCGTGGTTGTGCGTCGGGTCGCCGAAGGGTATGAAGTCATTGCCGGTGAACGTCGTTTAAAAGCAGCGCGCAAATTGGGGTTGGATAAAATCCCTGTTATTATTAAGGATGTGGATGATAAAGAGGCGCTGGTGCTTGCGCTTATTGAAAACATTCAGCGGGAAGAATTAAATCCGATCGAGGAAGCCGAAAGTTTTCGTCGTCTTGTCGAGGAATTCAGTCATACGCAAGAAGATGTTGCGCGCATGGTGAGTAAAGACCGTGCAACGGTTGCGAATTTTATCCGTTTGTTGAAACTTCCCAAAGAGATGCAAAAGGCTGTTATTGACGGGAAGATGACGGCGGGGCATGCGCGTGCGCTTTTATCTATCGCAGATCTTACGGCGCAGACCTTGTTGTTCGTCGAGATCGTACATCAGGGTTTGTCTGTGCGGGAAGCAGAAGAGCGGGCCAAGAATATCGGAACAGGCAAGAAGGCTGCCAAGAAAACAAAGATTTCCTTAAAAGATCCGGAGATCGCGGTTCTGGAAGAAGAGTTGCGGCGTATTTTAGGTACCAAGGTCCAGATTCTCAATAAACGGGGCAATAAGGGAAAGCTCGTCGTGGAATATTATTCGCTCAATGATTTTGATCGCATCCTGGAGGTGATCCGCAAATGAAAGAACAGATCCTTGTTATTGTTAAGCCTGATGGCATGATCAAAGGGCACGCGGGGCATGTTTTGACCCGTTTTGAAGAAACAGACCTTCGTCTTATTGGTGCGCGCGTGGTCAAGGTGACAGAAGAACTGGCACAAGCGCATTACCATCATTTGTGTGACAAGCCGTTTTTCGGTGAGCTTATTCATTTTTTAATGGGTGATCTGCACAATCATCAAGATTTGGTCCTGGCTATGGCTTTTACGGGTGATGATGCTGTGAAAAAAGGACGAGAGATCGCCGGTGCGACGAATCCTGAACTTGCTGATCCGCATTCGATCCGCGGCAGCATGGGGCGCGTTACGACAAAAGGTGTTTTTGAGAACGTGATCCATGTATCTTCGGATCCCGTTGAGGGCGAGCGTGAGATCAAATTATGGTTCACACCGGAAGAGATCGCAATGGACCTCTTTTCGACAACCACATCGGGACACAGAAAGGTTTGGGCATGATCACAGGAATGACAGGATTTGGGTCGGCGCAGTTTTCAATTGGCAAGATCAAAGGGACTATTGAAGTTAAAAGCGTTAATCACCGGTATCTTGATATTGCGTTTTATCTTCCGTCGGGGTTTGGGGCGCTGGAAAATAAGATCCGCGAAATGCTGGCCAAGGATGTGGCCCGTGGGCGCGTGACCATATCGGTGCGGATCACGGACAAACCGAATCAGGAAGTTTCATTCAACGAAGATCTCATTGAAGAATATCTTCATCATGCCAAGAGCATTGAAAAAAAATATAAACTTTCTAATAATCTGATGTTGGCAGATCTTATCCGGATGCCGGGTGTGGTGGACGTAAAAGAAGTTTTTGTGGAGGCCCAGGAGATGTGGCCTTCCGTCGAGAAAGGGCTTGTTATCGCGCTCAAGAGTCTGAAGATCATGCGTCAGCGCGAAGGTAAAAGTTTGGTCAAGGATATGAGCGATAAACTCAAGCGCATGACACAGAAACTTAAAGCGATCCAGAAGCGTCACGATGAACTTTTAAAAGGATACCAGAAAAAGAATAAGTCTGAAGAGTTTGCATCCTATCAAAAAAGCATTGATGTTAATGAGGAGATCGCCCGTTTTAATCATTATATTGAAGAAATGTCCGCTCTTTTGAAGGTGTCTGTTCCTGTGGGAAAGAAAATGGATTTTATCGCCCAGGAAATGCAGCGTGAAGCCAATACGCTGGGTTCGAAGCTGCAGGATGAAATGGTCTCTAATGCGGTCATTGCGTTAAAAAGCAAGATCGAAAAGATCCGTGAACAAGCGAATAATGTGGAATAATGAAAAAAGGGCGCGTTATTATTCTTTCAGGTCCGTCGGGCGCTGGCAAAACGACGCTGCATGATCGTTTATTGAAAGCCCCCGGTTTTTCACGCCGCCTGATCCGTTCTATTTCTGCAACAACACGGAGTCCTCGCGGCCAGGAGCGTCATGGCCGGGAATATTTATTCTTATCACGGGCCATGTTTGAACACAAGATCCGCACCGGACAGTTCCTGGAATGGATGAAGGTGTTCGATAATTATTATGGGACGCCAATGAAGAATGTGAATGCGGCGCTCAGGCAAGGCAAGCATGTTCTTTTGTGCATTGATGTCAAGGGTGCTGCGGTTGTTAAGAACAAGGTCCCGGATGCTTTGATGATCTTTGTGAAAACAGCCACTTTGCAGGAATTGCGACGCAGGCTTCAAGGGCGTGGGACAGATAGTCCGGCAAGTGTCGCGTTACGCTTGAAAACAGCGCGTGCAGAGCTGAAAGAAGCTGTTAATTATGATCAAATTATTATTAATGATAATTTAGAAAAAGCCCTGGGACAGTTAAGAACATTTCTGGATAAGGCCTTGGTGTAATTCGGTCTCGTTGACATTTGCCCGGGGGTGTGTTATATAACTGCCCTGTTGTTTAAGATAAAAAGTATTTTAGGAGGATCGAACATGGCGTATTTACCAGTGGAAAAGCTGCTTCCCCAAGCGGGCAACAGCACGTATAAATTGGTCCGGATGGTCGCTGCACGCGCGCTTGAGATCGGCGAGGGCGGTGCCAAATTGATCGAAGCGCACATGAATGAAAAGCCTGCGACAACGGCGATGCGTGAAGTTATTGCAGGTAAGGTGATGACCAAAGATGTTGCGGATGCGGCCATTGCGGCGAAGAAGGCTGCGAAAGCATCCAAGGGCGAGTGATTGAAATGAAAAAGCATGTTGTCCTGGGCGTAACAGGCAGTATTGCCGCGTACAAGGCGGCCGATATTGTCCGTCGTTTGCAGGACCAGGGTTGTGATGTTACGGTTGTGATGACGGCGAGTGCTGAAAAGTTTGTGACCGCGCTCACATTTGAAGCCTTAACGCATCGGCCCGTTTATCGGGACATGTTCACGCATGAAGGCGCCTGGGATGTGGCGCATGTTTCTTTGGCCAAACAGGCGGATGTTTTTTTGATCGCTCCGGCGACAGCGGATATCATGGCGAAGGTTGCCCATGGTTTTGCAGATGATTTTGTGGCATGCACAGCGTTGACTACCAAAGCGCCGATCATGATGGCTCCGGCGATGAACGATGACATGTTCTCAAATCCGATCCTTCAGGAGAATGTTGTAAAACTGAAGAAGCTTGGCGTGATATTCATTGCGCCCAAGAAGGCAAAGCTTGCCTGCGGTACGGTTGGTCTCGGGGCTCTTGCCGATGTTGATGTCATTGTGAAGGCGGTCGTTGATCTTTTGGCGCGGTAGCCAAGTGGTAAGGCAGCAGTCTGCAAAACTGCTATGCACCGGTTCAAATCCGGTCCGCGCCTCCAATATATTTTGCGGGTGAGTGGTGGAATGGTATACACGAAGGACTTAAAATCCTTTGGTCGAAAGGCCTTGAGGGTTCAATTCCCTCCTTACCCACTAGATTTTATGGATATGAAGATTTTCCTTGTGGCTTTAGACGGCACAAGATATACTTTTTGAAAATTTGATTGCATTGTGGACCCGTAGCTCAGTTTGGTTAGAGCACTTCCTTGACATGGAAGGGGTCGGAAGTTCGAGTCTTCTCGGGTCCACCATTTCTTTCCATAGCGCAGCAAACATCCTTTCCCGTATGGGAGGATGTTTGCTGCTTTTTGAAGAAGAAATGGTGTGCTGGGCGAGCTCCGCGAGCGCAGCATCTAATAAAGGCTTTACTTATGGATTATTCCTCCGACATCGACAAACTCCGCCACAGTTGCGCGCATGTTATGGCCCAGGCTGTTAAACAGATCTGGCCCGACGTGAAAGTAGCTATCGGCCCTGCCATTGACAATGGATTCTATTACGATTTTGACAAGAAAGACCCTTTCTCTGATCAGGACCTGGCCCAGATCACCAAAGCCATGCAAAAGATCATCAATCGCAATCTTCCTTTGATCCAAACGTCGATGGATAAAAAGTCGGCGACAGAGTTTTTTCGCCAACAGGGTGAGACATATAAGGTCGAGCTGATCAGCGGCATACCGGACGAGAATGTTTCCATTTTTACAACGGGTGATGGCGAATTTCAGGATCTTTGCAAGGGGCCGCATGTGGCTTCGACCGGAGAGATCAAGGCGTTTAAGCTTTTATCGGTAGCAGGTGCTTATTGGAGGGGCGATGAGAACAACGCCATGCTTCAGCGTATTTATGGCACATGTTTTCCGACGAAAGAAGCACAGGATCAATATGTGAAATTGCTGGAAGAGGCAGAGAAACGTGATCACCGCAAGATCGGTTCAGATCTCGACCTTTTTCGTATTTATCATGAAGAAGCCGGCGCAGGGCTTGTGTTTTATCATCCCAAGGGCGCGCTCATGCGTAAGATCCTCGAGGACTATACAAAGGACCTGCATTTGAAGCGCGGGTATGATCTGGTGCAGACACCGAATTTCTTGCGGGGCAAGTTATGGGAAATCTCAGGGCACGCCGAGCATTATCGTGAGAACATGTATTATTTTGAGATCGACGGCGAAGAATATGCCGTGAAGCCCATGAATTGTCCCGGGCACATGCTGATCTATAAATCGAAATTACATTCTTACCGTGAACTTCCCATCAAATTGTTTGAACTTGGCACGGTTTATCGTTATGAAAAAGCTGGTGTTTTGCATGGGCTTTTGCGTGTGCGCGGTTTTACCCAGGATGACGGACATATCTTTTGCCGCCGGGAACAGGTGCAGGTTGAAGTCGAGAAAGTCTTGGACCTTGCCTTTGAGATCTTGGGCGCTTTTGGGTTTAAGGATTATGAAATTGAGCTGAGCACACAGCCGAAGAAGTTCATTGGCAAGCAGGAAGACTGGGATCTTGCGACCGACGGTTTGAAGAAAGCCTTGGAGCATAAGGGTATTTCTTATCAGGTCAATGAAGGTGATGGCGCTTTTTACGGGCCTAAGATCGATTTGAAATTGAAAGATGCGTTGGGTCGGAAATGGCAGTGCAGTACGGTGCAATGTGATTTTGCATTACCCGAACGTTTTGATCTTTCTTTTGTTAATGAGCAAGGGCAGGCGGAGCGGCCGATCATGCTCCATCGTGCATTATTTGGTAGTGTGGAGCGTTTCTTTGGAACGCTCATTGAACATCATGCGGGGAATTTTCCGCTTTGGATCTCGCCGGTTCAGGTTATGGTTATTTCGCTGAGACCCGAGCATGATGTTTTTGCACAAGAGGTTTGTGAAAAGCTGCGCGTCGATGGTTTGCGCGTTAATATGGATGCCCGTAACGAATCTTTGGGCAAGCGCATCCGTGAAGCCCGCTTGCAACGCACCCCCTATATCCTTGTGATCGGGGATAAAGAGCTCGCATCCAAGACGGTGGCGGTGCGTAAGCGCCCTGAAACAGACATGGGAACTATGTCCGTCGAGCAGTTTTTGGGCATGGCCTGTAAAGAGATTGTTGACAAAGTTTAGTTTTTTAAGATAATAGTGCAGCGCCTTTTCTGGGAAAAGGCATTCTTGCGACGGAAAGTCGTTTTTCTCGGCTTTGATGAAGACCGGGATCTTACGGGAGGTAAGGATTATTCAAAAGAGGATCCGCGTTAACGAACAGATTCGATCAGCAGAACTTCGTGTTATTGGTCCGAATTCCGAGCAGTTGGGCGTTGTTACTTCAGCGAAAGCCATGGAACTTGCGGAGCAATTCGAGCTTGACCTTGTTGAGGTCGCACCGACCGCCAAACCTCCGGTTTGTCGTATCATGGATTTCAGCAAATATAAATATGAGCAGGAAAAAAAGGAACGGCGCGCTAAAAAGAACGCGCACATTTCACAATTGAAACAGGTCCGGGTCAAGCCGCATATCGAAGAGCATGATTATCAGACCAAGTTGAAGCAGACGATCACGTTCCTTGAGAAGAAAGATAAAGTACGGGTTAACCTGTTTTTTCAAGGTCGCGAAATGGCGTTCCGGGATCAAGCCAAGAAGCTTTTGGACCGGTTCGTTGTAGATACAGCCGAGATCGCGCAGGTTGAAAAAGATGTGATGATGGAAGGGCGCGTGATGTCCATTGTCATTGCCCCCAAGGCAGATAAGGTATAACAAGAAGGACGAGAAATGCCAAAGTTGAAAACAAAAAAAGGCGTGGCCAAACGTTTTAAGATCACCAAATCCGGTAAGATCAAGAAGCGTAGCGCTGGTCGCGGTCATATTCTTTCTAAAATGTCACGCAAGCGCAAGCGCAAGCTCCGCAAGGGCAGCTATTTGTCTGGCGTAGAAGTTAAGAAGATCAGGAGGATGTTGCCTTATGGTTAAGATCAAGAATTCTGTTGCGCGCAAAAAAGGACGTAAGCGCGTATTTAGACAAACAAAGGGTTTTTACGGCCATAAGAAGAATCGTTGGGGTCAGGCGATGCGTGCGCTTATCAAGGCGTTACGCTATAACACCAAACACCGCAAGGCCCGTGCCCGTGATTTTCGCAGTCTTTGGATCGTGCGCATCAACGCGGCATGCCAGGAGAGTGGCCTTACCTACAGCCGTTTTATCCGCGGGCTCAAGGAAGCTAAGGTTCTTTTGGATCGTAAGATGCTCGCTGAGATCGCGATCAATGATGCAGCTACGTTCAAGAAGCTTGTTGAGCTTGCCAGCAAAGCCCTTCCGGCCAATGTCACGCGCAAGAAGGTTGCTGCAAAAAATTAAAGTTGTGTGATAATGGATGTGATGAAAGGGCTCCTTGGTTGAGGAGCCTTTTTCATGTATAATATTGAAATTATTAATGTCTTATTTTAAGGTGAGCGATGTCCTGGGATTTCGATAAAATAAAAAATGATGTTCATGCGGATCTGAGTGCTGCAGCAACGCTGGATGCATTGGAAGCTGTGCGTTTGAAATATTTGGGCAAGAAGGGCCTGGTCCAGGAGATGTATGCCGGACTTGCTTCAGCGACGCCTGAAGAAAAGAAGATCATCGGCAAGGTTGCAAATGATATTAAGATTTTAGCCGATGAACTTGTTGCTTGTCGTAAAGCAGAACTTTCTTCTCATGCCAAGCGCCAGGATGCTTTAGATATCACAATGCCAGGGGTCGGGCGTGAGCCGGGCACAAAACATCTGATCAATCAAACAGTGGAAGAAATTTGTGATGTGTTCGAACGGCTTGGATTTGTCATCCAGCGCGGGCCGGAGATTGAAACAGAGTTTCACAATTTTACAGCATTGAACATTCCGCTCGACCATCCTTCGCGAGATTCTTTTGATACATTTTATCTTGATGCGAATGATCCGACAGCCGCGGGGCGTTATTTGCTCTTGCGCAGTCACACGTCACCAGGGCAGATGCGTGTGATGAAAAAGCACAAGCCGCCTTTGGCCGTGATCATCCCGGGAAAGGTTTATCGTCCGGATGCGGTCGATGCTAGCCATTCCTTCATGTTCCATCAGATCGAAGGATTGCTCATTGATAAGAATGTGACATTCGCGGACCTGAAAGGTCTGTTGACGGCGTTTTGTAAGAAATTTTTCGGCGATGATGTGAAGATGCGCTTTCGCCCGCACTTTTTTCCGTTCACGGAGCCGTCGGCAGAGGTTGATATCCAGTCGAATATTTTTAAAGGCAAGTCCGGCAAGTGGCTGGAGATCCTTGGCTGCGGCATGGTGCATCCGAAAGTTTTTGAGCATGCTGGATATCCGTCGGGGGAATATACGGGTCTGGCCTTTGGTTTGGGTGTGGAGATCGGAAGAGCGTCGTGTAGGGAAAGAGTGTCTTCGC
>CAJBYM010000072.1 GCA_903959815.1 Candidatus Omnitrophota bacterium
GCAGATCGAGGTAAGCAAGAAGAGCCGGTTTGATGCGATATGGACCGTGCAGGAAGGAGGCGGCATTTAAGTTGTTGCTTGTTGCTCGGTTTCATGGACAGCCATAGAGCCGTTATGAGTGAAAATAAAAATAATCGCCAAGAATCAGACCAGACCACTGGAAGATATGGCATCTGAACTTGGAGAAATAGAAAATGAAGACGAAATTCAAAATTCAAGCAGTTGTTGCAGGGTTAATTGTTCTTTTTCAAGTGAGTGCATCGTATGCAGGTGTCCCGCTGAATAATGTGGAGGGTGTGGGGGGTATTGCGTTTAATCCTTTGGCGTATACGGCGGGGACGCCTTTTGATGAGGGTGCACTTAAAGGTGTTATCAACAAGCCTCAGTTTGGTATTTGGAGGATCAGGCTTAATGATGTGAAGGCTGACTGGACCACACAGAGCGTGGCAACGACCTTTTTTGATCGGCTTGAGTTGTCTTATGGTAACGAGACTATTGCTCAGAGTGGTGCAAATAATATTCATAAGAACAATTTAGGGCTTAAGGGTTTATAAGTGAAAGAGAATGCGGGTGATACAAATTGGGTGCCTGCGGTTTCTGTAGGTGCGATCTATAAAGAGACGTCGTATGCGGTATCTGGGGATGTGAAGGATCATGGTTATGATTATTACGCTGTTGCCACGAAGCTGGTGACACAGCTCCCGCGCCCGGTTTTGTTCTCGGCAGGCGTTCGTTCGACGGATGCGCGTTCTACAGGTGTTTATGGGTTTGGTACGAAGCGTGATCTGATCGGTTTTGGTAACGTTGATGTTATTTTGCCGGGTAATGTTGCGCTGGGGTTTGAGTATCAGCAGGGGGCGCAGGTTGCGGGCTGGAAGAATAAAGATTATTATGATGTTCATGCGGCATGGCTTGCGAATAAAAATCTGACGCTGGTGGCGGCGTATGTCAACACGGGTGATAGCAATTCATCATCCAAGGTCGGGTTGGGGGATGGTTTTGTATTAAGCGCGCATTACGCGTTCTAAAAATTATGCCGGGGGAGGCTTGATGCCTCTCCCGGCGCATCATGCAAAGGAGAAAGATCATGGCTACGGCAGATTTTAAGAATAATTTGAAAAGAGAAACTCTCGCGCTTCATGCCGGGCAGGAAGCGGATCCTACCACAGGGTCGCGCGCGGTGCCGATCTATCAGACGACATCGTATCAATTCAAGAGCACGGATCATGCGGCGAATTTATTCGGGCTTAAGGAATTTGGAAATATTTATACGCGCTTGATGAATCCGACAACCGATGTGTTTGAAAAACGCATTGCGGCTCTTGAAGGTGGTGTGGGTGCTTTGGCGGTTGCCAGTGGTTCATCGGCGATCACGCTCGCGATCCTCAATATTGCGCAGAATGGTGATGAGATCGTATCGGCTGACAATCTTTACGGTGGGACGTATAACTTGTTTCACTATACATTACCCAAGTTCGGCATCAAGGTCAATTTTGTGAAATCAGGAGACCTTGCCGCATTCGATAAAGCGGTCACACCCAAGACCAAGGCGATCTATGCCGAGTCTATCGGTAATCCGAAGCTTAATGTGGCTGATCTTGAAGGGCTGTCAAAGATCGCCCATAAGCATGGCATTCCGTTTATTTTGGATAATACTGTGACGCCCTATCTTTTAAAGCCGTTCGATCATGGCGTAGATATCATTGTTTATTCCGCGACCAAGTTCATTGGCGGACATGGGACATCCTTGGGTGGATTGATCGTTGATTCCGGGAAGTTCGATTGGACCAATGGCAAATTTCCGCTCATTGCTGATCCGGATCCCAGTTATCACGGTATTAATTTCGTCGAGGCTTTAAAACCCATGGGGAACATTGCTTATATCATCAAGGCGCGTGTTGTTCTGTTGCGCGATCTTGGTCCGGCAGTATCTCCGTTCAATTCGTTTCTCTTTTTGCAGGGGATCGAAACGCTCCATTTACGTATGCCGCGTCACGCCGAGAATGCCTTGGCGGTTGCGAAATATTTAAAGAAACATCCCAAGGTGTCTTGGGTGAATTATCCCGGTCTTGACGATAGTCCGGAGAAAGAGCGCGCGAAAAAGTATTTCCCGATCGGTGCCGGCGCTATTATTGGGTTTGGTATCAAGGGAGGGGCAGAGGCAGGGAAGACGTTTATCAATTCGCTTCAGCTTATTTCGCACTTGGCGAATGTTGGAGATGCCAAGACGCTGGCGATCCATCCGGCGACAACCACGCACCAGCAATTGTCGGTCGAGGAACAATTAGCGACGGGCGTTACACCTGATTTTATCCGTTTGTCGATCGGTATTGAGAATGTCGAAGATATCATTGCGGATATTGAGCAGTCTTTGCTTAAATCGTAACCATTAATGGGTATGGGCGCGTCTATGACACGCCTGTTGGAAAGGTTATTATGGCAAAAATATATAGTGACATCACAAAGACCATTGGTCATACGCCGCTTGTCCGGCTGAACCGAATGACGGAAGGTCTTCAAGCTGAAGTTTTGGTCAAGGTTGAGTCGTTCAATCCGCTTTCGAGCGTGAAAGATCGGATCGGTCTGGCCATGATCGAGGATGCGGAAAAGCGCGGGGTTTTAAACAAGGATTCTGTGCTCATTGAACCGACCAGTGGCAACACAGGTGTGGCTCTTGCCTTTGTGGCAGCTGCCAAAGGGTACAAGCTCATTTTGACCATGCCTGAAACCATGTCGGTTGAACGGCGTCAGTTGTTGGCGATCTTTGGAGCGGAACTTGTTCTCACTCCCGGGCCTGAGGGCATGAAGGGTGCGATCAAGAAGGCAGAAGAGCTTGCGGCAACAACGCCGAATGCGCTCATCTTGCAGCAATTCTCGAACCCTGCCAATCCTCAAGTCCATCGGCAGACAACGGCCGAGGAGATCTGGAATGATACGGATGGCAAGGTGGATATTTTTGTGGCCGGTGTTGGCACGGGCGGTACGATCACGGGTGTATCTGAGGTGCTTAAAAAGAAGAATCCGGCGTTCAAGGCTATTGCGGTTGAACCGGTAGATTCACCCGTGCTTTCAGGAGGAAAGCCTGGCCCGCACAAGATCCAGGGGATCGGCGCAGGTTTTGTACCCGGGAACCTTAATATTAAGATCGTGGATGAGATCATCCAGGTCAAGAGCGAAGATGCCGGGGCCACCGCGCGGAGATTGGCTCAGTTTGAAGGCATCCTCGCGGGCATTTCGGCAGGTGCGAATGTTTGGGCTGCGATCGAGGTTGCCAAGAGGCCTGAGTCTAAGGGAAAGACGATCGTGACGGTTATCTGCGATACAGGCGAGAGGTATTTGTCGACGTGGTTATTCAAAGACTAAAGTGTTGATCGCATTTTTGGATGATATAATATAAATGTTATGAAAAAGATCGTGCTTATAACGTTGGTCTTGTTTTTTATGATCGCTATGATCTTTAGTCGTTCGGTTATGGCTGGCCCTGACTGTGGTCATTGCCATCGACCGGCAAAGATCGTGATCGATTGCAGCGCTTTGTGCTGTCAGCCTATAAATTTTGTCTTTGCCGGGATCTTTCATGAACCCGTAATTCCTCAGGCATATGATTTTGTTTCCCAACCGTTCTTGTATGCCAAGAATATTGCCCGCGAGGTTTTTCATCCGCCGCGTCATGCTGTATTTCTTTAACAGAATAAGTTTTCTTAAATATTCCATTATGGAGATAAGGCTATGAAAACAATAGCTGCAGTTTTTATTCTTGCTGTGTGTTTGATGATCCCCGGGTATGCGTTATCCCAGGAGAAAGCCTGCTGTTCTAATCCTGCATGCAAGTGCACGGTCGAACAGTGTATGAGTGGAAAATGTACATGTGCCGCAGGTTGTTGCAAGAGCGATTGTCAGGCTCCTTGCTGCAAGGGCAAGGATGGGAAATGCCCTCTGAAGGCTGACAAGAGTAAGTCTTGCGGTTGTGCCAAGCAGGATGTGCAGTAAGAAAGTTGTTGTTAAGAGGGGCGGGTAACCGCCCCTCTTTTTTGGAGAACATCATGGGTGTCGTGCAGATGCTGGATGATCTGGTTGAAACGAAATTTGCGGCCTTTGGTCCCAATAAACGCCAGGAGATCGTCCGTCTGGTATTTGAAATAAGTAAGAGGGGCCCTGTCAGCATAGATCATGTGCTTGCCGGGATCCCGGCAGGCTGCAAGGCCTACGCGGCTGTTAAAGACCATCTTGTAAAGCTCCGCTTTCCGGATGCATGTGCCCGGGGTGAAAAGATCTCAGAGTCGTTCCCAGCCATTGATCTTGTGCCCGCATATGCTATGTCCTTATCTCGCCGGGATAAAGTCCCGGATCCCCGTCATATTTACATTGAAGATGGGCTTGAGAAGTTTGAACTTGTTGGACGTTTGCGATCAAAGTTCCCCCAGGCGCGGTTTCATTCCATAAATACGTACAAAGATCACGTTGCCGGGATGCGGTGTGATATTAATTCTTATAATCACCGCACGGATGAGCTGTTTGTTGTTCTTGAACAGTATGATCACTTCAAGCCATGTCCTTGTTCCGGCGGGGTTGTGCCGTGCGGGTATCACAATGCTAATCTTGGTTTTGGATGCCCCTTTGAGTGTTCGTATTGTTTCTTACAGAATTATACCAATGCGCCGGGGATCGTTCTTCCTGCGAATCTTGAAGACTTCTTTGATGCTTTTGGACTGTACGCACAGCATGTGCGTGTTGGATCGGGAGAGACAACAGATTCGCTGGTTTATGATGACATCACGGGATTCTCACCTAGGATCGTGGATTTCTTCCGGTCTTTTCCCCGAAGCATGTTTGAGTTCAAAACAAAGAGTGATCATGTGAGTGGGCTTTTGGGTGTCAAGGCATCATCAAATATTGTGGTGGGATGGTCGGTGAATCCTCAGGACATCATAGATCAAGAAGAGCATTTTACGGCTAGTTTATCCGACCGGCTTGATGCAGCCCGTCGTTGTACCCAACATGGCTATCGGACGGCGTTTCATTTTGATCCTGTGATTTATGGGCCGGGATGGGAAGAATCCTATGCAAAAGTTGTTGAGGAGATCTTTAATGCTGTTCCTGCGCAAAGCATCGTGTGGATCAGCGTCGGGAGTTTACGCATGACCAGCGCACAGAAAAAAACCATTGAAAACCGCTTCCCGAAGAATACAATCCTTGATGCGGAGCTGCTGGTAGCTGAGGATGGCA
>CAJBYM010000073.1 GCA_903959815.1 Candidatus Omnitrophota bacterium
CGGCAAGAAAAGGAATGCCCAGATAAATAAATACGCTCTGGGCGATCTGCATGATCGTCACATTCACGACAGAACCCCGTAAACCGAACCACGCCGGAAGGATCGTAATAAATATCCACGCGTACACGGAGAAAAATAAAACCTGAAAAACAGCATTAAATGCCACCAATCCTGCGCAATACTCCGTATCCCCATCGGCCAGATCATTCCACACAATGACCATGGCAATGCAACGGGCAAGCCCGATCAGGATCAACCCCACCATATATTCCGGATAACCATGCAAGCATACGATGGCCAGAATGAACATCAAGATCGGCCCGATCACCCAATTCTGCACGAGAGAAAGGAACAATATTTTGTAATCCTTGAATACATCCCCCAGCTCTTCATACTTCACCTTCGCCAACGGCGGATACATCATTAAAATAAGCCCTATCGCGATCGGGACATTGGTCGATCCTGACTGAAACTGATTCCAGAAACCCGTGATCCCCGGCTTAAAGAAACCGACACCTACGCCGATGCCCATGGCCAACAGGATCCACAGGGTCAGATAACGATCAAGAAATGATAATTCTTTCTTTGAATTTGCTGCCATACCACCCTCCCTAACTTACATGGATAAAATGCATCCAAATATAATAAAAACCAACCAGAATGAAGATCACGCCAGTAATACGCCGAGTATAAAGCTCCAACCGCGCCAACTTGTGAAACCACTGATTAAGAGACTTCACACCCAAAGCTATCGCGACAGCAAAGAACAAGACCGGCAAGCCAGTTCCCAAGCCATAAAATAGCGGGAGCATGGCACCACCCTTTGTTTTCAATGCTAACGGGATAAGGCTACCAAAGAATAACACCGCCGATACCGGGCAAAAGGACAACGCAAATAATGAACCCAGCCCCAATGCTCCCCAAGAGCCTGAATCAGCCAAACGCTTCTGACGGTCACAAGAAAGATTCACACCCGGCACACTGAACTTTAAAATATCCAGCAACAACACTCCAACCACAACCAACGCAGGGCCAAAAAGCTTATTCATATTTCCCTGCAAGAAGTGAGCCACAGACGGGACGCTCAAGAGCGACTTGATAATGAGCACTCCAAGGATGGCATATGCCAACATCCGCCCCAAGGTATAGGCAAAACCAGCCCAAAGTACAGCATTCACGTCGAGGACTTTCTTCGACAGGAACGAGATCGCGGCAATATTCGTCGTCAAGGGACACGGACTTATGGATGTCAGTATCCCCAACCACACAGCTGTTCCAACGGCGAGAAAGAACTCGGTCATCACAGTTCCCCCAGAAACAGCTTAATTTCATCACGAACATAGGCGTGGTACTGATTCTGATCCCGAAGAAGATCCCAAACTTTCTCAAGATTCTTGTATTGTACCTGCTTGCCATCTTTAACCAACGAAATGATAACAGACTTGGTGTAAAGCTGATAATCAACCACGAAATGATCATTCCCGGGTTTATCGATATTAACGATCTTAAACACAATCTTTCCACTCTTTAATTCATTCGCAAAGTTCTGCTCAAGCGCCTCTTTGGCAAATTGCTCGAGCTTGTAACATGACGGGCACCGTGCATTACCGTGAAAATAGTAGACCACTAACTGCGATGGCATCGACATAGGAGCAGCAATGCCTTGAACTGATCCAGCAACAGGCTGTGCCAGAACTGACCCTGCCAATAGAGTTATTGCGATCAGCAAACCTAATAAGGTCTTCAACATTTCATAGCCCCTTTTTTCCAATAAACTTTACAATCTCGTCAGCCGATAAAAGTTTTCCTGCTGAAAGCACCGTGCCGTCGATCACCAAAGCCGGTGTCGTCATAATCCCATAACCCACGATCTGGTCCATATCTTCAACCTTGACCACTTCAGCCTGAACGCCTGTTTTCTTGACCGCCTTCTCGGCGTTTGCTACCAACTGCTTGCACTTGGCGCATCCCATACCTAGGATTTCTATCTTCATCGCCCTGGTCCTTTACCGTAAAATGAAATTAAACAAATACCCCGTCAAAATGATCCCGATCCCCACGACAGAAGCAAAGATCACCAAAAGCTTCAATTTCATCACCCGCCGCAAGATCAGAAACTCGGGCAAAGAAAGCCCAGTGACAGCCATCATGAATGCCAAAGCCGTGCCAAGGGCGACGCCCTTTTCAGTTAAAGCACTTACCAACGGAATAACACCCGCCGCGTTCGAATACAGAGGAATGCCAACCAGCGTCGCCAGCGGCACCGCAAACCAGTTATCGCGCCCGGCAAACTTTGCCAGGAAGTCGGCAGGAACATACCCGTGAATCCATGCCCCAAGCCCGATACCGATCACCACATAGATCCAGATCTTCTTGAGAATATCCAGCGTGTATTCCCTGGCAAAATCAATCCGGTCTTTTACTGTCATCTCTGCTCCGAGAGCAACGCTCCCTACCTTCTTATGCTCAAATTTCTCGACCAGATCCTCAACTTTCAAGTGCCCGATCACAATCCCAGAGGTAATGGCTACAACAAGACCGCTTCCGATATACAAAAATGCAATCTTCCATCCAAACAAACCCCACAGCATGATCAGGGCAACCTCATTGATCATGGGCGATGCGACCAAAAACGAAAATGTCACACCCAAAGGCACGCCTGCCTCAATAAAACCAAGAAACAACGGCACGGCACTGCACGAACAAAACGGCGTCACAATACCCAGCAACGACGCCAGAACATTGCCCGTATAAGTTTTCTTCTGACTTAAGATGGCACGCGTCTTTTCAGGTGAAAAAAATGTCCTTATTATGGAAACAATAAAAATAATAACGACCAGCAAAAGAAAGATCTTTACCGTGTCATATAAAAAGAAGTTCACCGCTTCGGACAAAATGGCGCCGCGTGGCATTTTGAAGATTTCGTATACAAGCCAATCCATAATAGGTTTGATCATCGGCCTTACCCCTCTTTAACCTTGCAACAACCACCTTCGATGCGGATCGCTTTAATATGGACAAGGCCATCAGCAACCTTCTTGTGTGCTAAAGATAATACCCGCGTAAATGTGGGGCGTGATACCTTCATGAGCTTTGCCGCCTGAGCATGCGTCAGCTCTTCAAGATCTGCCAGGCGAATGGCCTCAAACTCATCGATCGTCACCTTGACCCCTTCGAGGGCATTTAAGCTTTTACATTTCGGCCGAAAACATCTTTCTCCCGGCAAACACTTGACCCATCTGGTCTTTTTCGGCCTCATATCATCCTCTCAGGTTATGAACCATGGTTCAAAATACCATGCGCAGCTTTTCCTGTCAAATAAAAAGACCATCGCATCTACGAAATAAAATTATTGGATTAAACGGCGGGAAGGAAGGCCTGCCAAGACGCGCGCCTTGTCTTTCTTGCTCATACGAAAACCTTTAACCGGCGCCATGCCTTTTGTCTTAGGCAAAGCTTCTCCTGTTAATTCAAAGCCTTGAACGCTTTCTCTGGGCAAGCGCATGCGCATCCTTTTCTCGATCAGCAAGAAATGCGCCCGATCTTCATGGCCGATGAAAGAAACCGCCATCCCCTTTTGTCCCGCCCTGGCCGTTCTTCCGATCCGGTGAATATAATCATTCGGAGATCGAGGAAGATCATAATTAACCACACACGGCAAATTTTGAATATCGATCCCACGGGCCGCGATATCCGTCGCTACTAACACTTTAAAATCCTTGTTCTTAAAATCTTTAAAAACCTGAATTCTTTGAGCCTGGGTCAATCCCCCATGAAAAGCATTGGCTTTAATACCTGCTTTTATCAACTTCACAACCAAAATATCGGCATCTCTCACACTCGCGACAAAGATCAAAGTCTGTCCCCATTTCTCTGCCTCGATCAAATGCCTCAATAAAGGACCGCGATTATTACGATTAACCTCGAGCGCTCTCTGATGGATGTGCTCAGCAGGAAGAACGCTTTCTTCATCCTTGATATGCACAGGATCCTGCATAAACGTCCGGGCAAGATGGATCACTTTTTCAGGAATAGTCGCAGAAAATAATAAATTCTGACGCTTAACAGGCAGCCCCTTTAACACAGCATTCAATTCATCCGCAAAACCCATATCAAACATCTTGTCCGCCTCATCAATGACCAGAATATCCAGCGCCGACAAGTTAACACTCCCGCGCTTGATCAGATCCAATAATCTCCCGGGTGTGGCCACTGCAATATCCGCCCCGTGATGCAAATTCCTGATCTGCAAATCAATATTCAAGCCGCCGATCAGCGTGATCATGCGCAAAGTATGGGTCAATGGCCGTGCATACTCCTTAAACGCATGTGCCACCTGCATGGCTAATTCTCGCGTGGGTGCGAGAACAAGTGCCTTGATCACTTTCTTGTTCCCCTGGAAAGAGCTTTGCAAGATCTGCAGAACAGGCAAAGCAAAGCTCGCCGTCTTGCCCGTTCCCGTCTTCGCCTGAACGATCACATCCTTGCCCTTTAAAATAACCGGAATGGTCCGCTCCTGAACAGGCGTCGGCTGTTGAAAGCCGGCATACATGATCGAACGCACCAGGTCTTGGGACAAGCCCAAAGCCGCAAACGGAATGCTCATTGCTGGCCCCGGTTGCGGATAATAAGACCGTCGAGAAAACGCCGGAGGATCTGATCCCCGCACGGCATATAATTCTCATGCTCCTCCCGGCGAAAAAAGGCCGACAGCTCTGTCTTGGAGATCTCGAAATCAGCAAGCTTCAGGATCTCCACAATATCCGTATCCCTAAGCTTCAAAGCAACGCGCAGTTTTTTCATAATGTCATTGTTGGTGATCATATTATCCTCTTCTGTTCACCTGTGCTTTTCATGGGAGCAACCAGCTTGAGCCCGCTTTTCTCGATCACGATCAAACGTTCTTTATAAAGAAGACCCACGGCCATCTTGAATTTCTTTTTGCTCACACCAAAGAATTGATAGATATCCTCCGGCGGCGTTTTATCTGTCAAGGCGCTCGAACCACCAGATACTTTAAGATGCGCCAGGATCTTCTTGGAAAGACTGTCCACCGGCTCATATCCCGGCTTTTGCAGACAAAGATCTATTTTGCCGTCGACCCTGATCTTCTTAACAAAACCTTCCAACCTCTGCCCGTAATGCAAAGGCTGGAAGACCTCTTGCTTATAAAGCAAGCCCCAGTAAGCATTATTGACAACAGCCTTGTACCCCAAAGGCGTCTCATCACAGATCAAAAGATCAACGCACTCACCATCTTGGACATCAACGGAAGCTTCCGCAAGGAACTTGTCGATCTTAGATGACGCCGCAAAACGATCCGCTTTATCACGGTAAATGTAAACAACATATGATTCCCCCTCTTTCATCCTTCGATGCTGCTCAACCCACGGGACAAAAAGGTCTTTGGGAAACCCCCAATCCAGAAAAGCGCCAAACTCGGTCGCAGAAACAACTTTGAACAGATCAAACATCCCGACGAGTTCAGCGGGATCTTCAATAAGATCCGGATCTTTGACGATCTTTGATACTTTTGGTTTCTTGACCTCAATCATCACACTCTCCCTTTCTTGCCTCTTTGTACCCAGCGTAATATAGCACTTTTCGAACGTGGATTATCATACTGCTCCTGGCGGGAAGCCCGGATAGGCTCACGGCCCATATCAGCATAAACACCTGACTCAAGCCCTTGCTTAAATGAACGAACAACACGATCATCTTCACCGGAATGGAATGTCAAAATAGCAGCCCTGCCATCAGAATTAAGACACATAGGAAGGTTTTTTAAGAACTGCTCCAGAACAAAGAACTCGTCATTAACCGCAATACGCAAAGCCTGAAACGTCCTTCGAATGGATCGTGTTCGTTCTTCCTCATCATCAACTGTCCGTGGCAGCGCGCGCCTTACGGCATCCGCAAGCGCTGTCGTCGTAACTATGGGCTTACGACATTTAAAAACAGATTTCGCGATCCCGTGTGCATACGGCTCATCCGCATTCACACGCAGCATATTTTCAAAATCTTTTTCCGACAACGACTGCAATAAGGCTGATGCCGGCTGACCGCGCTCGGGGTTAAGCCTCAGATCAAGAGGCCCCTCCCTTTTAAAAGTAAACCCACGCCCAGGATCATCGAGCTGCATGGAAGAAACGCCCAAATCTGCCAGGATAAGATCAAACCCTCCTCCAACCTCCGAAAGAATCTTGAGAACCCCGGCAAAATTGATGCGCCTGACCTGGAGTTCTTCTTGTGTATACCCCGATGTCCGCAGGCGCGCCTCAGCACGCTTGATCTCAATGGGATCAACGTCAATCCCCCACAAACATCCTCCCGGCGTAATGCGTGAAAGCAACTCACGCGCATGCCCGCCATATCCGAGCGTCGCATCCAGAACGATCTGGCCTGGACGAGGCTCCAAAACTTGCAGGATCTCCTGAACACAGATCGAACGGTGCATCCCCGCCGGAGTCTTTCCGCTTTGTATGATCTTCGCAACATCCTTAGCATAATGCTCAGGATCGTGCTCTTTGTATTTCTCATCAAACCGGCGCGGATTCTTACCCTTATAACGTACACGACGCTTGTGCAGGGGCGCTTCATCATTATTGACAGCTTCCGTCATGATCGATCCCTATGTGATAACGGCTTAACATCAATTACCATAATCCTGCATCAGCCAATATTTTCTTGGTCAGCTCCTTAGCCTTCGGCCCACCAGGAGACACCTCATCCGTCGGCTCAAGATCACTGAAATTCATAACAGCAATATACTCCCGGGATCCATTATCAATATGCGCTATGAACCAGCCCAACCTGTGTTTCTTATCATGCTTATAATAGTTTGACCCCGTCTTACCACTTAACTTAAACCCAAGGGGTGACGTTTCAAGATACATAATATCCCTGGTCATTTGCATGGCACGTGGCGACACGGCAAAGGTGCCCGCCCATAACCCTTTCATAAATTCCAGCTGCTCATAGGCCGAAACTTTTAATGCCGCTCCATGAATATCCGGTGACACAAGCCATGCCTGTGTTATTCCAGCTGACATGTCTTGATTGCCATAATGAAAAACATGTAGATATTTGCCCAGCCTTCCTGCCCCCAGCATCGGCGTCAACCTTTGTGAAAACCATACAATGGAATCTCGCATCCAGGTCTTGGCGTCGTGATCATGGTTCGCAACTTCTCTCTCATTGTTACTCCCATCCCACATTAAAACTTGATCCTTATCCTTAAGGATCCCCGTATCAAACGCCATGACCGCCAAAGGGACTTTGAACGTTGAACACGGGGAGAACCGCTCTTTGCAACGCTGCTCACCCATGACCTTTTCAAGCACCCCCGTCTTCATATTATATAAAAGAAAACACCCCTCCATTTTTGAGAAGTATGTGTCCGTCTTTTGAGTCTCAGCCCATGCGGGGACCATGCTTGTAAGAATAAATAAAAGAAATACGACCTGCTTCAACATCCGGGCATCCCTTCTAATATAAAAGATCCTTGTCGCATATTAGGCTGCAAGGATCTTATCCATAGATAACTTCACATAAAAACAATTTCAAACACCCAATAATCCCACGATCATTTTCCGTAAAGCCTCTACCCCGATATTATTCTTTGAACTAATCCAGAAAATATCAGACACACCGATAACCAGCTGACCGGCAATCTCCCTCTTTCTCACATCAAGCTTTGTAGGCCCGACCTTATCAATCTTGTTAACGATGATCCGAAAAGGATATTCATAATGAATAAGCCAGTTGATCATAAAAACATCTAGCTTCGTCGGACCGGCAACAACATCAAGAACGATGAATACGATGCGGAGATTCTCCCTGCTCGTCAAATACCCTTCTATGATCGGCCCCAATTGCGCCTTTTCAGATTTTGATCCAACCGCATACCCATAACCGGGAAGATCGACCATCCAGCGGTACGGCCTGACCTCATACACATTGATCGTCCTTGTCTTTCCCGGGACCTGCGAAACATACGCCATTTTTGTTTTTTCACATAACATATTGATGAGCGTACTTTTCCCGGCATTAGACCTGCCCACAAAAGACACCTCCGCATCACTCTCGCCGAGATTTTGCGGATCGGTTTCAGTCATTAAATGTTTTGTTGTACGTAACATTGTATTAAATCGTTCTCGCAAAAGGATTACGGCCACACTTGTTCAATTGATCATTCTTCATGATAACATGCCAACATCCAACAACAAACCCAAAGCTTCAGAAGGCTGTACTTCATGACGACAGATTATCCACGGAATGAGCAAGACAACACATGATCATTGGTCATCCCTATCGCCTGCATATAAGCATAGGTGATAGTAGGGCCAACAAATCGAAAACCGCGCTTCTTCATATCCTTTGAAATGGCATCGCTGATCTCTGTGCGTACGGGATAATCACCCGCTTTGCGCAATTGAGTCTTAATCGGCTTATGCCCCACAAAACCCCAGATATACCTATCAAATGTACCGAACTCCTTTTGAACTTCAAGAAATGCCTGCGCATTAGTAATAGTCGATTCGATCTTTAACCGATTCCTCACTATTCCCGGATCATTCATTAATTTTTCTCTATGCGTGGCTCGATAAGAAGCAACAACCTCGGGAATGAAATTACCAAAAGCCTTACGATAATGATCGCGTTTTCTTAAAACAATCTCCCAACTAAGACCCGCCTGAGCCCCTTCAAGCGTAAGCATTTCAAAATGTCGATGATCATCATGAACCGGACGTCCCCACTCATGATCATGGTAAGCAACATAAAGATCATTATTGAGATTAACCCAGGGACAACGAACAATATCTTTAGCCATTAAGACCATGATCCCCCTCTCCGATCAATCAATAAAACTATTCCTTCCACATCTTCTGATAAAGAAAATAGGATTCCCGCAACTGTCGCATGAACGGACTTTTTGATCCGTCGCCCTGTGATGTCACACCAAACCATTCCACCCCCGCAACACCCATCCATTGACCGCTGTCATGCTGCCAGGGATTGCCCGCTAGCGCCCACTGATCGCACCAGACAAATAATGCGCCACCGATACTGTTCCCAACGCCGGTCCCACCATACTTATTAGCCACAATATCTGCCCATGCTTCCTCATAATACCGCGCCTGAACGATCCCGTTTTCTTTACCAGCCACAATGGCCGGTAATCCGTATTCCGTTAGTAAAACAGGACGATCAAAATCCCGACGCGCCTTCTGCCAGACCGGATCAAAGCGCCGCGAATAAGAATTCAAGCCGAAAATATCTACGGCCGGACAATATTTCAACATTTGCTCAATATTCCGATCTACCCAGTTACACAATGCCACCGGGTGATGCGGGTCCAGCTTGTGAATCAACTTTGCCGCTTCATTGACTAATGAAAGATACGCCTCAACCTGCTTCTCGGCATTATCCTGATCCCAGGGATTAAAATTTTCATTCCCGATCACCCACATCAGCGTATATGGTTCATCCTTATGCTCTTCGACCATCACCCGGATCCCCGTCAGCAAGTTCTCTCTTTGCCCAGGATCGGTAAAGTCCGTCCCTTGCTCCCATTTCGCCCCAGAGCCGATCGTCCATTCACCAAAGAAATGACCAACCATGGTCATGATCCCGTAACGCTGATAAAGATCACGAAAAATTTCTTTATTCGGAGGATGCGCAAAAGTAAGCCTCTGCCCTTGGTCGATATAAAGATGTTCGATCCGCGGGTCAGCACTCGGCATCTGATAAACACGAATGGTGTTCGCTCCCATCTCTTGCAACAATTGCCAATCGCCAACGGCCGGCTCATCGGCATCCTGGACATTGTTCCTATTCTTATCAACCCAGGAGTCATACCCTACATCTACACGACCATTCTTATCTGTATCAAGGACACTCCAATCCCTCAAAGTGCCAGTATTGTGATCATCGCCAACGACCCAGAAATTATAAACAACACCTTTAACGAAATAAGGCTTCCCATCAACCAGCAACTCCCATTGACCTGCCCCGTGCTTAAGAACCCGAACATCCCGGGACTTTGCATTACCATCAGGAACAAATCCCAAATTAAAAGCCACAATCCATAAAATAACAAGCCCTAGATTATTCTTTTTCACATGGACCTTCATAAATTAAGAATTAAGTATTGTGTCCCTTTAATTAATTACTAACGGCCAGGCTTATAAAGAACAGGCCTCCCGGCAAACTGATACCCTTGTTCTGCGGCTTTACGCTCCATCTTCATAAGTTCGGCCACAAAAGCTGCCTTACCCAGCATATCTGACGGAGCCTGAGCTTCGATTACTTTCAATCCAAAGAGCTTGCGATAATGCGCGTAATGCTTGAACATGACTGACTGGATACGCTTTAATATTGATGGCCGGCGTAAAAGATCCAGCGTACGGCCACGCCACAATTCAATATCAGTAGTCTCAAGTTTCCCGGGCAATGCAGCCAGAGATCGGCCAATATCGTCGGCTAAAGGACGATCGATCTCCTGGCAAATGAATTTGAGCGCGTGCCACGCCTCGTAAATATCTTTCTTGGATGTGATCTCAAGCTTCTTTAACCATACGAACGCATGCACGCGACGGGTATGGTCCCACCATTTCCAGGGACTGTCCAGGTCGATCACCGGGATCAGAAATAGGCGCTGCTTTAATAGCAAAGAACCGAAAACACCCGGCGGCTTCCCCAAGCGCTTGTCTTTTAAAGTGGTTCGATAAACACCACAGGTGGGACTCCCTTCCATGAATAAAAAGGCATCAACACCTGCCCGATCAAGTGCGTCCATTGAGGCCAGTGAGGCCGCCTTGACCGCCTCAGATACATCTCGTCCCAGCCGGTTTTTCATTTTTGAGGTGCCCGCCCACAGGTCATCCCCGCTGCCGCCGGACAATTTAACAGGTGGTCGCGGAACGCCTAATCCTGCCAAGACCTCTGGGCATACCGGCGTCCAGGAATATTCATCTTTTTCACGACCCAGACCTTCGACGCGATCCCACCCAGCCCGGTTATAACGGAACTTGGCGCCAAAGTTACAGGCGCTGATACCCAGACTTATTTTCTTTGTGAGCACAAAATCCATAACACCCGCCTTTCATATCATGCGGAGTTCTATATCAGTAAAATATTACTTGGACAAAGCCTTCTCAACCGCCTCAACAAGCTCAAGATCCAACGGCTTAACACCGCTCTCATAACGCGCTATGACCTGACCACGGCCGTCGACGAGAAACTTATTGAAATTCCAACTCACCGGGCCTTTGAAGGGAGAATCCTCTGTCAAATACTTAAACAAGGGATTAATGTCCGTTCCCTTGACGCTGGTTTTCGCAAACAGAGGGAACGTGGTTTTATACTTAAGCTCACAAAAACTCTTGATCTCTTCATTACTGCCAGGTTCCTGGCCCATGAAATTATTAGCGGGAAAAGCAAGGACAACGAACCCGCGATCCTTGTACCGCAGATACAATTCCTCCAGCCCTTTATATTGCGAAGTAAATCCGCATCGAGAAGCTGTATTGACAATAAGCACGACCTTGCCTTTGTAATCAACCAGAGAAATGGTTTCACCACTGTTGAGCGACATTGAGATCGTATGCATATTCACCTCCGCTATGGCCGGCCCTATAGCCGTTATCGCAAATACCAACAAGAATGTTATAACATTCCTCATTTCTACATCCCCCTCAATTTAGTCGCCAGATCGCATAATTCAGCACACTGGCAAAAGAAACCCATAACCAATAAGGGATCAAGAGCGCTCCAGCGAGTTTTCTGATGTCCCAGAAAACAAAAACCAGCGCCGTGATCATGACCCATAAAACAATGATATCAATGAACGCAAGCCAAGGATTGTGCAAACCAAAGAACAAGATCGACCACAATGTGTTAAGCAGCAAATGCACACAAAATAATCCTGACGCGAATCGCACCTTGTCTTTACCTTGCTCCGATATCAGAACGAAGAAAAACGCCAGGCCCATCATCAGATAAAGTATCCCCCACACCGGACCAAAGATCCATCCCGGCGGCGTGAAAGGCGGCTTCACTAACGTTTGATACCAAGTCGGCACATTCACCGCCGAGAATAAACCGCCGATCGCCCCCGCGGCCTGCGGCAGGATCAAGGCCACGACTAACTTTAACCACTGGGATTTAACCATAGATCTTACAACTCCATGCCTTGTTAACAGATCAACTCGTCCATTTCCTGTAATGAAATAACGTCGGTGCGATCAAGTTGCTTTAAAACAAAAAAAGGCGGCCGATCGCCAATCTTATAATCACTTGCCATTATTGCTTCATCCACACGAAGAGTCCGCCAGCAGCAATCAGCAATGGCATCAGAAAAAGAAGTGCCGCAACCTGACGCCGCTGCTTACTTGTCAGATCTAAACGCTCGACTTTGATCTCTTTATTATCAACAAAAACCTTGGCATCCGACTCCGCAAGCCAATTGATAACGTTAAGCCCCATCCTGGAGTTGCTATATTGATCGATATAAATGTTCGTCAGAAAATCTGCATCAGTAAAAACAATGATCCGTGTATCCGAGAGCATCTCAGCTTTCTTTTCTTCAAAGATAACAAACGCTAACGGAATAGGCCCCATCGTGTCTACTAACGGGTCAAAAGCCACCTTTAATGTCCTATCGGTTTCGGCCCAACTCTTGTCCCCTGGCGCTGTCATCACAATGTGGGCGAGTTTGATCGATGGCTGCCGATCCTTTAAGACTGTGATCGAGCGAGGGCGAACATAGAATGTGTAATCTAATCCCTCTGTAAGTGCTTTATGCGCCGCGTAATTTCGGGTAGCCGGACTGCCGACATCATTTCCCGCATGACTAACAAGGTCAACAACAACATCTTCCTCAACATTCACACCCCACTGATTGAGAATATTATTCAATGAAGGATTCTTATGGCGCTCTTCCTCTGTGAGCGGCTTCTCAGGGGTGGTAACAACCACGTTCTCGATCAAAAACAAAGCATCCCCGCCATTCTTTAAGTATTCTTCGATCGCTACCTCTTCTTTCCGCATAAACTCATTATGCGGACCAGCCACGATGAGCACATCACAATCCTGAGGAACCTTACCTTCAATGCCAAGCATGACTTCCCGGGTAGATATATGATTGGCTTCCAGCAACTTTGCCAAAATGGCCAAACCCTTATCGCCCTTATCTATCAATGAATATTCCTCATGCCCGGTAAGAAAACAAGCGTGCCGTTCTTCCCGCGTCACACGCACGATAGCATTGGTTAATTGTTCTTCAGACAAAGGGTCCCGCGTGAAGTCCACATCCCGTCGTTCCTTACCGGAACGAACAACGACCTTATTTTCCTTGCTGTTGATAACATTGCCAAATTGGGCTGCGTAACCGATCTGCTCAATGGGATCAATGATCTCGGTCTTGATCTTTCTGTTTGAAGCTCTCTCATATTCTTTAAATAAATTTTGCAAATACACAGGCGGAATGCCGACATAAAGGGCTGCTATGTGCACATCCTGTTTTAAGCCTTGGATGAATCCGGTCGTATTCGATGTCAATGTGTGTTGCTTTGACTGCGTTACATCCCAACGATATGAAGAGCGAGCGGCGACATAATTGATCCCTGCAAAGAAAACTACTGAAAAAACAATGATCAACAGAATGACGATCACTTGTTTCCAGCGAAATAATGTCCGGGTGTACAAAGATGCCCGGATGTAACGGACTGCGCCAATGGTTAATGCAACAACTCCCCATAAACAAAGACCTGCCGCAACAAAGCCCACCTGCTGTTCAATATATATAGATGCCGCCCCCGCTACGGCGGCCAAAACCCCTGATCCAAACAAAATAGCTGAATTTCTATCTTTCATTTAACGCCACAACCTGTTTTCTATGCTGAATCGGGTTAACGCCAGGCACACCAATATGCCGCTCAAATAATACACAACGTCCCCTACGGTAATAAGACCTGAGGAAAAATTCTCTAAATGCGTCCAGGTGCTCATTTGTCGTATGACGGCCTCTGCCGGGCCACTGAAATATTTGATGAAGCTGATCGAAAAATAGATCAAGAATAGAATGGCGTACGACGTGATCGCCGAAACAATCTGATTGCACGACCAAGAAGATGTCATCATGCCAACCGCAAGAAAAAACGCCCCTTCCAGCCAAATCCCCACATAGCCTATAAATATTGTCATCCGGTCGGGCTGCCCGAAGTATTCAACGATGCCGTAATAAACAAAAGTCATGCCGATGATGATCGAGAAAAAGAACAAAACTCCAATATATTTCCCTAGAACGATCGCGGTGTTGCTCAAAGGGGCCGTCATCAAAAGCTCAATCGTGCCAGTTGATCTTTCCTCGGAAAATATCCTCATAGTCAAAATCGGCACCAGAAAAATAAACATGAACTCCATAACTTGAAAAACACTCTTCAAGGAAGCTTCCCGCTCCTGGTCAATGATCGTAAAAAAGAAAACATTGAAGATCGCGATCGTGAGGATCAGAATGATATAGGCAATCGGCGACTTGAAATACACTGACAATTCTTTGCTCGCGATAGCCAATATCTTATTCACCGGAAACCTCGTGGCTTTTCTGATGACAACGAACGAAAACATCTTCCAGCGTCGACCGGCCATCGGGTGCAGCACCAGGTACGCTTAACAGAGCGTCTAACGTGTCATCAACAATGATCTGTCCGGCCCGGATGATCAAAACCCGCTGGGCGATCTGTTCGATCTCGGAAAGAATATGCGTGCTAAGCAGAACAGTCCGCTCGTTCCTCAAGTTCTTGATGAGATCTCGCACCTGAAGGATCTGGATCGGGTCAAGCCCGCTGGTCGGCTCATCCAAAATAAGGATCTTAGGCTCATGAATGATCGCCTGCGCAATCCCAACCCTTTGCTTATATCCTTTAGACAACGTTCCAATGGCCTTACCCTGCACATTCACAAGCTGACATTCTTCTAACACCTTGTCTAATCGATGGCGCTGCTGCTTGACCGGAACGTCTTTGATCTCCGCCGCAAACTTCAAATAATCTTTAACGGTCATATTGGTATACAGGGGTGGCGTTTCAGGCAGGTAGCCGATCTTCTTACGAATAGAAAGAGAATTCCCGGCCATATCTTCTCCGTCGATCAGCACAACCCCGGAGGAAGCTGGCAGATACGAGGTCAAAATGCGCATCAGCGTAGTCTTACCCGCACCATTCTGGCCAAGAAAGCCAACGATCTCTCCCTGATGGATCTCAAAAGAAACATCCTGTACGGCTGGAAAACCACCAAAGTATTTTGTTACATGTTGAGTTATGATCATAATTCTTTCACCGAATGAAATCTGCCCCCAATCTTTGCACCAACGCTTACGCGCGTAACCGGCTGGCAACTTCTACCCAAACACTAAAATGACATCAATGTATGAATATTTTAACACAGTACTCCGTAAGAAGTAAAAAGCCCGCCTGTTTTGCCCATACGGATAAGAACAAGAGGGCTTTTCACTCTTTAAAGAACCGCTGATGCAAAACCTTATTTCTTATCCAAAGCTTTGACCGGAAGAATCCCGGCCATTTCTCCGATAACATTAACCAGATCGCTTCCTGTCGGAACAACAATCTTAGCATTCATTCTCAAGGCAGCCTCAACCATCTCAATCCGTCTCAAAAGCTGGGCATTGCCCACAAAAAACTTCTCTGCCGCTTCGTTAACCAACTGGATCGCTTCGGCTTCACCCTCTGCCGCCAGAATCTTCGCCTGTTTGATCCCCTCAGCTTTCTTGATCTCGGCACGCTTGGCACCATCGGCCACAGTCTCCGTTGCTGTCGCGAAGTCAATAGCCGCGATCTTCTCATTCTCGGCCTTGACGACCTTGTTCATGGTTTCCTGAACATCTTTCGGTGGATCTATCTCTTTAAGCTCCGTGCGTACAATTTGAATGCCCCAACTTTCAGTTTCTCTGAGCAGAACAGCATGCAAATCTGAATTGATCCTGCCGCGCTCACTGTTGGCTGTCTTAAGCGTCATCGTCCCGATAATATTGCGCAATGTAGTCCTGGCCAGATTGACAATCTGATACTGACAGTTCTGTACATTGTAAACCGCGTTCTTTACACTCTGCTCATCAGGACGGATTTTGAAATACACCTGAGCATCAACCTTGGCATTCAAATTGTCGTTGGTGATGATCTCCTGCGGATTTGCCTCGATCATCTGCTCCGTGACATTAAGGATATAAATAACCTCAATAACAGGCACGACCCAATTAAAACCAGGACTGGCAAAACGACTATATTTACCAAGACGCTCGATAAGGCCACGCTGCGTCGGACGGACGATCCGTATCCCCGAAATAAGAAACACAACAATACCGATTAGAACCAAATACAACATTTCTGTTGGCATACTTTTTCTCCTTTTGTTATGACATAAAATTTCAGACAAAGAAACAGCCGCATTAATTCATTCGACACAACAAACGCATCTCCTTCCATCAAAAACTATAAACTTTTGAATATTTTCTTCTTCTTTATTTGCAGAACAAGCACATAAACAACCGTCGCTGCGATTGCCGCAAAAATCAATGAAATGATCAAATAGCCAACGCCAATCGGCAAAAGCACATCATAAACTGACACATCAAATAACTTTTCCCATTTAAAACCCTTGAATATCCCGGTCCATGCAACGTAAATATCCTGATAGTTACGCCCCATGACAAATGCACCAACCTTGACAGCCAATAGCAACGCAATCAAACCAACCCAGGTATTAAAAAATATGCTGCCCAAAAGAGCGCCGACACGGTTGACCCGCAAAAGCAACGCAAGCATTAAGGCCACAACAGGACCGATCCCCGGCATCACCCCCACAAAAGCTCCCAACCCGAAACCGAGTGCGATCTTCAGCGGAGTGTCGTTGATCCTGAAAAGCTTGAGATACAATAACCGTACCAGCCGTTTTATCTTATCTAATATCGCCATATGAAAAATTCCTTAACCATTCCCAAACAGCCCGCGACGTATCATCCATTTGACCGACTCCAACACCGGCACAACCGTAAAAGACAAGACAATGATGACCATCCAGTCAAATATGGGAAGACTAAATGTACCGAATGGTTTATGCAGAAATGGTACATAAACGATCAGGACCAGAATAATCAACTCCCCCAATATGGACATATTGAGCCACTTATTGGAAAAAGGCTTTTGAAGGATCGACTCCCTGTCAGAACGATAGTTATAGGCCTTGAAGAACTGAATCAAAACCAGCGAAACAAACGTCATGGTCATGGCTTCTTTAATAGGCATCCCTGACTTGATCGCCCATGAAAAGATCCCCAAGTTAATGATCGTCGACCACACCCCTCCCGCTATCATCAATATGACAACAGGGCGGGAGAATATCCCAGCACGCTGATCACGCGGCCTGCGGCGCATGAGATTAGATTCTGGAGGATCAACAGCCAACGCCAGCGCAGGAAGGCCATCAGTCGCCAAATTCACATATAATATTTGAACAGCGGTTAACGGCATAGGCA
>CAJBYM010000074.1 GCA_903959815.1 Candidatus Omnitrophota bacterium
CTCGGCATCATCACGGCGGCGATGTGGATGATAGAGAATCCTAAAAAAGGCTTCTGCCTCCCCGATGACCTGCCGCACGACTTTGTGCTGAAAGTCGCCAAACCATACCTTGGTAAATTCGTTTCTAAGGCTTACGACTGGACCCCCTTGAAGAACAGAAAAACTTATTTCAAGGAGAACTCCGCGAACAAGTTGGATCAGAAAGATCCGTGGCAATTCAAGAACTTCACGTTCATAGCTTAAGGTGAAATAAAATGGCCGAAACCACTGTCAAGAACACCGGGAACAGGTTAACCGCAGATGAAAAGATCCTGATGCAGAAACTCGCGGCAGAACACGGGACGCCGCTGTTTGTCATCGACCATGAAAAGATCAGACAGAATTACCGCGAATTCAAAGAGCACTTGCCCAGAGTCCAGGCTTATTATGCGGTGAAGGCCAACTCAAACCCAGAAATAGTCAAAACTTTGTACGATATGGGCGCAAGCTTTGACGTGGCGTCCATGCCGGAATTCATGCTGGTGCATGAGAACATCAAACACCTTCCCGACCAGGAACGCCAGGATTTCATCTGGGACAAGATCATTTACGCCAACACGATCAAACCTGTTGAAACACTGGAAGCTTTGGACAAATACAAACCGCTGGTCACCTATGACAACAGCGAAGAACTTAAGAAAATAAAAAAACATGCGCCACAAGCCGGCCTTGTCTTAAGAATTCGGGTTCCTAATACCGGTTCCATGGTCGAACTATCTTCCAAGTTCGGAGCATCTCCGGGGGAAGCTGTGGATCTGATCGAAGAAGCTTTTAATATGGACCTTGTGGTTGAAGGCCTGAGCTTTCATGTCGGCAGCCAGTGCACCAACTTCAATAATTACATCCAGGCCCTGCAACTTTCATCGAACATCATCAAAGAAGTTTCATCGCGGCTGAACAAACAATTGATCATTCTGGATATGGGCGGCGGCTTCCCCGTCAAGTATGACGAGAAAGTCAAAGCTTTCAAATTGCTGGCCAAAAAACTGAACAGCGAAATACCAAGATTGTTCCCGGCCGACATGCACTTACTCGCAGAACCCGGAAGGTTCATGGTCGCTGATGCCTGCACGGTGGTGGCCAAGGTTGTTGGCAAAGCTGTTCGGGATGGAAAACCCTGCTACTACATCAACGACGGTGTTTACCACACGTTCTCAGGACAAATATTCGATCACTGCAATTATCCTGTGAAAGCGTTCAAAGAAGGCGAGAAGCAGATATCCGCCGTGTTTGGTCCAACCTGCGATGCGCTGGATACCATTACACTATCCGCCGAACTGCCGGAGCTTGAGATCCATGATCTGGTCTATGCGGAGAACATCGGCGCCTATTCACACGCCTCATCTACTTATTTTAATGGCTTCCCGCCGGCGAAGATCATTCATATCAATAAATAGCAATTAGGGGACACACGCTTAATTCAAAAGAATTAAGTGTGTGTCCCCGAATTACTTCCCTGAATTACTTGTTAAAACTTGAAATTCACACTTGTCGCCAGTGCTTGCCCGCCACCAAAAGCCCCTTCGACATTGATCCACACTTTTTCATTGAGCGGCACATCAACACCCAACACCGCATCAAATCGCCGATCCTCATCGACGTAGACACGATTCGCATCATTATTCAAACGATGCAAATAATCTGTCGCGCCATAGCGCAAACCCGTATACGGTGTAAATTTTTTAAGATCATAAGAAACAAGCGCAGAGCCCTGCCAATCATCCAGGATCGCATTATTCTTTTCACCATTACGCTTAACCGTCCTGGGATGAATGCTGATATGCTGAAAACCACCGACCACCTTGAGCGCGCCGCTTTCATAAAGCCTGACCCTAAACCCGTAACCACCACCCCACAAGGGACGGTCATACTTTACTTTTGTCCCGTCAATAGCATGATGTTCGATCGTTCCCATGCTGGCCTTAAGATCCAACGAGAACCAATCCGTAACACCATACGAAAGAAGAATGTGCTCCTGAGAACTTTTCATATTCCCATTATCATTATTAAGATCACGCTCAAAGATCTGATAATACTGCAGACCACCAAAGAACTTATTTCTCTCAGGCATTCTTGTGCCATAAGCTGGCGCAGCGAACACTTGTGATGTCGACAACATCAAGATCACAATAAGAATTACGGCTCTACGCATGATCATTCCTCCTCATTATTTGATCAACAATACTTGTACCATATTAAAAACATACCCTGTCACAATAATCCCCACTGTTGTAACAGCAAAGAATATCAAAATAAGGGGTAGCCGCATGGCCCGACGCAACATAACAGCCTCAGGTAAACTGAGCGCGCTGACCGCCATCATAAATGCCAACGCAGTCCCCAAGGGCACGCCTTTTTGAAAGAGCACCACAGCCACAGGAACAATGGCCGCGCAACTGCCGTACATCGGAACGCCAATGATTGTTGCAAGCGGCACCGACCATACTCCGGTTGTTGCCATCACGGTATCGATCATGGCTTGTGGCACATAATTATGGATAACAGCGCCAAGCGCGACACCCGCCAACACCCAGATCCAGATCTTCTTTAAAATACTCATGGCCTCAGACCATCCGAATTTCAAACGATCCTTAAAACATATAAAAGAACCATGGTCTTGATCAGGATCGCTGATCTCGGCAATATCTTTAACGAGCTGTGGCTCCAACTTCATCCGTCCGAGAACAACACCGCATACGATCCCGAGAAGAATACCGCTAAGCGCATAAAGCAACGCGATCTTCCAGCCAAAGAATCCCACCATAAGCACAAATACATATTCATTCACAAGCGGAGATGTGATCAAGAAGGAGAACGTCACCCCCAAGGGCACGCCGGCTTTAAGAAAAGCGAAAAAGATCGGAATGGACGAACAGGAACAAAACGGCGTAACGGCGCCGAAGAGCGCAGCGGCAAGATACCCCATCCCGCCTGGCAAGGTCATAAACTGACGAATACGTCGTGCCGGAATGAACGTGCGGATAATACCAATGATAAAAATCAGAACCACTAAAAGCGAAGTGATCTTGATCGTATCATAAACAAAAAACTGAACCATACCGCCCCAACGCGAAGCAGGATCCAGGCGCAAGACCTCAAAAACAAACCATCGGGAAAAACTTAACAGCATTTCTTATTCTCTCCGTCCTTGGACTTCGAAGAACAACAGCACGAACCGCCACTCTTGGCTTTTGCCTCGATCTTTTTATCCAAGAAATCCATCAAACGCGCGAAGAAACCCTGCTTCTCAACATTTTTTTTATCATCAACCATAACAACCTCCTAATTTTTTACCTTTGATTGCGCAATTATGTTATTATTTTTTTCGCTGTCCCCTTAGCTTAACGGATAAAGCACAAGCCTCCGGAGCTTGGGATGAGGGTTCGATTCCCCCAGGGGGCGCCATTTTTCTGATTTTAAAATTTTCTCTCGTAGATCATCCGGACAACATGCTCCGTCGTCAAGACCGGTGCCGCGTAATAAGCCAATTGCGGATTTGATAATGACGTGTCAACCGTATACGCAGGGCCAACCCCGTATTGAAGCGTGAACTTATTATCCTTCAACGGCAAATAACGGGCTTCCAGAAAAAGATTATTATACGACCTGTACTGCAGCTCATGTCCATTCAAAAGCGTGTTGATATCATTCCATTTCGAAAATGTATACCTGGCAAAAAATCCTAAAAGCTTATTGGGAACATAACTGGTCTCGAGACCAAAATGATTCATATTGTCGTCGATGTTCCCCGCAAACCTGTTGGGATTACGCGTATAATCAATGTAAATATTCCACACATCCGTTGGCTTAAAAAGCAGCCCGTACTTTAGAATATTATGGAACTCATACGGAGCCTGATCAAAATACTGCTGACTATAGACCAGTGGCTGATTCTTATAAAACTTCCTAGCCCCGTCCCAATATTGCGATGAATAGGCTGAATTGTAAACGCCCTGGGGGAAATTATCCGCAGCCACCGTAAAATCATTGGTGTGCTCCCATACACCCGTTAAGACGGCCCAATCCGTAACTTCATAGCGCGCGCCTAAAGTTCCGGTTGTCAAACTTGGATCCTTACCATCAGGCACAGCATCATTGAGCACATTTTCCCCGGTATTACCATCGGTGATGAAAGGATCAACACCGCCATGTGTATTCGGCAAATTATGATGTAAGATAAGCGCCTTGGTGGTCAGCTTATTCGTTGTCTTATGCGTCCACGCGGTACGCGCCACAGTCTCCACATATTTACCATCCGTGGTCCTGACCCGGCGCACATCGCCCATACCATTGAGCCTTCCATCATCAAGAACAACATCTCCGCGCAAGCCGACAGCTTCACGTCCCTGATCAATACCATTACCAATCGCAAAGGGCATTTGATCTGCCTCTGATGTGGTCGGCTCATTGCCGGGCATATCACGGTATAAGGACGGATAGAATGTCAAATGTCGACTCCAGAACGCATCATCACGTGTTTCATGATAATTCGCCAAACTCGACTCAAAATTCTTGTCCATCCTTGCAAAATATAGCTTTGTCTTATAAAAAGTCTTTTGCCCCATAGTCCGCTGCAAAGAATAATAATCTCGCTGCAAGATCTGGTTCTTGTCCGGACTGGCTTCAATCGATGCATAATAAGCCTGGCCGCTCTTTTTCGTATCATAAAAGGGCGTTAGCATATCATTATGACTCTGTGAAGTGCTCACCTGAGCAAGAGCCTTAACACCATCCATCAAGATAATGCCCCCGTCCACACTCTCAACATAATTCTCCGCATCCTGCTTGCCATTCACCAGCCCTTGATGCATATTAAGCAACCCACCCAAATACATATCATCATCAAAGAAATGCTTAAGACGAACGCTGCCCGGCACAGCCGTGGCTTCACTGTACTCCTGCCAAAGCGTCTTGGGCGAAGCAATGACCGCATCCAAAGTCGTATCACTGTTGGGTGTGAACTTCATGGAAACCCCGCGCAAAGCAGTCAAGCGCTGTCCGTCTGAATCACGGGTAAAGAACGCCAATGAACGATCCCAATAACCCTGCGTATACACATTGGGCGTCACGCCTGCATTCAAGTTGCCCGCACTCCATTGACGCAGCCATGGGCTCTCTTCCCAATAAGTTTTATTGTTAGATAACTTAAGCGGATCATCGGAAGATAACGCCTGATCCTGATAAGCAATGGGAAACACGCGCATCGATAAAATATCGGTAGGCTTAAGATCAAACCACAATTCCCGCACAGGCTGAAACGTGTAGTCGATCTTCATTTCGGGAATACTGAATCTATGCGCCCCACCCCAATTATCCGTCCATGAACCATTCACGATCGTCGCAGGGACCCGATTCTTTTTAACCTTGATCTCAGGCATGGCAAAAGAATCACCAAAACGGGACGTCACATAATTCTGATTGACCGTATACCCCGTGTTACCCCAAAAAAGATACTGAACATCAGCCTGATCACCCCAATTACTTGTCACCGTCGTATTCGCCGTTTTACCGGTAAAACTCCAAGGATCAACTGTAACATTCAAATGCATGCCAACCGCATCCTGGATCAAGGCATCAACGACAACCTTAATGCGTGAATAAACCGCAGGATCATACGTATTGCTGAAATTATTAAGCTGCTTGTCTGTTAAAAGACGGTAGTTGCGCTCATTGAGGTCTGCATTTGCCCGTGTAAAAAACGCATGCCCATCAGACTCAAGGCCAATCGCTGCGCGTATCGCGCCAGAGATCTTGACCTTGCTCAATACTTCTTTCACAGGTTTTTTAGAGAGAGATTCGGGCGCAGCATGCCCGACAGAAGAAGATTGCTCCTTGTTCTGGTCATAAAGGTCCAACTCAGCTTTAACCAACTGAAGACGGCCCTGATCAGATGAAGCAACCTCCTGCCCCGCACACAGGCGTGTGCTGAAAAACAGTAAGAAGCCAAGGCTTATTAAAAGCTTGAATTTTGTTTTTTCCATAATTTCCTTTAAAAAAACTTAAAAGAAATATACCACATTTATGATAATAAAACAAATCGATGGCCTATTCAAGCCTGAGATCACAATTCTGCAAGAACGGCAGTCAGACAACTTTCGGCCATAAAGCCTGTTCCGGGGAAATCCAGATCCTGGCCCAAGCACTGGACATTCTTGAGAGAACGACCGCGGGCAGCGCCTTTAATAATATTTTGCAGGTTCGAATGCAGCATTTCACTGTGATTGGTCGCGACAAAAAGAACGCCTTTAGGATTCAAAACCTTAACAATCATCCCCAAAACGTCCGGTAAATCTTTCTTAACACTGAATGTTCGGCCTTCAAACCGCGCAAACGAAGGCGGATCTAAAATGATCATGTCAAAACGATTGTCTTTCTTGACCGCACGCTCCAAATACTCTACGGCATCGGCTCGGATCAATTCATTCTTCTCCGGAACAAGGCCATTAAGCTCATAATTCACCCGTGCGCGTTCAAGGATCTTGCGGCTTACATCCACATTAACCACAGATGCCGCCCCATGCATCCGACAGTGAACACCAAAAGCACAGGTATAGGCGAAAAGATTGAGGACCTTGCGGCCCGCACTCATCTCGGCCACCCGATGACGGTTAGCCCGCATATCCAAGAATAAACCCGTATTCAATGTGTCATTCAGATCCACCTTGAACTTCACACCATACTCTTCAACCACCGTCGAAGACTCACCCGGCATCCAGACATCGAACTTGATCAAATCAGGCTGGGAAGACGCTCCCTGCGTCCTGTCCTTAATGATGAAATACGAGGCACCCCGGTCTTTAACAAAGGCGATCAAGGTCTCTTTTTCATGCAGCCAGCGTTCGTCAAAGATCTGGGCTACAAAATGAGATCCGTGCTGTTCCAGGACAAGGCCATCAAGTTCATCGCCAAAACCATTGACCAGGCGAAGGGCATTCGTAAAAGCCTTGAGCTCCTCGCGTTTCTTTGACGCTTCTTGTAAGAGCCCGAGAGTCTGTATGTCCATGTCAGATGCCAATATTATCGAGGAGTTCTTTATTGGTGGGGAATTTCATGAGGCGTGAAACAAGGTCCTGCGTCGCTTCGACCGCATTGAGATCAGCCAGCGAGCGACGGATCATCTGGATCTTTTTATGTTCAACAGGGTCCATCAAAAGTTCTTCCTTGCGGGTTCCGCTCTTGGAAATATCAACCGCCGGATAAATGCGGCGTTGGGAAATATCACGCGACAGCACGATCTCCATATTGCCCGTGCCTTTGAATTCTTCAAAAATAACTTCATCCATGCGGCTACCCGTCTCAACAAGAATAGTCGCTAAAATAGAGAGTGATCCGCCATGCTCGATCTTGCGGGCCGCGCCAAAAATGCGCCGCGGCACTTCGAGCGCCCGTGAATCCACACCTCCTGAAAGTGTCCGGCCGCTGTTACGGCTTTCCGCATTATGCACACGGGATAAACGCGTCAGGGAATCAATGAGAACAACAACATTTTCGCCGTTACCAGCCTCACGGATCGCCTGGCGCATAAGCTCATCGGCAATGGTCACGTGATGCTCATAGTCCTGATCAGATGAAGACGAACGAACCTCTGCGGTCACACTGCGCTTAAAATCCGTAACCTCTTCGGGCCGTTCATCCACCAAAAGGCAATACAACTTGACCTGCGGATACGCCTTGGCAATAGCCTGACAAATATGTTTCAAGAATGTGGTCTTACCCGACCCCGGAGGCGCCACAATAAGGCCCCGCTGGCCCATGCCGATCGGACAGATCATGTCCATAAAACGCATGGTCAACTCTGACGACCCGTTCTCCAGACGCAAACGCGGCGAAGGATCCACCGGAATACCGGCAAAGAACTTGGCCTCAGCCTCATCCATAACGCGAGGTCTGGGCGGACGCGGACGGTCATTGGGACGCGAAGACGCAGAATGCGGCCTGTGCGGACCATTATAAAATTTTTTGTGATGGGGGGTGTTTCGCATAGTTTGAACTGATCAGCAACAAAACCTTCGCTGATGATAAGAAAGCCCTCCAGCCTTTCAGCTGGAGGGCTATCCTACAGAACTGAAAAGCTATTACAGCTTAACGACGTTCTTGGCCTGTTCGCCCTTCGGACCCTGGGCAATTTCAAAAGAAACCGCCTGACCGTCGCTCAGCGTTCTGTGCCCTTCGCCCTGGATTTCGGAATGATGCACGAATACATCTTTGCCGGACTCAGGTGTGATGAAACCAAAACCCTTCTTGTCATCGAACCACTTCACTTTACCGTTAACCATGAAACTTTCTCCTTGTTAGTGTTATTTTGAGCAAATTCTGGCAGACCAATAAAAAAACCACAGGGCGTGTTCCTTTCCCCTGCGGTCCAAGATCACTTCACCAATTTGCTCAGGCGTAAGTATGCACTACGAAAACTTGTTTGTCAACTAAAAATCTTGACAGTTACAGAAAGGCCGCTGGCCCAGGGCCAAAGTAAAGCACCCTCTACCCCATTTTCAATTTTACGAACATACAATATCTGCCCCGCCTGAACACCTCCAAAAGGGCGCGCATAACCTTCAGCTTCAACCGAAGCCCGCTCACCGGAAGGCTTTAACGGAGATCCAAAATAAGAATCCAACAATGCGGTCACAGGCGGCAAATCGGCCGTGCCCACAACAACCTCAAGATAATGATCTTGTTGTCCGCGCAATTCCATCAACTTCGACTTTTTCACCGCACACGCCATTTCATCCCATGTCATAGATCGTATAACTCCTTCCGCAATTCCTTAATACGTTCATCCGCGAGATATTCATCAAACGTCGTACCCACGCGGTCAATGACGCCCTTGGGCGTAACTTCAATGATACGATTGGCAACGGTCTGGACCAGCTGATGATCATGGGACGAAAAAAGGATCGTGCCCTTAAACCGCTGCATGCCTTCATTGAGCGCAGAGATCGATTCAAGATCAAGGTGATTGGTCGGTTCATCCATAATGACCACATTCGGGTTAAGCAGCATCATGCGCGCCAGCATCAAGCGCACCCTTTCTCCGCCGGAAAGAACATTCACCACTTTCATCGATTCTTCCCCGGAAAAAAGCATCTTGCCCAGAAAGCCGCGGATAAATGATTCCGCTTTTTCGTCGGAGTACTGACGCAGCCAGTCGATGATGTTCAAGTTTGACTTAAAATATTCCGTATTATCTTTAGGAAAGTACGCGCGCTTCGTCGAAAAACCCCATTTAAAAGTGCCGGCATCAGGGGTTGCCTCACCCATCAAAACCTGGAACAATATCGTCTTGGCCAGATCATTAGGCCCGACAAACGCGACCTTGTCCCCCTTTTCAATGGTGATCGAGATCTTGGCGAACATAGGCTGTCCATCAATGGCTTTGGACATATGATCCATGTTCAACAGATCATTACCCGCTTCACGTTCCGGTTCAAAATGCACGAACGGATACTTTCTCGACGATGGTTCAATATCCTCGATGGTCAGCTTCTCGAGCATCTTCTTGCGACTCGTTGCCTGACGGGATTTGGATAAATTGGAGCTAAAGCGCGCAATGAAGTCCTGGAGCTCCTTGCGGCGCTCCTCGATCTTTTTATTCGAATCACTGCGCTGTTTAGCCGCGAGCTGGCTTGACTCGGACCAGAACGTATAGTTACCAGAATGCATCTTGATCTTGCCAAAATCAATATCAGCAATGTGGGTACAAACATTATCCAAAAAATGGCGATCATGCGAAACAACGATCGCCGTATTCTCAAATTTTGAAAGGAATTCTTCCAGCCACATACAGGTCTCAACATCCAGGTGATTGGTCGGCTCATCAAGAAGAAGAATATCCGGATTACCAAATAACGCCTGTGCCAAAAGAACACGCACCTTTTCTCCACCCTCCAGCTGTGACATCTGCTGGGTATGCATCGGTGTCGAGATCCCTAATTCAGCCAGAAGTTTTCCCGCATCCGACTCCGCATCCCATCCGTTCATTTCTGCGAACTCTCCCTCAAGCTCGGAGGCGCGCATCCCGTCCGCATCAGAGAAATCAGGCTTGGCATAGATCGCATCCTTCTCGATCATGACATCATAAAGTTTCTTATGCCCCATGATGACCGTGGTCAGGACCGAGTAGGCATCAAAGGCGAACTGGTCCTGCTTTAAGACCGACAAACGTTTGCCCGGCGGAATAAGGACCTCACCCGCCGTCGAATCGATCTCGCCGGAAAGGATCTTCAAGAACGTGGACTTGCCCGAACCGTTCGCCCCGATAAGCCCATAACAATTGCCAGGCGAGAAAACGATATTCACATCAGAGAAAAGTTTACGCTGTCCGAATTGCAGCGTGACATTATTAACGGTGATCATGTGTGCGTCCTTTAGGTTTAAATTTATTCTTTTCGTCTTCTTTGCCCAAAACGCGCAGCGCCTTGTCGATCAAAGGCCCGCTCGCCGGATTCTGGGACTGCACGAGCGCGCGGTGCATGGCCCGTTCTGTATCTTTCCTGGGTACATAAACCGGCTTGCCCGTCAAAGGATGATGGCCTGTATGGTACATGCATGCCGATACGGTCATGGGCAGCGGCAAGAAATCCTGGACCTGCTCGGGGCGCATGCCATGCGACAAAAGCGTCATCGCACAATCAAACGCATCTTCCAGCTGCGCACCAGGATGCGCGCTCACAAAATAATTCACTAAATATGTTCTGTTCTTAAGCCGGCTGTTGATCTTTTCAAATTTCGCCACGAACTCTTCATACCGGCTGTACGCAGGTTTGTTCATGAGCTTGAGGACCTTATCCGACGTATGCTCAGGCGCCACTTTCATCTGTCCGCTGATATGATGTTCACACAATGCCTGGAAATATTTCTCAGCCTCTGGTTGTAGCAAAAGATCATAGCGCAAACCGCTTTGCACGAACACATGTTTAATTCCTGCCATATTACGCAACGACTCATACAGTGACAAAGCTTTTGCACATCCAAGCTCCAGCGACGGACACTTCGACGGCATAAGACAACTCTTGCGGACACACACCTTGCCTTCATCCCACTGACCGCAATGCGCCCCATATAAATTTGCTGTCGGCCCACCCACATCATTGATGGTCCCGCGAAAGTCGGGATCTTTGCTCATGCCGGCAGCTTCCCGACGGATAGAATCTGGCGTACGGCTTTGCACAACACGGCCCTGATGCATCGCAATGCCGCAAAAACTACACTCACCCGGACAACCACGCAGCGCTGTAATAGACCAACGCACTGTTTCAAGGCCCTTGACCCCGCCTTTAGATTTATAAAACGGATGCGCCTGGCGTGTATAAGGAAGATCGTAACTCGCGTCGAGCTCTTGCGAGGTCATCGGAAACACCGGTGGCAACTGCACGACCAACTGATCGGCATGCGACTGAACCACACTCTTGGCCGCATCGGGCGATATCTGTTCATACGCCAAACGAAAAGCCGTATTAAACGCCACAGGATCTTGCTTGAGCTCCTCATACGACGGAAGAACGATCGCATCCGCCGGCATATCCGCCGGCTTAACACGCACGACCGTACCACGCACATTACGGATCGAGGCTACGTCCTCACCCTTGCCCAGGCGCGCCATCACCTCGGTCACAGGCTTCTCTCCCATCCCGTAGATGATCATATCAGCCTTGGCATCGATCAAAACAGAACGGCGCACCGCATCGTCCCAATAATCATAGTGCGCCAAACGGCGCATGCTGGCTTCAACACCACCCAGGATCACCGGCAAACCCTTGAAGGCTTGACGGACACGCGTCGTATAAACGATCGACGCACGGTCCGGACGGCCGGTCAAATTGTCATCATCCCTGCGCGACCTCTTATTGGCCGTATAATTCGCGACCATGGAATCCACATTGCCCGCTGTGATACAAACACAAAGTCGCGGCCGCCCCAAACGCGTAAAATCTTCCACCGAACGCCAATCCGGCTGAGCAATGATCCCAACTCTGTATCCCTGGCTTTCCAGCAAACGGCCGATCACAGCCGTGCCATAAGAAGGATGGTCCACATAAGCGTCCCCGCTAATGATAATAACATCCAGCTCAGACCAACCCTTGGCCTTCACTTCGTCCAGGAACATGGGGAGAAACGGCGTTTTTTTCATAATATGTGGTGCACAGTATGCCGTAAGATAGAACTCCCGTCAAATTAGAATTTCAAAGATACTCATCATTAGACCTCCCTCCTGACGCTTCACA
>CAJBYM010000075.1 GCA_903959815.1 Candidatus Omnitrophota bacterium
CCTTTGTGATATGTTTTGAGTCTAGTCAACATGCAACCTTTGGGATTTAAAACTGGGTAAATTGTTGTAAACTATGAAACTCCTATAGTTAAAAACTTTGTAAATTTAAAATCAATTGTAAGTTTAACAATGTTATAGCGCATTGTAGAGTTTTTAAACAGTTATTTGGAATTATATGCAATTGTATCTCATTATATTCTATTCTATCCTAATATATACTAATGTATAGTTATATACTATTATACATGTTCTGTTAAATATATGTATAGTTGTAGCCTATTGTAAAATTTTAAATCTCATTTTAGTTTTAAAACCATTTTCCCGCTGAGTTTTTTTTTCTTTATTGCAAAACTCTTAAAATGGTTTGATGTGTTGGTGACAAGTAGTCAAATCTCAGGATTTGGTGTGAAAAGAGGTGCTTTCATTTATCTAGAAGCTCCTTTTGGAGCAGTGCGCTTGCCTCAGCTTGCTGTGTGCTTGCCTCAGCTTGCAGTGTGCTTGCCTTAGCTTTGCCTTCAGAGCGTTCGATTGACTTTGGCTCAACGAGCTTCACCTTCACATCGATGCCCAGAACACTCTCGATCTCACGCTTAATGCGCTCTTCAAGCGCGCGCATTTGCTTGATCTCGTCCGAAAACATCTTTTCATCCACCTCGACCCAAACTTCAAGTGAATCAAGATTGTTGATGCGGTCAACCACCAGGAGATAATGTGGCTGTGTACCTTCGATCTTAAGTAAAACGTATTCGATCTGTGACGGAAAAACATTGATGCCGCGAATAATGAGCATATCATCCGTACGTCCCAGGATCTTACTGATACGAGGCGTTGTTCGGCCACATTTACATTTATCATAATTGATCGTCACAATATCACGGGTGCGATAACGCAACAGCGGGATCCCGGTTTTCGTTAATGTCGTGATCACAAGTTCTCCCCGCTCACCAGGCTTAACCTCATCCCCTGTTTTAGGATCGATGACTTCAGGAAAGAAAACATCCCACTGTAAATGTAAACCACATTTCAAATGGCATTCCTGGGATACCCCCGGGCCAATGATCTCAGAAAGACCATAAATATCTGTGGCCAGCATATTCCAGGACTTCTCGATCTGATGACGCATGGATTCACTCCATGGCTCAGCACCGAAGATCCCGATCTCCCAGGAGCTTTTGCGAGGGTCCATTCCCAAAGCACGCGCTTCATCGAGCATAAACAGCGCATAGCTCGGCGTACAAGCCAGTATCCTCGGCTTAAAATCATTCATGAGCTTTAACTGACGCTTGGTTTGACCTGAGGATGAAGGAATAACTTTAAGCCCCATCTCAAGCGCACCATAATGAAGACCAAGCCCGCCTGTAAAAAGCCCGTAACCGTAAGCAACCTGAATAATATCTTTCGGCATAGCTCCGGCACAAGCGAGGGACCGCGCGATCACTTCAGACCAGAGCTTCAAGTCTTCCTTGGTATAACCGACGACCGTAGGATTGCCTGTTGTGCCGCTGGACACGTGGATCTCGACCGTTTTATCAAAGTTTGTGAACAGACCGAAAGGATAGCCGTCACGCAGGTCATCCTTGACGGTAAACGGAAGTCTTTTGATATCGTGGATGTTTTGAATGGTCGAAGGTTTAATATCGTAAGTATCAAGCTTGGAGCGATAGACCGGATTATTTTTCCAAAGATAGCGGACCATTTTCTGCAGACGTTCTGATTGAAGTTCACGGATCTTGGCTGCTGAGGCACATTCAATCTTCTCATTCCAGATCATGGTTTAACCTCTTTCCATCCCTCCAGGAAGATCCGTTTATTTTCCTCGAGGTTCTTGGTTTTGAATTCTTGTTCCAACGCCTTATCCCAGGTCTCTGGCGGCAGGTCCAGGTAGGCGGCCAGGGCGCCTAAAAGGTATGTGTTCAGGTAACGCACGCTGGTCCCCGCCTGTCGGAACTTAATGAGGAGCGGCAGGAGGTTTTTTCCGTTAGGCTTGAGAAAGTCCTTGAGCCTAACTTCTTCGTCGGCGTAGAATGGGACCAGGATGTCAACATTGCCTTTCGGGATAATGGGAGAAAAAACCTGTCGGCCAAAACGCACATGCGATTCTACAGAACCCCCGCGCTGTGCCATGCCATGCACTTCAGATTTCTTGGCATGAAGCCCGGCGAAGACGGCGGCCACACCACAGATCTCGGCTGCCTTGAGCACACCCTGCCCACCCGTTCCACAAAAAAGGATATTGACCGTACGATCATTCATGGTTTTAAAGCTCCAAACTTACAGTACGATGAACAAACATAACATCCTACACACAGATTCTTATCAATATGAATAAATCCACTTTCTGTTTTTGAAAGCGCAGGGCAGCCTACATTTAAACAAAGTCCGCATTGACGGCAACCTTCGGCAATAAAACGAACCGGCGATTTCTTGACACGATCAATGAGCTTGCAGGGCGTACGCGTGATCAAGACTGAAAGCGCGTCTTCCTGAGCGCGTTCTTTAATGATCTTTTCTAATCCGGGCGTATCGTAAGCTGACATCACATCCACATGATCAGCTCCGCATGCACGGCAAAGATCTTCCAGGATAAGTCGCTTGGCCGGCACACCTTTAATCGTCTCTCCCGTCGCTGGATGCGGCTGAGTTCCAGTCATGGCGGTGGTTTCATTATCCAGGATGATGATGAGGCCCTTGGTATTATTATAAACAGCGCTAACAAGGCCCGTGATGCCTGAATGGACAAACGTTGAGTCTCCGATCACACCAACAACACCTTTACCCAAAGCTTTACTAAATCCTTCAAACATTGTAATGCCAGCCCCCATACAAACACATGTCTGGATCACGCTTAAAGGCGGAAGAGCGCCGAGTGTATAACAACCGATATCACCGGTTACTGTCAATTTTAGTTTTTTAAGGACGCTGTAGACGCCACGATGGGGACACCCCGGGCACATGACCGGCTTACGCGTTGTCGGCGTTTCAAACACGCGTTCTTGACCCGCGTTAACGGCAGGCATATCCTCTGGACGAAGTTCGCCAATGCGAAAACTCGGATGCCGGGCGCGATGTTTAATCCCAAGCCGCGCGACCTCTTCTTCCAGCATGGGCTCAAGCTCTTCGATGATCAAAATATCTTTAACCTGACCCGCAAAATTACGGATAAGTTTCTCAGGAAATGGATAAGAGAAGCCAAGTTTTAAGATCGACGCTGTAGGGAACATTTCACGTGCATAAAGATAGGAAACCCCGCTGGTAATAATTCCAAAAGAAAGGTCATTCATTTCCATGCGATTAAGCGGACTTGCCTCCGCTTCTTCTTGTAAACGTACCAGTCGTTTTTCAAGCTCTATATGCCGACGGAAAGCATGCCCTGGGACCATGACATACTTTGCAGGATTAGGTGTAAATCCTCGCGGTTGAACATGCTGACGCTCACCGATCTCAACATTTTCTTTAGTATGAGCAATGCGTGTTGTCAGACGGATAAGGACAGGGGTATCAAATGTTTCGCTCAAGGTGAACGCGTAAGGTACACAAGCTTTAGCTTCAGACGGGCTCGAAGGTTCTAAAAGCGGGATCTTGGCAAATTTGGCCAGCAAACGGTTGTCCTGTTCATTCTGAGAAGAATGCAACCCCGGATCATCGGCGGTAACAAGGATAAACCCTGCATTGACGCCAATATAAGCAGAGGTCATCAAGGGATCCATCGCGACATTAAAGCCTACATGTTTGGATGCATACAAAGAACGCAGTCCCGCTATAGATGCACCGAAAGCAACCTCATAAGCCACCTTCTCATTCACAGACCATTGGGCATTGACTTCCGGGAACTTTGCGAGCGTTTCTAATATTTCTGTCGATGGCGTTCCTGGGTAAGCCGCGGCAAAAGCGAGGCCCGCTTCGTAAGCACCTTGCGCCAAAGCTTCATCACCGGAAAGAAATTTAATATCAGGATTTTTCATAAAATTTACGCGGGTTGCGGGGCCGACCGTACGAATAACGGTAACGAGATCGTATTATGACCGTCCACGGATAATTCCAGGGCATACTCACCCGGTTTAACAAGATTTAATGCCTGAATATTCAAAACGATATCCGCAGATGTCGAGCGCTGATCAGGTGGCATAGATACAGAAAATGCCCCATTGGCCGGAGGAAGAATATTGTGCCCGTCCTCATCAATGAATCGCACAATGATCGCATGGTCGCCTTTCTCAGAAGCCTGGAACCTCATTTTTACAGCAATTGCACAATGCGGATAAACAGCCGGAAATTGTCGCACCCAAATGGTATCAAATGATCCCAAGATATTCAATTTGCCATTATCACTGGTTGCCGCATCACAGATCGCAAAAACTTCAACTTGCATATGTTCTCCTATTCAAATTAAGACTAATAATATGCCACAACTGAGTTAAATTAGAAAGGGTCTTTTTATAGAGATCACTTCTTGGTTTTTAGGTTGGTGTTGATCAAATACGCGCTCAGGGCAGGACTTTGGACCAGGCTTCCGTAATGAAAGACTGCGCATGCACGGCTTGGTATTTGCTCACACAGGTCAAACTGTCGGGTGAACGTAATAGGGGTCGAAATAAATTTATAGGCTCCGACGCCAAAGCTGATCTTTTTTAGATCAGTCACCCTTTTCTTAGCATCCGCAATATTCTTTTGAAATTCTTCAACATTATCCGGATAGCTCATCACTGTTACAAATTCAACAAGCCCTGTCTCAACCCACGAGGGCCAATCTTGAAATGCTTCATGGTACGCCCGTGAATAAGACATACATCCCGTCGTCGAAATATGGATCTTGGGACGCAGGGCGCGAGTTCTTGCAATGAGTAGTTTAAGCAAGTCCGTAACCTGCGCGCGTTTCCATCCTTGCCAGATGAGATCCTTATCTTCGATCACTTTTATGCCCGTTGCTTTCTTAAAACGTTCAATATTCATAGGCGTATACCCGTAGATCGGATGAAAATCAGGATAACGGATATAATCAAACTGAATGCCGTCCAGAGCAGGATACGCCCGAAGGATCTCCTCGACCATATCCCCTAATTCTTTACGGATCCTCAAATCGCCTGGCTCCAGAAAATACTGCTGATCAATCTTATAATCTTCTATGGTTTTCTTAGGACTCAAATCCCTTGTAAGAATACCCGGACCATATTTTTTCAAAAGAGGCGCGTTAATATTCTTGCTCAGCGTCAAAAGATTAAGCCAAGCGTGAACTTCTATGCCATTCGCGTGGGCTTTCTTGATGAGGAGTGCAAAAGGATCCTCACCCACACTCTTTAAGCATCTTTCATAGGGCTTTTGATCTGCGATCTTTGATGGGAACCAAGACAAGTTAGCACGATAGATCTGCACAAAAAGCGTTCTTACGCGTGATTTTTTGGCAAATGCTATGAGCTTTATGATTTCTTCTTTATCTGAAAGGACCGGGGTTTTATCAATGACGGAACGATTTGCGGTTCTGCTCAAACCCCAGATGCCCC
>CAJBYM010000076.1 GCA_903959815.1 Candidatus Omnitrophota bacterium
GCAAGTTATGAACGATACAGTAACCCGATACCAGTTTAACCCATTGCTGACCGATACGGTTGGTTTTTTCGATTATTGCATCCCGCTTACCAACGAAAGCAACCCTCCTACCGTTGATTCCTTGCGGAAACATTACGATTTCAGCATTTTCGACCATATTACACCGCCACCTCCAAAGAAGCAATTTGTTGAAACAACTTCAATATTTACACCAAACAACCTTTCGCCTAAGCATCAAGGGCCATTGGCAATAAACAGGCAATCAACTGATTGGATAACGGCTATTTTTTTTGCCGGGCTAATTATTTTAGCATGGATACAATCGAGCTATCCAAAACGGTTTTTACAGATTTTTAAAGCCATGTTACAGTCCCACCACATTAGCCAGCTTGAACGGATCTATGATGAGAAGGTGTTTTTAAAGACCGGTGCACATATTGTCATTGAGCCTACAGAAGGCGTGACGGTCATTGATGTCAACAGCGGTCGGTATAAGACGTCAGCTTCACCTGAAGATGCGGCGTTTAATGTGAATATTGAAGCTGCCCCCGAGATCGCGCGTCAATTACGGTTAAGGGATCTGGGTGGTATCATTGTCATTGATTTTATTGATATGTCCCGCGAGGATCATAAGCGCAAGGTCCTCGATGTTCTTAGGGCTGAACTTGCCAAGGACTTGGCCAAGACTGAAGTGAACAAGATTTCGAGTCTGGGGCTTGTGGAAATGACCCGCGAGCGCGCAGGCAAGACCATTGAGTCTTTGAAATTTGCGGAATGTCCTTATTGCCATGGCCGGGGCCGGGTTCGGATCGACTAATTCTTTTTTGTGGTAAAAAATGAGCTTTTATATATAATGTAGCGCTATTAAGCAAAGAAAATCACACAACACAGTACCGGAGGTTTGAGTATGTACGCAGTTATTCAGGTGGGCTCCTTCCAGTTCAAGGTCAAGGAAGGCGATATGATCGATGCCCCCAAGCTCGATAGCGAAGTCGGCCAGTCCATGGACATCACGGATGTTCTTCTTGTTGCCAATGGCGATGAGGTGAGCGTCGGTAATCCTTTTGTTAAAGGAGCCAAGGTTACGGCCAAGATCGTCCGTCATTTGCTCGATGATAAAGATATCAGCTTTAAGTTCAAGAAGCGTAAGGACGCGCGCAAGACCATTGGTCATCGCCAGCAGTTAACGGCGCTTAACATCACCAAGATTGAAGCAAAGTAGTCTTCGCCTATGGCGTTTGTCGATACCGCACGGATCCATGTCAAAGCAGGAGGCGGCGGAAAAGGTTGCGAAAGCCACTACCGCGACCTATGGATGAGATATCCGCGCCCTGATGGTGGTGATGGCGGGCATGGCGGCAGTATTGCCTTCGTTGCAGATCCCCGTATTCAGACTCTTCTCGATTACCGTTTCAAACAGCATTATCAGGGAGAGCGCGGCGGCCATGGGTCTTCGAGTGGCAAGACAGGCCATAGCGGGGATGATTGCCTTTTGCATGTTCCTGTGGGGACGATCCTGTTTGATGATGAAACAGGGCTTCTTATCAGAGACCTTTCTACTCCAGGTGAGCAGGTCATTGTGGCCAAGGGTGGACGCGGCGGAGTTGGTAATAAACGCCGTGATACCGTCGTTCCTCCGACCACCGGTGAAGAAAAGATCGTGCGCCTGGAGCTTAAGCTGATCGCGGATGTAGGACTTGTGGGTTTTCCTAATGCGGGCAAGTCGACGATCATCAACAATATTTCCAAAGTCAGATCCAAGATCGCGAACTATCCGTTTACCACCAAACACCCGGTGCTTGGGATCGTGGAAACCGATGATTTTAATTTTATTGTGGCAGATCTTCCGGGCCTTATTGAAGGTGCCCATTTGGGCAAAGGCTTAGGCATTAAGTTCTTGAAACATGCAGAGCGAACCCAGATCCTCGTGCAGGTCATTGATATGGCAGGGACCGAGGATCGTGATCCGCTGGAGGATTATCAGTCCATCGTGTTCGAGCTTGAGCAGTACAGTGATCTTCTCGCGCATAAAAAGAGGATCGTGGTCGCGAATAAGATGGACCTGCCGGATGCAAAAAAACATTTAAAGCGCTTCAAAAAGAAGTATGATGTGGATATTATTCAGGTGTCGGCTTTAGAGCATAAAGGCATCGATGCGCTTGTGGATGAGATGGTCCGCATCCTTAAGTCAGCTGTAAAACCTATTGAATAGCCATGGACAAGAAAGTTTCCCGCAAACTTAAGCGTGTTGTGATCAAGGTTGGTTCCAGCCTTTTGGCCGACCACCTGATGAAGCCGCATGCGACTTCCCTCAAGTCGCTCGTTAACCAGATATGTGATCTTCGTGATAAGGGCATTGACGTTGTGCTGGTCAGTTCCGGTGCTATTGCGCTGGGGTTGGGCGAATTGAATGAGCGTACGCGCCCGACGGATACGCCTTCCTTACAGGCGGCAGCTGCGGTGGGGCAAGCCCTTTTGATGCGCCTTTACGGAGATCTTTTTAAGAAACGCGGCCATATTGCGGCACAGATCCTTTTGACCTGGGATGATTTTAATACGCAGTTACGGCATCGTAACGCCTGCAATACATTAAATGTGCTTTTGGGGCGCGGGGTGGTTCCGGTTATCAATGAGAACGATACGATATCGACGGAAGAGATCAAGTTCGGGGATAACGATAAGCTTTCTGCTCTTGTGGCTGCCATGATCCATGCTGATCTTTTGATTATGCTTTCTGATGTGGATGGTTTATACAAGAAGGAAGGCGGCCGGTTGACCGAAAAGTTCAATGAGGTCCGCGAGATCAACGATGAGATCAGGAGCGTGGCGGGCGGGGCGCGTGATAAGAATCTTTCTAAAGGCGGCATGATCACTAAGGTCAGCGCGGCTGAGATCGCAGCGGATGCGGCCGTTCCTTGTATCATTGCCAATGGCCAGACCAAGGGTGTGATCCGTCGGATCGTGTTGGATAAAGAGCCGCTTGGTACCTATTTCTTTGAGAAGAACAAAAAGTCGAAGAGTTAAGATGGATATTCAAAAAACAATTTTAAATCAGGTCCAAGAAGCAAAGGCCGCTGCTTTAAAGTTGGCTCTTGTTTCAGCAAAAGATAAAGATGCGGCGCTGAAAGCCATGGCGAAAGCGCTTTGGATTCATCGTGCGGTTATCCTTCTGGCAAACAGAAAAGATGTTCTTGCGGGTAAGAAAGCGGGTCTTTCTTCGGCATTGATCGATCGCTTGATGCTCAATGATAAGCGCGTTGAGGCTATGGTCGACGGGATCCTGGATATTGCGAAGCTTAAAGACCCTGTGGGTGAGCTGTTACAGGTATATAAACGTCCTAATGGTTTACGTATTGAGAAGGTCCGCACACCGATCGGTGTGGTCGGTATTATTTATGAGTCACGGCCTAATGTCACCGCGGATTGCGCTGCGCTTTGCCTGAAATCAGGCAATGCGGCGATTTTAAAAGGTGGTAAAGAAGCGATCTATTCCAATAAGGCGATCTACCGTGTGCTAAAGCTGGCTCTGGCTAAAACAAAAGTTCCTGTTCAAGCGTTGCAGCTGGTTGAGTTCACAGACCGTGCGGCTGTCACGGAGCTTTTAAAAATGGATGCGTTCGTGGATCTTATTGTTCCCCGTGGAGGTGAGAGCCTTATCCGTTTTGTGGCAGAGAATTCCCTTATTCCCGTCGTGAAGCATTATAAGGGTGTGTGTCATATTTATGTGAGCCATAAGGCTGATCTTAAGAAGGCTGAAGAAATTTGTCTTAATGCGAAAGTTCAGCGTCCTGGGACATGCAATGCCATGGAAAAGATGCTGGTCGACGTTAAGATCGCGAAGAAATTTCTGCCATTGATGATCGGGCGTTTGCGTGAGGCGGGTGTTGAAGTGCGGGGTGACGAGGCCACGCGCCGTATTGTGCCTGATGTGAAAAAGGCAACGGCGCAGGATTGGCACGAGGAATATTTAGACCTTATTTTAACAGTTAAGGTTGTGAGAGATGTCTATGAGGCGGTGGATCATATTAATGCCTATGGTTCGCGGCATTCGGATGCTATTGTTACCAAAGATAAGAAAGAAGCGGATGCATTCTTAAAGGGTGTGGATTCTGCCTGTGTTTATGTGAATGCATCGACACGCTTTACGGATGGTTATGAATTTGGACTAGGCGCGGAAGTCGGCATATCGACGGATAAACTGCATGTGCGCGGGCCCATGGGGCTTGAGGGTTTGACCTCATATAAATATAAAATTTATGGTCATGGGCAGGTCCGTTCTTAGGAAGTTCTCTTTGCGAGCCGCAGGCATATCGAAGCCGCGAATGAGAGAGCGGCTTACCTTTCTTATTAGGACAAGACGCTCTCTGTTGAGCGGCGCAGATATGCCGCAGGATCGCAAAAGGAGCCGTTAAGGCGAATCGTTATGACAAAAATAGCGTTATTTGGCGGCACATTTGACCCGATCCATATTGGGCATCTTTTGATGGCGCGTACCGCGCAGGAAGAGATGGGTTTTGACAAGCTCATTTTTATCCCGTGCTGTATGCCGCCGCACAGGCGTTCGTCGACGGTTTTTTCTGTCGAGGATCGTATTGCCATGGTGCGCTTGGCTGTTGCTTACAATTCCGCCTTCGAAGTTTCCGACTATGAGGTCAAGAAGGGCGGCCGTTCCTATTCGGTTGATACCGTCAGATATTTTCGCGAGCTTTATCCGCAGCCGACGAAACTATACTTTATTGTCGGGGGAGATACGATCAATCAGATCCACACCTGGAAGGATGTTGATCAGATCAAGAAGATGTGCACGTTTGTGTCGGTCAATCGTCCGGGGTATCCGCGGGGGCTTGCAAAATTCAAGTATCATGCGCTGACCATGCATGGGATTGACATGTCATCGACGGATATCCGTAAGCGTCTGGAGCTTGAGAAATCCATTCAGTATCTTGTCCCGGAAAGTGTCCTCGGTTATATCAGGGAACATCGTCTGGCAAAAACATAATTTATTAACATGCATCCGCAACAAGGAGTTTTATGAGTAGCAATCCTAAAGATGTCATCAAGTTTGGTACCGACGGCTGGAGAGCTGTCATTGCCGATACGTTCACGTTTGAGAATCTTGAGATCCTGGCCCAGGCATTGGCCGTGTGGGTTGCCAAGGATGCAAAAAAGATCCCGGGGCAGGTCGTACGTGTTGCCGTTGGGTATGATAATCGTTTTCTTTCCAAGGATTTTGCCCAGAGAACAGCTGTGGTTCTTGCAGGCAATGATATTGAAGTGATCTTGTCCCATGAATCTTTGCCCACACCGGCCTTGAGCCTTGCAACGCGCGACTTAAAATGCGTGGCAGGTGTTGTGATCACGGCGAGCCATAATCCGGCGGAGTATAACGGTTTTAAGATCAAGACCGCTGAGGGCGGTGGCGCGGGCAAGAATATTACGGATGCGGTTGAAGGGTATCTGGGCACTGCTCCGGTTATGAAGGTGGATTTCAAGAAGGCTGTCTCCGACGGTAAGATCAAGGTTGTTGATCTGAAAAGAGATTATTTGAAGTTCATCAAGGGTTATGTGAATTTAAAGAAGATCAAGCCTGCGAAATTCCGTGTCGTGCAGGATGTCATGCATGGCTCGGGTGGAACGCTTTTAGCGGATGTCCTTAAAGGCACCTCGATCCGTCTTGAACTTTTACGCTCTGATGTGAATCCGGGTTTTGGCGGATCACGGCCTGAGCCTTTAGCTCAGTATTTGGGCGGGCTCATTGACAAGATGAAGAAAGAAAAGATCGACCTTGGCCTTGTTCTCGACGGCGATGCGGACCGGATCGCGGCTGTCCTTCCTGGCGGGGAATTCTTATCACCCCAGAAGATCCTGGCACTTTTGGCGCTGCATCTTTACAAGAATCGCGGCATCAAGGGCGGTGTGGTCAAGACGATCTGCGGCACGGTCATGATCGACAATATGTGCAAGGACATGGGGATCAAGCTTTATGAGACTCCTGTTGGTTTTAAATATATTTCTGATCTGATGCTCAATGAACAGATCATTGCCGGCGGCGAAGAAGCGGGCGGTATGGGCCTTCCGGATTATATTCCCGAGCGTGATGGTATTCTGGCAGGGCTTCTTCTTTTGGAGATGATGGTCTATGAAAAGAAGAATATCGGCAAGATCCTCGCCGAGGTTGAGAAGAAATATGGCCGTTATTATTATGACAAGACGTCGATCAATCTAAAAGAAAAGGTCAAGACGCTTGATCCGGTCAAGAAGATCACCTCCGTGCTTGGCAAGAAGGTTGTGGGTGTGAAGGATTACGATGGTGTGAAATTGGAGCTTGAGGATACGACCTGGATCATGGTCCGTGCGTCTGGTACAGAGCCGATCCTGCGTGCTTATGCTGAATCAAAGTCTCCGAAACGCACAAAGGAGCTTTTGAATTACGCACTGGAGCTGGCAAAGACGCTTTAAGAAGTTAAGGCTTTGCGCGCGGGCTTGCGCAGTTCCATCGCCGACGTCGGTGCGAGGCGCGGGCACGGTTCTGGCCGGCAGGCCAGAGAGCGACGAGCACCATCGAGCGCAGTCAGCCTCGCTGGGGCTGACAAGCGGTCGGCGAAGGAACGAAGCAAGACCAAGTAGCAAGATTAATATAATTAGTTATAAAATCATGATTGAATTCCTCAGATCGATCTATTACTGGCTGGTGACAGGGCTCGTGTCCATTGTCAGTCTTATTTTTTATCCCTGCCAGGTTTATGGACGTCAGAATGTCCCTTCCAAGGGCGGGTTTATTCTAGCGTCTAATCATGAAAGCAATATTGACCCTATGCTTCTTCCGGTTGTTTGCCCCCGGCAGATGCGGTTCATGGCTAAGGATTCGTTGTTTAAAAATCCTGTTCTGGGGGCTTTGATCCGTACGGGCGGTGGTTTTCCTATCAAACGGGGGCGTGCGGACAGGGGCGCTTTGACTGAATTCCTGCATCAACTTGAATTGGGTTATCCTGTGCTTATTTTCCCGCAGGGAACGCGTGGTGGGGATAAGCCGCAAGCCGGAGTTGGTTTTTTGGCGGTAAAAAGCGGCAAACCTGTGTTGCCAACCTATATAGAAGGTACAGATCAGGTTCTTCCCAAAGGTCAGGCATGTCCTCAGCGGCATGCGGTTAAGGTCATTTTTGGCCAACCCCTTATGTTTGGTCCCCATGAAGAGCCAGATATTGTTGCTAAAAAAGTCATGGCCGCGATCTTTGCCTTGAAGAATCCTTCCTGAACGCAGCACACTTCCCTAATATATAAATGTGAATGGAAATCAGGGCTGTCAAGTCTAAGAGGCAAGAATTTGTCTTTTTTGTATATTTTTTTATTATCATAAGTTCTTGCATGTCAACATCTTATGTAATTCCAAGAAAACGTTTTTCCAATAATCCTTTGTTGGAGCCATTTTTCCTGTTTTTTGGTTCTATACTTGTCTTGAAGCGAAGGTAGCGGGCGTCGACAATAATGAACAGAGGAATCGCGTATGTGGGGCACATGGGTTAAAAAGATCATTTCATTTGTAACGCTTGTGACATTCGTGGTCTTAAGCGTTGCGCCTTCTTATGCCCAGACCGCCTTGCTTTTGCCTGAAGCGGGCCAAATGATAGGTTTGAGCGCTGCGTTCAATCCGGTGGTCTTGCGCGGGATCAAGGTTGACCCGCAGGATCCTTTCAAATTTGATTTTTTGGTTGACCCGGGTGAGAGCGGTTTACAGGGTGATGAGATCAAGGAGGAATCGATTAAGCTTATTCGGTATTTTCTGGCTTCTATCACAACGCCTGAAAAAGATCTTTGGGTTAACCTTTCACCTTATGAGCAGGATCGTATTGTGCCCGATGCCTTCGGTACCACCGAGATGGGCCGCGACCTGTTGGCCCAGGATTATATCCTTAAGCAGATCACATCCTCTTTGATGTATCCCGAGAACGAGCCTGGCAAGGCGTTCTGGCAGGAAGTTTATAAACAAGCTTATGACCTCTATGGGACGACCGATGTGCCCATGGATACGTTCAATAAAGTGTGGATCGCACCGGATAAGGCTGTGGTTTATGAAGATGATGGCGTGGCTTTCATTGGCGAGAGCCATTTGAAGGTCATGCTCGAATCTGATTATCTGGCCATGGAGAAAAACACGCCTCCTGTTACGGAACATGCATCTGAAGCCGCATCCACGTCTGAATTGACCAAAGGCATTATTCGCAGTGTGATGTTGCCTGTGATCGAAAAGGAAGTTAATGAAGGCAAGAACTTTGCGCAGTTAAGGCAGGTTTATCAGTCTCTTATTTTGGCGGCATGGTACAAGAAGAGGCTTAAGGACAGCATTTTCTCCAAGGTTTATGCGGATCAGAATAAGGTTGCAGGTGTTGATGTTGAAGACAAGGATGTGAAACAGAAGATCTTCGCGCAGTATGTGGAGGCGTTCAAGAAGGGTGCCTACAACTATATTAAGGAAGAGTATGACCAGTACACCCAGGAGTTGATCCCGCGCAAGTATTTCTCAGGTGGAGCTAATTTTGCAGAAATGCACAAGAAGGTTGATTCAAAGCCCATGGCCTTGGTTCGGGAAGCTGTTCATCAATTTGGAAGAAAGCTTGTTATGGTCGCCATGATGGTGTCCGTTGCCCAGGGGCTTTTTGCTAATAACAACAGTGCTGCCAGTGACACATTCGGGGCTGATCAAATTGAGATGGCATCTTCCAATGATCTTGGGGGTGGTGAAGGGCATGTTTTGTCGGGTGTTCTCTTGGAGCGTAAAGTGAAGGCCATGGAAAAACTTGAAAGTAAAGTTCTTGGTAAAGATTTTAATGGGTTGCACATTGATACTTCAAGTTTTAAGGCTGCCCAGGAATCTAAGCTGGATCGAAATGTTGTGGAAATAAAGAATAATCGAGGTGAAGTTGTTTATTGGCTTCATCTGCGTGCGGGTTCTAATCAGTTTGACATCACCGGTGTACAGAAGACGGGTGAGAAATCAAAGAGATCCTTTAATGGACTTTTTACAGACTATACAGGTGGTGCAACGAGAGACCTTGAAGATTTAAAGGATGAGCTCAATCTCTTGGCGGAGAATTACTATTTGACCAACGAGAATCCGAGTTTTACAAAGAAACAAGTCAGTTTAGCGAAGTCTGGACAAGTCTTTTTTTCAGATTTTAAGAGTAATCCTGATGGTCTTGTCGTATCTCCGGATGATTGGAACAAAGCGGCGAGCTCTGGGTTACCTGTGGATACGATCCCTGTTAAAGACTTTAATGGTGTTGTAAAATTGAATATATTGGTAAGGAGCTATGCTTATACTGCAGATGTTCATTTTGAGATAGCAGATCAAAATCGGCAATTCAAATGGAGTGCAAGCAATAATAAGTGGCGACAGTTGGAGGGGGGCGTTTATACAGCCGATTTGCTTTTAGGGGATCAGCTTAGTTCGGAGATATCTGAGGCCCTTTTTACAAATGAAAAAGCAAAACTATTTCCTTTCGCATTTCCTAATGCTGAAAATAAAAGTTCTAAAGAAAAATTCATCGTTAATAATAATGGTGCTAAGTACGAAGCTTCTGGGTATGCAGATACGACAGATGTTAAAGCCATACAATTTGCACCTGTTGCGAGTGCTTATGAAGTGGAATTCTCAGGAGGGTATACAGGTGTTGGGGTTGGGGTTGATATTTCTGGTTCTTTAGCATCTAATCCGGTGCTGAGGAAGAAGTACATTGATTTCTTAAAACGTTCTGTCCGTAGATTGGCGGGAGATCTGCCATTTTTTGTCAATAATATGGCAGTTCAGGAAGATATAAAGGAGGGGGGGGCGGGGGTTGATTTTCTCATTAAAGGAGGGAGCCAAACCGAGGCTTTGGAGATATTAGAAGACTTGGCTAATATTCCTTCTAAAGGAGCAACCAATGAAGAGTCATCCATAGACGAGATAGTTAAGGCGTTGCCGAGCGGTGGGTTAGCCTTATTTGGAACAGACGGATTGTATGACATTTTTGCTAATAAAACAGGTGATCCTCAAGAAATGATGGAGATTTTTAAGAAAAAAACAGAAGAGCATGGGTGGATTGAGTTGGCTGTTAAAAAACAGATAACGCTCGTCTTTTTCAGTGACGGTAAGATCAATGAGCTGTTAAAGCAGTACATGAAAGAGAAGCAAGCTGAATTTCAAACAAAAGGTCAGGAGTTGAAGGTCATATTCATTGAAAACTCAAAAGAAGAGACGGATTTGCTTGCGACAACCCGTTCGGTTAAACTGCCACTCGATAATTCAAATAAAGGAACATTTAATTTTACAAATGGAGCGGGTGGTGTGATTTACCAGGAGCATTTATCAGAAGGCCCTGGTGAATGGGCAGATTGGAAGGTCACAGATCCTCAGCCTGTGC
>CAJBYM010000077.1 GCA_903959815.1 Candidatus Omnitrophota bacterium
ATAAAGAATTAAAAGAAACAGCGCCTTCACATTGTTAGAACTTATTGTGACCATGGGGCTATTGGTTGGCGGCATTGTGCCCGTGGTCAGTGTGATGTCATCAGGTCTTGTTGCAGATCAGACCATTGAGCGTAAGACAGTTGCGTTGGCCTTGGCTCAGGAAAAGATCGAACAGATCAAGGATGCTCCCAACTGGGCAGCTGTTAGTGGTTATGCTTCGGCTCGCAGCAATATGGGTGGGATGTTCACTCTCTATGACAGTGAAGTTACAATTACAGGGTTGGCTCCTGATCCAGGTAATCTTAAGCAGGTAACCGCTGTTGTTTATTGGCAATTTAAAGGATCCGAGGAACAAGTTAGTTTATCGACGATCTTGACTAATTCAATCAGTGATGGATCCCCATTGCCTTCTGCTCCTGTTGCGGATGCGGGCTCTGCTCAAACGGTCAATCCCGGCAGTCAAGTTTCATTGAGTGGTTTGGCCTCGACAGATGCTGATAATGATCCTTTAGCATATTCCTGGAGTGCTCCTTCAGGGATTGTTTTAAGTAGTTCAACCAGCGCTACGCCGACATTTACGGCGCCGTTATCAGCTGACACCTATACGTTCACGCTGACTGTGGCGGATCCTGGCGGTTTGAGTTCAAGCGCCAGTGTTGACATTACGGTAAATAGTCAGGCTTTATTTAAAGTGACGCTTCAGGCTGTTGGTCCGAGTAAGATTTTGGTGATCAAGGCTATCCGTAATATTTTATTTCTTACTCTGACAGAAGCAAAGAATTTATGCGATACAGCCCCCAGTGTTTTGAAGGATGGAGCCACACAGGCAGAAGCTGAGGCGCTTAAGAGCGCGATCGAAACTGCAGGCGGGACGGTTGGTATTGAATAGGCGTGCCTTTACCTTAATGGAACTTATGATCACCATCGCCCTGACATCGGTGTTGGTGGGCGCGGTCATGTTTATGTTCACAGCCTGTTTTCGTACGTGGGATGCGGCTGATAATCGTTCTAATATCCGGACTGAACTTTCGCAAGCCTTGGAGTTTATGGCAAAGCATTTACGTCAAGCCAAGAGCATTGATGGCATTGGTGCAGATGCGGTGTACCTTACCGAAGACTTAGGGGAAGGTGAAATAAAAACACGGTATCATCTTTATCGCGCATCAGAAGCGGTTCCGTATCAATTATTTAGAGGTCTTAATACGGATCCTCAAGGTGTGGGCGCTGTGATGGCCAGAAACATAGAGTCGGCGGAGGTTTTTACCCAAACGGGATCTTTGATCACGATCGATCTTGTGGAAGTCAATAACGGATCAAGGGTTCAAATGCGCACCAGTGTAAGGCCGAGGGGCTTGTGAAAAGAACTCATTGTACACGCGGCAGCATTGTCCTTCTTGCCATGGTTGTGATGTTCACGCTGGCTGTTTTTGTCACTGTTTTTTTGGATAAGGTTATTTTTACTAATAAGAATACTGGTATTCAATCAAATGGCGTGTGCGCTCTTTATGCAGCAGAAGCTGGCATCAATAAAGCCATGTGGTATTTGCTGAACGTTGCGCCAGATGGGACAACAGATGCTTCGTGGCGGACAACGGCTTATCCGGCGCCGGCAGGATCTGATCCAAGAGATCCTAAGAATGAAGATTTTGAGCAGGGAAGTTATACGTTTTGGGTTCAGGATTCACCCCAGTATATTTTGATCACAGCTCAAGGTTTGTGTAAAGAAGTTCTAAGAACGGTGCATCAGGAATTTATTTTTGATGCAGGTTTACCTAAAACGCTGACACCCGTTGCAGGCACCTGGGGTGAAAATTAGAGACGCTGTTTATGTCGGAAGATAAAGATACAAAAATTTCAAAACAGGTCATTGGGGTAAGCCCAGAGCTGCTCAAGCTTCAGGATAGCCTGGGTAAAGGGCGATCTGTGATAGGTATTGATATTGGTTCGACATCTGTCAATGTTGTTCAGGTTGCTTCGCATTATGGGAAGTTAACGTTGATCAAGGCGTCGCTTGAGCCGATTAGTGTTGTTCAGGAAAGAGATCGAGAAAACCTGACCATTGCTGCACTTAAGAAGGTCCTCTCAAGATTTCACACAAAAAAAGCTGATATTGTATGTGTTTTGTCTAGTCGTCAAACAATGGTTGAGAGCATTCTCATGCCATTGATGCCGAAAGAAGAGCTTTTTCATGCGGTGAACTTGGTTGTTACGAATTCCAAACGGTTTAATGTTGAGAAGCCTATTTTTGATTTTCAGGTTGCGGGACGTACAAATCAAGATGGTGCTGAGAAATTGAACGTTACAACCGCGGTCATTGACAGAATGTCTGTGGATAATCTCTTGGCGAAATTCACTTTGCGTCAGGCGAAGCCTTTGGCAGGGGCTAACAGTGATCTTCAGACAGAAGGGCCGGTGGGGCTCGAGGTGACGGCCATTATTCCTTTGGCTATTGCGGTTGAGAATATTATTAGAAAATCTAAGCTTCGCACGGATGAGATCGTGGCGATTGTGGAGATGGGATCTCTGGCTACAGAGTTGAATATTTATCGTGATTCTCATTTGGAGCTTTCCCGTCAGATCTCTGTGACAAGCGCTACGCTGACGCATAGTTTGACGCGTTCATTCTTTACGGATAAAGGAAGGGTTGAGCTGACAGTCGCAGAAGCGGAAGAGATTAAGAAGAAATACGGTATTGCCCGTTGGAAGAGGGTTACCTTGTGAATGAGAAAATACCAGCACAGCAGGTCCTGTCTTTGCTTCGGCCCGGGCTTGAGCAGTTGGTTCAGGAGATAACCCGTTCATTTGATTATTATCGCGAACGCATGTTTTCGGGGAAGGTAGATCGGATTATTCTTTTTGGCGGTGAAGCAAGGATGAAAGGATTGCTGGAATTTTTAAGTGCCGAGCTTGGTATGCCGGTTGTTTTAGGGAATCCTCTTTTGGATGTGGAATCTCTTTTTGATGGCGTTGTGGAAAATAAAGAGGATGCTCCCAGGTTGGCGCCAGCTCTTGGTGCGGCTTTGAGTGATCTAAAAGGGATCAACTTGTTGCCGGCGCACCTAAAAGACAGGAAGAAAAAGTCATTAGAACGGATTATCATCGCGGGTGTGCTCGCATTTCTTGTGCTTGTGATAGGTGGTGTTTATATCGGGCTGTCTGCAAAAAAAATGGCGGCATCACAACAAACAGCCGTTGTTTCTAAGGAGTATAAGGCGTTTTTGCCGCAGTTGAAAGAATTTCAGGATGAGCTTTCTTTAAAGGAGATGATCAGATCCCGTCTTAATGCTGGGGCTTTGTTCAAGACGCTCAGTGCATTTCCGGACAATGTCTATTTAACACAGCTGGAATTGAAGAAAGATTCGATTCTTATTGCTGGCATTGTTATGGGAAAGACCAATGAAGTGTCTGTTACATTGGATCAGGTGATTAAAGCGCTTCAAGAGGACATTTCAACCAAGGCCAGTCTTTTTTCAAAGAAAGCTGCCGCAGGCAAGGCTGATACGGTTGAGTTTAAGATAAAAGGGGACGTTAAGCGGGGTGGTGCCCTGTGATGCAGATCAAAATTGATACGAAGAAACTCATGCCCGTTTTTCTTTTAGGCGCCGGGATCCTTCTTGTGTTGGGGGTGGGTGGACTATTTGTATATTTTGGCATTGCCATCCATCAAGAGCATCAACAAGAAAAGACCTATGCTCAAGAGCTTGTTACGGCCAGAGAGTTATTAGAGAAGAGGAAGATCGGAGATAAGACCACTTCGCTCATTCGAGGAAAGGATTCTTCTTCACTGGTTATCAGTTTGACAAACTTGGCCATGAAGAACAACATTCATTTGACGTCTTTGGAGCCTGCGCACATTGTTGATGAAAAAGATTCTTTTTATAAAGTGGCATCTTTTGATATGGAGGCAGGTGGTTTGTTTAAAGATTTTGGGGTTTTTCTTGATGAAGTCAGGGCTGATCCTGAAATGATCATAGATGTCGATAGTTTAATGGTGATGTCGGATAACGCGGATCCCCGGAAGGTTAAAGCCAAGATAAGTTTTTTTGTGATCGTCGGTAAAGAGTATGGACAAAAATAAACAAACCATCATCGTCTTATGTGCCTTGATCGTTGTGGCAGGGTTCATCTTCTTGCCCGGCGTTTTTAAGAAAGGCCGTAAACCTGCATCTTCAAAAAAGATCGCTGGTTTAAAAACAACGACAGATTTTGATAAGAAAAAACTGAAGGAATTGATCGCGGCTGACGTCGATGAACCGGTTGAATTTATTAATAAAGAGTGGGGTTTAAGGGATCCTTTTGATCTCACAGCACTTAAGGTTTTGGCTGATAATGCGATTAAAGCAGCGAAGATGGCGTCTCTTGAAGTGAGTGCTAAAGGGGTTTCTGCGGAGACCAAGGTCAAGGAGAAGGAGGCGGCTGCCAAGAAAGTTCTTGTTTTGACGGGTGTCACATGGGGAGGAGCCCGGCCGAGTGCAATCATTAATAATGTTTATGTCGGTGTGGGCGAAGTGGTCGATGGCTGCATAGTCACGGAGATCAGAGAGAGCGCTGTTGTTCTGATAGAAGACGGGGAAGAAATAGTTTTAACGATGTGGAAGTGAATCGATCGGCAAGAAAGGAATCTGATATGAGTGAGGTTTGTAATGAAAAAGCGACTGGCGCCCAGCATGGATCACCGGCGAGGAGTTATCCTGGCTTAGATTTCAAATTTAATATCAACGATCTTCCCCGGCAGTATGTAGATCGTTTGAGCAAATGCATTACCTCTTGTGAACGCATCACATCTTTGCTTGAGCGTCATCGTATTTCAAAGCGCCCCATGCTTCATTTGAGCCTATGGAGCGATCCGATCAGTCCGATTTGGCTGGACCGTAATGCGGACAAGGCATTGAAAGAAAAGTATCGTGAGACGAAAGTCCATAATGTAACCGCCATTTATAATCAAATTGCCGCGAGGGCTGATGCCGGAGAAAAGATCCCGATCACAATTGATGAAACGTTCAAATGGCATCAACGGTTATTGTTGAATATCCCTCAGAATGCATCGATGCCGTCGGGCCAGTTTCGTAAAAGCTCGATGCGTATTGGCGATATGAGCATCGGCACCTGTTGTAAAGATGTTCCTGTCTTTATGGAGCTTTTATTTTATTGGCTGGATGGCCCGGCCTTTGAGAGCAAGAAAGGTTCCCACGTTGGGCATGCATTTATCAAAGCGATCGTTGCTCATATGTATTTCGTTTCGATACATCCTTTTTATGATGGCAATGGGAGTCTGGCGCGCTTTTTGCAATATTCTATTCTGCGCAATGCCGGTGTACCGGCGCAAATCGCTCATTTGCTGGGGAATTATTATAATGAAAATCGTGAAGGATATATGATCCACATGAATGCGGCGCGTAGCAGCGGCGACGTGATGATATTCCTTAATTTTGCGCTTAATGGCTTAAGTTTAAAATTAAATGCATATTTAGATGAACTCCTTAAGGATTTTCCTGAGACATTGTACGCTCAGGTCAAGGAGGAGAAGTTTGCTTTTGCCAAGGGGTTTACCATATTGGAAATCCTCGTTGTTTTGGCTGTTCTTGCGATCCTTATTGGTATGGCTGTCCCGCGTATCAAAGGTATGCAGGACCAGGCGGGAATCACACGAGCTAAGAGCGAGGTCAGGGCCATACAGGCGGCTCTCGAGAGTTATAAAATAAACAACGGGAGTTACCTTCCGATACGTGAGGATGCGGGTTGGGGGCGTGGTATGGGCCAGCTTAGTGATCTGCTCAGTGGGTCAGGTCCTCAATTGATAAGTACGGAAAATTTGAAAGATCCCTGGGGCAATGATTATATGATCTTCGCGCCTAACAATGATCCACAATACTATGTTATTTATTCCTCGGGACCGTCTAATCCGAATTTTGGGTCGCGATGTAATCTCGAAGTTGATGTTCCGGCAACAACAACAGCTTTGAAGCACAACACGGGATGTCAGTGTGTTTTTGCAACGAATGCCCCCCTGACAAGTATGGTGATCAGAGAGTATTGATTTGAAATAATAGGCCGTATGTGCTATATTATTTTATTGTTATTTAATAAAGATTCAGTCGGCAGATTCGATTTTAGAAAAATAGGATTCTATAAAAGGATAAACTAATGAATAAGGAGATTCTTATGGGGAAAACTGTTGGTCGTTCGAAAAAGTTTATTTTGGTGAGAGGTTTTACTATTCTTGAAATTTTAGTCGTTTTGGCTGTTCTTGCGATTCTTATCGGCATGGCTGTGCCACGGATAAAGGGGATGCAGGATCAGGGCAGTATTACAAGAGCCAAGAGTGAGCTTAGAACGCTTCAGACAGCTGTAGAGAGCTTCAAGGTCACGCGAGGGTCATATCCCTTACATAAGGGATGGATGCGTAAAACAACCCCAAAGATCGTGAATGAGCGTGATTGGACAGATCCTTGGAAGAATCGCTATCATTATTTTCAGCCGGGTGGGGATCCGCAGTATTATTTCATTTATTCACAAGGACCGAGCGTGCCTACTGATACAAAAATAACGAGATGCGATCTTCGTTTAGATACGCCCACAGGCGTGCCCTATGAGCCGGCAGGATGTCTGGGGGCATTTGTAACTAATGCGCCGATCTCGAGCATGACGCCGCAAAAAACATGATCAGCTGATGGTTGCGTGTAGGTCCTGAGGATAGAATGATAAAAAATCATCATGCACAGATAACAATGATCAGATCTCGAGGATTCACCATCCTCGAGATCTTGGTCGTTCTGGCTGTTCTTGCAATCCTTATTGGCATGGCTGTGCCGAGAATTAAGGGCATGCAGGATCAGGCCGGTATTTCACGGGCGAAAAGCGAGTTAAGAACGCTCCAGGCCGCGGTTGAAGCCAACAAGATAGCTTACGGGCAATATGCTACACACGTGAGTCTTTTATACGCTCGGGGAACAAATCCCAAGTTGGTATCAGAGAGCATTGAAAAAGATCCATGGCACCATCGTTATCGCATCCTGCACCCCGGGGGGGCGTCGCAATATTATTTCATATATTCTCACGGGCCTTTGTCGACCGGCACAAACGGGGGGTATTGTTATGTGGGGATCGATTCTCCGACCGGAACGCCTTATGAGCGAGCAGGATGCCAGCACTTATTTGTCACCAATGCTCCACTTGCCAGCATGACCATGGAGCAACGGTGAGCTTGTCAAGTCGGCGTCGGAACATTATTTCAGTGTTTCGTAAAAGAAGCTGAAGGTTTTCTTGAATTCGCCCGTGATATAGGCGTTGTCAGTGATGAGGGTATCCTCATCGTTGTGGTAAAATCCTGAAGTGCTCCAGTTATTGCTCCCGAAGACCACTGTCTTTTCGTCAACGATCATGACATGGTGGTGCATGTAGGGATTAAAACCTTTTGGGATCTCCGGCCCTGGCGTTATCAGGGCTGCAGCTTTGGTATCAAGGATGATCTCTAGATTTGACAGAGAGTGTTTCTTCTTTTCTGATGTCAGATAGGGCAAAATGGAAAATTTGTTCTCCGCAACACTGTCTTCCGCTACGATGCGCACTTTGACGCCTGACAGGATTTTCTTCAGTAAAGCCTGAGCAATTTGACGGTCGGTGATATCCCACATGATAAGGTCTAGGCTCTTGTGCGCCGTGTCAATGAGCTCAAGGATGCGATATCTTACAGAATTCCTTGAGAATCCTGGCCCCATCCACACCTCAACAACCCCGTTGGCATAGCGGATCTTTCCAAGCCAGGGATTGTAAGACTCATGCCCGAGTTTGGCGATGCCTGTGATCCCTTTTTTCAACAGGTCGAATTCCTTGCCATAAAGAGTTATTAAGGTTTCGTCGTGAGTGACGATAAAGAAGCTGTGAACGTATTTCTCTCCAATGTCAGTGAAATTGAAAGAACCGGTCAGGAGTTCCTGTGAAGGATGTCCCCGGTCAATGAGGATGATCTTGTGGTGCATGTAAGATGTTTTTTTCCGATGGCGCGCGTCATAGGTTCCGGCATCAACGGTTGTTATCCCCTGTGGCAGGTCAGAGAATATGATGTTGTTGACGGACCGGGTTGATTTATTGAGGATCAGCGTGACTTTGATGCCGCGCGCATGGGCGGCATATAAAGCGTTTTTCAGCCTGGGTGAATTGAACGCATAGATGGCGATGTCGATGCTGTGCTGTGCTTTGTTAATGCGTTGGATGAGTTCTTGGATCAGTTCTGTCGCGCCGACCATATTGTTGAAATAAACCTGGGATTTCAGAGGCCGTGTCACTTGAATGTCTTCGCCGGGGTACTGTTGGGCGCTGTTGCGGCCGACATGGAGCAGCCCTTTGAGGATGAAGTGAGTGGCGGTCATCACCGCAAAGAAGATAAAGACCCCCGCGATCACTTTATATATTCTAGATTGGGAGTGTCTTATCCTGGAGGTCCTGGATATGGTCGGTTTTGATTTCATATTTCTTATTATAAGGAATGATATTATTATTATTTCTTGAAAAGGCCACGATCGCCGACTCAGGCAATCCCTGGTGAAGGATGGTTGTCAAGCTGTTGATCTCAGGATAGTTGAGATCAAGCCATTGGTTGTCTATCAGGATAAGGCGAGGTTTGCAGATAAGGCAGTGCAGTGTGTAGATCGCAAAAAGCATCGGACTGTTGGCTTCAAACTGCCGCAGGGATTCGCCCACGAATCTCTTTTTTGATACGACCATGGCCAAGAGCGGGTGTTTTTCAGCCCAGGGGTATACAGAAAACAGGTCTTCCGCTGTAATGAGCTGTTTTTCTTTTCCAAAAATGACCTCGCCCACGGTTCTGTCCGAATGGAAATAAGAAGAGAGGAAGAATGAGCCGGAATTCAGGTTTACCCAGTGGCGATAATCTAGCCGCACGTCGTCTATCTTTACCAGCCAGCCATTTTTGTTGAAACGCGCTTTGCCGGCAAAAAGCTCGGCGAGGCTTGTCTTACCCTGGCGAGGTTCTCCGATCAAGAGATATCGTTTTCCTGTTTCAAAGAGCAGGGCGATGTTCTTGTAATATTTTCCCTCGTTATAAAGTTTCGTCTTATTCGACCGGAACTCTAGTCTTGACCAGTGTTTTTCTTCATTTTCCCCGGAATCGCGCGGTATTCGTTCTGGGATGGAAAGGGCTAGCCCTAGCATCAAAGGAGGTACGTACAATCCGGTACGGACGCTTTCGAAGAATAATCTCAGTGCATAAAGAGATATGATGCCTGTGCTGAAGTTTTGATTGCTGAAAGAAAGCTGGGCGAATATCTCGGGATGATAGATATTGAGGACAACCAGGCCGATGGCGGCAATAAAGAAAAAGGTGTAGATGATCTTGCGGAAATAGCGCAGCCAGATGTCTCTTCGGATTCGGAAATAGGTGTCTGTGTCGACGCGCGCATCCAGGCCTTTTAAAGCCGCGCGTTCTTGTTTGAATGCTTTGATGAAAGAAAATTCCGAAAGGGATGAGTCGATATGCCGGATGACTTTAGAGTAGGAAGCTACCTCCTGGGAAACGTAATATTTTGATACGAAGTAGGCTGCGATCCCCGACAAGAGGCTCAAGGCCACGATTGTGACGCTTCCTATCATAAGGTAGATCTTGCCTGTGCTTCCTAGAATGAGCAGAATGCATGCGCACAATGCCCAGCGGATGGCCCCTAGGGCGCTATTGTCGATGCCCAGCGATATGAGAGGGAAATGATACGATGCTTTGGCTATAAAAGCGGCCTTACGTTCGCTGGTCATCGCGCTTTCAGCGCGTCCGAGGATAAGGAGGAACCAGTTCCGGCGTAACTTGTTGATGAAGGCTAGGACGGTTTGCCGTTCGATCTTCAGGGCGAAATAGGATATCAGCAGGTAAACAACGATGCCGAGCGAAAGCAGGCCGAGGATTAGAACAAGTTCACCGCGATGGAAGGCATTAAAGGCCTGTTCCCGGATCGATCCGCGCACTAGCACTAGCACGGCTATTTCCATAACCACCTGGATGAATAACAGTGAGACCAATAGGATTATTTTTCCTTGTGCTTTACGAAAACAATCAAGCAAAAAGGCGCGCTGGTAAGGTTCAAGCTTGACTGGATTGACGTTGCGGCTGATGTTCAGCCGCGTTTGGTAGGTCGAGAATTGTTGTTGCATGGACGGGCCTTGTAATATTTTGACATCATTTTTTTCTGAAACGGAAGAATAGGTATTGTTCGAATAAAGAGCGCGTTTTTGAATCCTTGATGATGTGAGCCGCGCGCTGTCGTTTGTGCGGCGTATCGTATCCGAAAAGGAAAGTAGCGAGCTTTCCCGCGAGGGAATCAGAAAATTTCTTGATCTGGCGGGTATCATCAACGAGTATCTTCTGTTGGATGATCTTGCCAAAGTCATCGTCGGGACTTCCTGTTTTCCTGTGGTCCATGTTCCTGAAGCCGCGTATTTTTTGGGCAATGGTCTTTTGGGACAGGCCCTTTTTAAGACCCGGTATTCTTGAAAGTTCTTTTTTCCATTTGGCCTTTGCTTTCGATATGGAGCTTTCATCAAATCCTACAAGGCCGTGGTGGAAGCTGTATCCCAGGAATTTGAAAGGTTCTGTATCTTTGATGAGGGTTTCTTTATTCTGGTTTATCTGAAGTTTTAATGTTTTGACAGTTTCCAGGAGACTGGCATGAAGTTCCTTGATCCTGGTGGCATCTTTGTCCATGGCGATCATGTCATCGCCAACGCGGCGGTAGAAAGCAACGCGTTTGCCGGCCCATTTATCAAAGGCATCCAAATAGAAGTTCGACAAGAGGGCGCACAGCGGTGTGCCGCTTAATATGCCGCAGGGGCGTGTGATCAGTTTTCCGTTCTCATGGACCCTGGTCTTGATGAACAATTCAAGAAGTTTGACGGTCTTATCGTCAAAACCAAGGGTTTTGATTTTTTCTAAGAGAAGGTCATGGTCTATGCTGTCCCCGTAGTTAACGAAATCAGTGACAAGAACATGGTTCTGACCGTAATATCTTTTGTAGCGGCGGACAGCACTGCGCGCCGCGTAGTAGGAAGGATGAGAGCTGCGGTAGGAAAACAAGAAATCGGAGAAATACTTGTCAAAGAAAGGAAAAAGCACGCGGAAGATAGCCTCGGCTTTGACGCGCTCTTTGACAGGGTAGATGGAAATGCTGCGTTTTTTGCCATTTTTCTTTGGGGTCGTAGCTAAATAGGCAGGGGCGATCGCGCGTAAAGCAAGCATCTCATCCCGTATTTCTCGGATGACTTCTTCGGAGGTGAAATCAAGGTCAGGGATATTAAGGCCGTCAACACCGCGATACCGCTCGGTCTTGGAATCTTCGTCAAACTTTTTGGCAAGATCCAGGTAGGCGGCTCGGATGTTTTTGGGATCTGTGATCTGGTCAAAGAATGAAGTTTTCATGGCGAGGGGTGGGCTGGCATCAGAAACCACATCATGCTCTGAGCATAACGGATGCCAAAGGGCCCGTTATTATTTTAAGCTATTTGCGTTAGGTAATACTGACGCCAAAATCACATCGCTCATATTCGCCCGCACCCGAGGGCTTTTAAAAAGAATATGAACCCGTGATTGCGGGTACTGCAAGCGTTTGTCAGAGCATGATGTGGGAGCCGATGAAATATTCTGCAAGCTTTTCCTTTTGTATTTGATTCTAATATTAGGATCCACAGCACAATCTGAATGTAACGGATGCCAAACGGCCCGTTACTTTTTTAATGTATTTCGGCGTTATAAGCTGCTCAAATCACGTCGCTCATATTCGCCCGCACCCGAGGGCTTGTTTTAGAACATGAGCCGGTAATTGTGGGTACCAGATTGTTTGTCAGATTGTGCTGTGAATACCAATATGATCTTTTAAATTCTTCTCCTAACAGGTTGACAAAGATAATATCTGATGTTTCTGCTTTTGTTCATTTTAATTCAAGCTTTGTTTCTTTGCTTCATCTTTTTAAAGGTTAACATATATTGTGAGGCAGTTCAATGGCTTTCTCCTTATTATTATTTTAATTTATAAGTGGGTGTTTGTGCGGTTTTGATTCGAGAATTTTAACGACATATTCGATATGAAGAGCTAATTAAATTCGTATTAAAGCTTCTTTTTTGTTATAATTCAAATTTAATACATGTCTTTCACTAGGAGGTGTTTATGGATAAGGATCAATGTGTTCATGAAGGTCTTGCGCGGAACTATCCTGGTCTGGACTTCAAGTTTAAGATCGATGATTTGCCTAAAGAGTATTTAGATCGCTTGGGACGTAGTATGGCGGCTTGTCATCGCATTACAGGCTTGGTGGATAAGCATAAGATCTCCAGACGTCAGGCCATTCATTTGACCATGTGGAGTGATCCGATCAGCACGGTTTGGCTGGACCGTAATGCGGATGAGGCCTTGAAACAAAAATATCGTTTTATCAAAGGGCAGAATGTTTTGGCTCTTTATAACGAAGTTTCTGCTATTGCGGATGCGGGAGAGCAGATCCCGTTTACGATCGATGATACGTTCAAATATCATCAGAAGCTTCTTTCTAACATTCCCCAGGATCCGGCCAGGCCGTCGGGGCATTACCGCAAAGGTGAGATGACGGTCACAAAACAGGGAGTTAAGATCGCGGTCGGGACGTGTTGTCAAGACGTACCTGCTTATATGGAGCGTTTATTTGCCTGGCTGGATAGTTCGGCATTTGAGAGTAACCAGGGTTCTGCAATGGGTAATGCGTTTATTAAAGCCATTGTGGCGCATTTGTATTTTGTATCGATTCATCCTTTCTATGATGGCAATGGCAGCACGGCGCGGTTATTGCAGTATTCTATTTTGCGTAATGCGGGTGTCTCAGCTCAGATCGCGCATTTATTGGCAAATTATTATAATGAAACGCGTCAAGAATACATTGAAGCGTCGAATGCGGCACGTCTTAGCGGAGATGTGACCATATTTCTGGATTATGCGCTGCAGGGCCTCAGCCTAAAACTTAACGCTTATCTGAGAGAGCTCCTTAAGAATTTCCCAGATGTGATCCGTGAGCAGGTTAAAGAGAAAGAATATGCTTTGGCCAAGGGGTTTACTATTCTGGAAATTTTGGTCGTACTGGCTGTTCTTGCCATCCTTATCGGTATGGCTGTCCCGCGTATCAAGGGCATGCAGGATCAGGGTGGTATGACACGAGCTAAAAGTGAATTAAGAACAGTGCAGGCGGCCGTCGAAAGTTATAAGATCAATACAGGGTCGTATCCTTCGGGGACATCCATGGATGGTTTAGTTACTGCCTCACCACAGCTTGTGACCTATGAGAATTTGCAGGACCCTTGGGGTGGTGCGGGAGTGAGGAATCACAGCTATCAACTTATGAATCCAGGAAACGATACGCAGTATTATTTGATACAATCACGTGGCCCCATTCTGATTAACAATGGGAATTCATGTTATATCCAATTAGATTCTCCGACAGGTACGCCGAATCAACCTGATGGATGTCAATGTTTGTTTGTCACAAATGCGCCGGTTGCGAGCATGACCTTGGCAACAAGATAAGAGTTGGGCGCAGGGTTTAAAATTGAATTAATAAAAAGCCACCCCATGTGTAATGGGGTGGCTTTTTTATATGAGGACAAATTACTTTGTATAGGTGGAGATTTTATTCTGCAGTGTTACCAGATTGATAGGTTTTTGAATATATTCTGTGATACCAGCGGCCAGGAGGGAAGATCGTTCTTCTTCTACAGCTGTGAGTGCGATGATGGGCATGGTTTGGCTGATCTCTGCACGGATGATCTGAGTGGCTTTGATCCCATCCATGACAGGCATTTGAATATCCATCAGGCAAAGGTCATACTTATTTTTACGGAGTAAAGTTAGTGCTTTAAGCCCGTTTTGTGCAGCATCTGCTTTGCAGTCAAGCATCCCAAGGTATGTTTTTAAAAGATCCTGATTCGCCGGGCTATCTTCGACAACCAGAACATTGATCTCGCGTTGAGATGGAGTGCGGGGCTGGGCTGTTGCGGCGATAGACGACATATGGCCGCGTGTAAATGTGGTTGTAAACAGAAACTTTGTGCCGACACGCGGCTTTGATTCCAGCCAGAGCTTTCCTCCTGCGTCTTCGATCATGAACTTTATTGTTGCGAGATCTGGCTCAGGACTGACGTTGGCGATATTCCTTGGCGGATGCGTTTGTCCGTAAGGGACAGAAAGAACAGCGAGATCTTCCTTGGGAATTTCTTCGGAAGAATATTGGATCGTGAACACCAGCTTAACTTTTTTGTCATCCGGAGTGTTGGTATCATGGTGGGCAGATAGAACAACTTCACCTTTATGTGTATTCTTTGCCGCATGGCTCATGAGGTAAAAGAGGATCTTTCGAAGCCGCGCTTGGTCGCCTGATAGAAATGGGATCTCTTGCGGGAGATGCCCCCATGTGGAAACGGGCTTTCCAGATAATTGCGGGCGTAAAGAAGAGCAGGCATCATCAATAACAGCGCTGAGATCAAAAACAACATCCGGTGATTGCATGCAAGACTCCTAAGATAGGTATTTAATGATTGAGTGTAGCAAATATTTATCCATTCGGCAATGTATCCAGTATTTTTCTTGTATGGAGAAATGCTAAAGATGTGGTCTTGAGGATCTTTAGATCGTGGCGAGGCGTTTATTGCAGGCTTCAAGGTCACTGAGAAATTTTGAACGGGCGGCTGCGGTTTCTTCTGATAATGTTTGCACGAGATTCTGGTAGTAAGCGATCCCTTCAACGAGATTTTGGCGGAATTCGTCCAGGGTCGCATCTTTTTTGCCAGATGCTTCTGTTTTCTTTTCTGCGCATAGTTTGGCGAATTGATCGAGGTTAAGGCGCAGTTCTTTGATGAACATGTGTGGCCGTGTGGGCACCATCATAATATTGGTGCGTCCGTAAATATGGTCGATCATGTCTTTTAAGCTCACCGGCTTATTGAAATAAGCGATATTGGGGCCAGGGCATACGGCGGGGAAGGTGCCGATCTTTTTTGTTAGGTCTGCGTTTTTATAGAACCCGTCACCGAGTTGCGCGCAAATGCAGGCTTTGGCTGTGACCTTGGCAAACTGTTTATCGTATTCTTCCTTGGGTAAGCCCATAGCTTTTAAAGCTTCCAGTTTTAGTTTTTGGTAAGTGCGTGAAGCTGTGCACACCGGGTTCTGTGTAAATTCTGTATTATTAGCCAGATGACCCAGAAGGCAGGGACTTCCTGGAATCCCGTCTGTGATGAGCTGACATTTTTTAAGTTCGCTCATGGAATTCTTAAGGTTGTTGAACGCCACGTTCAGCGGAGAGACATCGCTTAAGTAGATATCATTCTCACCTGCGGCGGCAAGTTTATCGATGGTGTCTTTGTCGATTTGAACAGCTTCGGGAACAAGCAGAAAGGGAGATCCCCATCCTGTTGAGACAGCACCATAATAACGTCGTAAGAACGTGTCTTCATGAGTTGTCCCGATGCCGCCTTGTGCTGTAAGCCGGAATGAAGGTGCGATTGACGGGATGACTTTATCTTTGAGTTTAAGCCCCTCGTGATAGATCGAGGTGAGCTGGTCGATCAATTCCTGACGCTTTTGTTTGAATTCTTCAAGGACGGGCCCCATAAGGTTGCCTGAGCCTGCAAAGGCATGACCGCCACAGTTAAGGCCTGATTCGACCCGGAATTCGGATACCCACAAGCCTTTCTTTGCCAGGAATTTCCCCTGGGTAATGGCGGAGCGATAATCGCTGACTTTAAGGATGATCTCTTTTTTGAAAATTCCTGCGGCATCAGCATAGAAATCATTGAATTCTTCGATATACGTATAAAGTCTGCGGTTAAAACCTGCGGAAAGCTCGATCGCGGATATGACCGTGCTTTGTGCAAAGCCACGTAAAGCAGCTAAAGCGTCGGAAAATTCTTCGGGTAAGGGATTGCCTGCACGGTCTACATTAGGACGGTCCAGTTTTGTCATGATATTGACATCGATGCGCCCTGGAATGATGCGCGTGCGCAACTCGTTTTGTAAGGATGTTTTTTCAGATAAATCTGTGGCTGCGAGCATTTCTTTATAAAGTTCTTTTAAAGGGGATGTTTCAGGCAGGAATTCAAAATATTTTGTGATCTCTGTGCCTTTTTCAAATGCGCTTTTCTTAAGGTCTTCGACTTGTTTGGCCACGATCCGGTTGACCAGGTTAAGATATTCTGTGATGCGGCGTGCGCGCCAGTCATCGTCAAATTTTTCGATAGGGGTGAACGTTTCACCGTAATGTTCGGCGTAGAATTTGCGGACGTCTTCAATGAGATTGTCATCCACCAGTGAGATAACAGAGGAAATACCGTAGCGCGCCACCCGGATAGGTGAGTCAATGGTAAAACAAGTCCCCATAACGGGGATATGGAATGTGTGCGCCGTAGACATAATGTAATCTTTAGGCTAACTATAAAGGAAACAATATGAAAAGCAAGGCATTTCTCCTGACTTTCTGCTAGAATGTGCCCAATTATGTTGAAAAATATATATTCTAAGATATTTGAAGTGGTTGAGGGTTGCGCGGCTTTGTCCGTGGATGATGCGCGCGCCATTCTTGATCTTGATCAGCTGGATACGTTTGAACTTTTGGCTGTTGCTTATAAGTTTCGCAAGCAGCACTTTGGAAAGAGCGTAACTCTTCATATCCTTAACAATGTTCAGAATGGGCTTTGTCCTGAAGATTGCCGTTACTGTGCCCAATCAGCGTCCTCCTCGGCGCCGATCGAAGAATATCCTATGAAATCAGATGACGAGATCTTGGCTGAGGCTGCTCAGGCTTATGCGGCTGGGGCTGGTCGTTATTGCATGGTCTTTTCCGGGACAGGACCATCCGATGAACGCATCGAACATTTGACACGGCTTATCCGGGAGATCAAGCGACGCCATACGATTGAAGTGTGTGTTTCACCAGGCGTGATCAATGCCGTTCAAGCGCGTCAATTAAAAGATGCAGGACTTGATCGTTTGAACCACAATCTTAATACGTCGGAACAATACTACCGTTATATTTGCACATCGCACACACATGCCGATCGTTTGCGCACGCTTGAGGCGGCACATTCTGTTGGTCTTGCTGTTTGTTCGGGGGTGATCGTGGGGATGGGAGAGACATTTGAAGACGTGTATGGTATGGCGAAAAGTTTACGTGATCTTGGGGCGGAATCTATCCCTGTTAATTTTCTTATTCCGATCCCAGGGATTGCGCTTAAAGAAGCCAAGGGTTTGACCCCGGAATATTGTTTGCGTATTTTATGCCTGTTCCGTTTTTTGAATCCCAAGGCTGAGATCCGCATGGCAGCAGGCCGGGAGATGCATTTGCGGGAACTTGAGCCATTTGGTCTTTTGGCAGCGAACTCACTTTTTCTGCAAGGATATCTGAACGCTCAAGGTTCTTCGAATGCGAAAACGATTCAAATGATCAAGGACATGGGTTTTTCCATTAAGTCTGATGTGCCGATCGATAAGCTTCTGGAACAGGCGGATGCCCCATGTACGAGTCATGCGTTAAAGGGTATTAAAGAATTAAGGCCGTATAAAATATCGGGGGTTTGAAGATGGAAAATGTGGTGATCATTGGTTCAGGTCCGGCAGGACATACAGCGGCGATCTACACAGCGCGCGCGAATTTAAATCCCTTGATGTTCGAGGGCATGATGGCCGGCGGTGTTGCGGCCGGTGGTCAGCTTACGACCACCACTGAGGTCGAAAATTTTCCGGGGTTCCCTGAAGGCATCAGTGGGCCGGTCTTGATGGAGAGGATGCGGGTGCAATCATTGAAGCACGGTACGCGCATTGAAACCCAGACTGTCGAGCGCGTTGACTTTTCCCAAAGGCCGTTTCGTCTTGTGACAGATGCGGGCACAGAGCTGCAGGCGCGTTCTGTGATCATAGCCACGGGAGCGACGGCTAAACGTATGAATATTCCGGGGGAAGAGAAATACTGGCAGCGGGGGGTTTCGGCGTGTGCGGTGTGTGATGGAGCATTGCCTCTTTTTCGTAATAAGGTTTTGGTGGTAGTGGGCGGTGGAGATTCTGCTGTTGAAGAAGCGTCTCATTTAACGAAATATGCCACGAAAGTTATTCTTATGCATCGCCGGGATGAACTGCGTGCGTCGAAAGCCATGCAAAAACGGGCTTTCAGTGATCCTAAGATCGAGATCATGTGGAGTTCGGCTCCTGTTGAAATCTTGGGTGAAAAGTTTGTGACCGGGTTAAAGGTTAAGAATATCAAGACAAATGCTGTTATAGATCTTGCCTGTGGTGGTCTTTTTTATGCCATTGGACATCAACCCAATACGGCTTTTATCGGAGGCCAGCTTGAATTGGATGATGTTGGTTATATAAAAACTGTTCCAGGGACCACACAAACACAGATCGCCGGTGTTTTCGCGTGTGGTGATGTGCAGGACAAGAAATATCGTCAAGCCATATCAGCGGCGGGTTCGGGGTGTATGGCCGCGCTTGAAGTGGAGAAATTCTTGAATGAGCACTGAGATATTCAATGCCATCGCACCGCGCTATGATAAGACAAATTACATCTTGTCCTTCGGAATGGATATGGGCTGGCGCAGGAAGCTTCTACATTATTTACCATCTGTTGAGAATCTGCACGTTCTTGATCTTGCCACCGGGACAGGAGACGTGGCGATAGCTCTGGCCAGGGATCATCGTGTGGCCAAAGTAGTGGGTGTGGATTTGGCCGAAGGCATGCTTAAACGGGGGCATGAAAAAGTAGCACGGGCATCACTGCTATCAAAGATAAAACTTTCTGTAGCAGATGCGTTGGCCTTGGATTTTCCTGACAAGGTTTTTGATGTGGTCACCGTTGCGTTCGGTTTGCGCAACTTTTCGGATCTTATGAAGGGGTTGATGGAGTCCTATCGTGTGATCAAGCCTGGCGGGCGGCTGATCGTCCTTGAATTCTCATCTCCCCGAATGTTTCCTTATAAATATATTCACGGGTTTTATCTGAATGTTCTTTTGCCTTTGATCGGGATGGTGTTGACGGGAAATAGGGCCGCGTATCAGTGCCTTTCTTCAACAGCCCGCGCATTCCCGTCGGGAGACAGGTTTGTGCGCATCATCGCCCAGGTTGGATTTCAGAACGTTGAGCGTCATGAGTTAGCTGTGGGGGCGGCAACGATCTATGTGGGATATAAGTTGTAGTTTAGAGAATGGAGTTTGGGATGATGCGGTCTAAGAAATATGGTTTGGAAGAAGCCAAGTTGGAGCTTTTGCGGCGCCTTCAGGAAGAAACCTCGGGCCCTGGGGCGCCGGCATCATTTCCTGTTGTTGTGCGCATTAAGGTCCCGCTCATTGACATTGATCCTCTGCTGTGGCTTGCGGGGCAAAGGATGCGCCGTAAAGTATTTTGGCATTCATCTCAAACTGATCTTACGGTGGCGGGGCTTGGCGTGGTTTTTGAAATTGCCCCTGAAGGATGGTATGGACTTAATGATGCTTGGGATCGGGCCACAGAGTGCATGGAGGCGTGTCCTGAGATCAGGCTTTTTGCAGGGATGAGTTTTGCCCGTACAGTGACGGGCGCGGAGTGGAATGGTTTTCCGGCCATGCGTTTTATTCTTCCGGCAGTTGAAGTGGTCAAAGATAAGGAAGGTGTTTGGCTTGTTGTTAATGCCGTACGCGGGCGTGATGGTGAGGCATTTTCAGAACAAACGAAAGCTGTACTTGAGAAGATGCTTGTTATGGAACAGGTGATGCCGGGTGAACTTTTGCCTGTTTCCCGTGAAGATGTTCCGGATTACGAGGACTGGGTTTGCTCTGCAGAGGCCGTCCTGGAGTCGTTGGAGAAAGAAGGTCTTGAGAAGGTAGTTTTAGCCCGTCGTGTTAGTTTTGAGTTGCAAGGTGTTTGTGCTCCGGAACTTGTTCTTAAGGAGCTGATGGAGAAGCAAAAAGCCGATTTCTTTTTCCTGTTTTCTGTTGATGGGGCTTCTTTTCTCGGGTTATCGTCAGAGCCTTTGTATGCACGAGAAGGGCTAAAGGTTCAGAGTCGTGCTATGGCAGGCGGGCGTCCTCGTGGGAAAGATAAAGTTCAGGATGATGCGCTGCGTGCTTCACTGTTGACGTCTGACAAGGATATTAAGGAACATCGTTTGGTCGCGGGAGCTTTGGTAGAGGTGTTCCGTGAATTCTGTCGTTCTTATCAGGTAGATTGCGAGAGGGAAGTTCTTCGCTTGACGCACCATCAATGTTTGCTCATGCGCTTATCCGGCGTTATGAGTGAGGGTGTGACAGATAAGGAATTCTTGCAGGCGCTTCACCCGGCATCCGTCGTGTGCGGTGTGCCTGCGGAAAAAGCGCGGCTGTTTCTTCAGCAGTATGAAGTTTTTGACCGTGGATGGTTTTGCGGTCCCGTTGGGTTCTTTAGTAAGACGAGAACTGAATTGGCGGTTGCGGCGAGAGGTTGCTTGTTTGAGTCAGGCAAGCTTCATGTGTATGCGGGAGCCGCTTTTGTTAAGGAGTCTGATCCTTTGATCCAGTGGGAAGAGGCGGCCAGAGAGATGAAGAATATTTTAAATGTTGTGCATGGTGTACGCACGTAGCTGTGGTAAGCTTTCTTTATACAGATCAAAAGGGTCCACATGCATATTTTGTTGACGAATGACGATGGTGTTTACGCTCCCGGGATCCGTGCCATGTACAGCGAGCTGTGCAAGATGGGTGATGTGACCGTTGTTGCTCCTGAAGGTGAGCGCAGTTCTATTTCTCAGGCGATCACGCTCAATCATCCGATCTATCATCGCCAAGTTCAGTTCGTACCCAGGGCACACGCTCATGCGATCAGTGGAACCCCGACGGATTGTGTGAAGTTTGGCGTGACCACGATCTTGAAAGAAAAGCCTGATCTTATTGTTTCAGGGATCAATGATGGGTCCAACGATGGCTGTAGTGTTTTTTATTCCGGGACTGTCGGGGCGGCCAGGGAAGGTGCCTTGATGGGCCTTTGCTCTGTTGCGGTCTCGTTGGATTCTGGATCCTCTCCTGATTTCTCAAGGGCGGCTAAGGTCGCGCTTAAAGCTATCCGCTGGGCACTAAAGGCTAAAATGCCAGCGGGGACTTTTTTGAATGTGAACATCCCGGATGTCAGTGCGTCAAATATAAAAGGACTTCTTTTGACGAGTCAATGCCGGGTGCCGATCCACAGTGAGTTCCGCCAACGTAAGGACCCTATGGGCAGAACGTATTATTGGCTTACCGGAAGGCCGCCGGCCAAGCGCAAAGACATAGGGACAGATACGTATGCATTACAGAAAAAGTATGCGGTGATGACTCCCGTCTTGTGTGATGTGACCGATAGCGGGTTCCTTAATCGTTTTGATCGTCAGGGGGTTTTGCGCGGATGACTTCAAGTGAAAATATTCTTAAAGCACGCATTCTCATCGTAGAGGATGATAAGGTCAGCCGGAAGCTTTTGACCCGCATTCTTTCCTCGACAGGGTTTAAGAACGTTCATGCCATTCCCAATGCAAATCATTTGCTTAAATTTTATCGCCAGATCAAGCCTGATCTTTTGATCCTGGACTTGAATCTTCCCGGGATCAATGGGTTTCAGGCTATGCAGCGTTTGCGTGAAGAGTATCCGGATGGTTTTTTGCCCGTCCTTGTCATTTCCAGTGATGATGAAGAGCATGTGCATTTACGTGCGCTGGCCAGTGGTGCAAAAGATTTCTTGGGTAAGCCTTATAATCGGGCCAAAGTCCTGGTGCGTTGCCGGAACTTGATTGAAACGCATTTGTTGTACAAGGAATTGAGTGGGAAGAATCAGGAGCTTGAAGATAAAGTTGTTGAACGTACCCGTGAATTGCGTGACAGCCGTTTGGATGTTATCCGTCGTTTGGGTTATGCCGCAGAATGCCGTGATAGCGACACCGGGGATCATATCATCCGTATGAGCCGTTACTGCGCATGTTTGGCGCGGGCTATGGGTATGCCGGATGAGGATTGTGAGCTTGTCTTAGCAACAACACCCTTGCATGATGTTGGCAAGATCGCGATCCCTGACCGCATTCTTTTAAAACCCGGTCCTTTGACGCCTGAAGAATGGGATGTTATGAAAACACATGCCATCATCGGCGGCGAGATCCTATCGGGGGGCGATTCTTCTTTCTTGAAGATGGCTGAGGAGATCGCGCGCACACACCATGAGCGCTGGGACGGCAAAGGTTATCCTGCGGGGCGAAAAGGTACGGAGATCCCGCTTGTGGGGCGTATTTGTTCTGTGTGTGATGTTTTTGATGCTCTCACATCTGACCGTCCGTACAAGAAGGCCTGGACTGTTGATGATGCCGTTAAGGAGATCAGGAAAATGAGCGGTACATATTTTGATCCAGAAGTTGTGGATACCTTTATTGCCATTTTGCCTGAGATCCGTGTTATCAAAAAGGATGTCGATGCCCTGGCGCGTCAGGTTTTGCAGGAGATCAAGAAGGACCCTGTCCAGCTTGACGCTGAACAAGGGCGTTAATGCCGAGTTTTCTGTTGGCAGGATAAATATTCAAATATATAATGAACACCTGTTTAATTCCTATAAATGTTGGAGGCCGTTGAATGGATCAGAATCCTCAGCCCACATCGTCTGCGCAGCCGGCGAAAGTTATTCTCGATGGCAATACATTTGAGCTTCCTATTGTTGTAGGCTCCGAGGGAGAGAAGGGGATCGATATCTCCAAGCTCCGTACGTTGACGAATTATGTGACCTTTGATCACGGTTTTGGTAATACATCCAATTGTGCTAGCGCGATCACATATCTTGACGGGGACGCGGGTATTTTACGTTATCGTGGATATCCCATTGAACAGTTGGCAGAAAATTCTAGTTTCATTGAAATTGCGCATCTTTTGATCTACGGGGAGCTTCCGACGGCTGAAGATCTGCGTGAGCTTTCCGAGCGTTTTACGGAACATTCCATGATCCATGAGGACATGAAGCGCTTCTTTGATGGCTATCCGTCTTCGGCGCATCCCATGGCGGTTTTGGCGTCCATGGTTTGTTCGCTATCCGCGTATTATCCGGGCATTGACATGATGAACCCGACTAAAGAGGATTTTGATCGCATCGCTGTTCAGCTCATGTCAAAGGTCCGTACCATTGTGGCCTTCGCGTATAAGAAATCGATCGGTGAACCATTTGTTTATCCTCGTGAGGACTTGGAGTATGTTCCTAATCTTTTGAACATGATGTTCTCTTCTCCGACGAGCGAGTATAAGATTTACGATGAGGTTGTTCAGGCCATGAAGGTGCTCTTCATCTTGCATGCTGACCATGAACAGAACTGTTCGACATCGACGGTCCGTCTGGTGGGTAGCGCCAGAACCAATCTATTTGCCTCGGTGTCAGCGGGTATTTGTGCCTTGTGGGGCCCGCTTCATGGCGGTGCCAATGAAGAGGTCATTAATATGCTGCAGATGATCGTCAAAGAAGGCGGTGATATTGATAAATATATCAATATGGCCAAGGATAAATCCAACACATTTCGTCTGATGGGCGTCGGACACCGTGTTTATAAGAGTTATGATCCTCGTGCCAAGATCATCAAGCAATGTGTGCACGAGCTTTTGGATAAACTGGGCATCCATGATCCCTTGCTTGAGATCGCTCTTCAACTTGAGGAAAAAGTACTCAAGGATCCGTATTTCGTCGAGCGCAATCTTTATCCGAATGTGGATTTTTATAGTGGGATCATTTATAAAGCCATTGGCATCCCCAAGGATATGTTCACGGTCATGTTCGCGATCGGTCGTATGCCGGGGTGGATCGCTCATTGGAAAGAAATGATCGAGGTCCCGGGTGGATCCAAGATCGGCCGTCCCCGCCAGATCTACGTCGGGCCTACAAAACGCGATTATGTTCCTATTAACAAACGTACTTGAAAGAGGATGTTGTGATCAAATTTTCTTCCCGTGCATTGTTCAATAAGCCTGCGGCACTGGTCTTGTTAACATCAGAGCAGTCCAAAGCAGCAAAATTTTCTTCATCAGCAACTAAAGTTTCTTCGGCGGTCAACGCCGCGTTATCCTCCCAGCGGTTTGAGGGCGGCAAGGGAGAGGTTTTGCCCTTACTCGTCGGAGAATGTCTTGTTGTTCTGTTTGGTCTGGGGAAGGAAAAAGATCTGACGCTTGCATCACTGCGTGTTTTGCTGCGTCGTGCGTTCATGTTCGGGTATTTCAGAAAAGCGGCGGACATTGAGCTTGTGCCGCATCAAGATAGCGCGGATGTCATCAAGGCCATCATTGATGCGCATGCTTTAGGTACTTATGCCTGGAAGAAATATATCACCCGCAAGAAAGAGGATACGACTGTCGAGAATAAAACGTTGCATGTTGTCGCGGCAGTGAAAGCTGAATATGCTGATATTCTGAAAGTCGCAGGGTGCGTGAATCTTGCCCGGGATCTGGTCAATGATAATGCCGATCTTACGACGGCGGAATACCTTGAAAAAACGGTGCGTGGTATTTTAAAGGGCAAGTCCGGGTTTAAATTGGAAGTCCTTGATCGCAAAAAACTTCAGCAGAAGAAATTCGGACTTTTGCTTGCGGTCAATAAGGGTGCAGCCAAAGAACCGCGTGTTGTTATTGTCCAGTATAACGGTGGCAAAAAGAAAGACCCCTACATTGCTTTCGTCGGCAAAGGCCTGACCTTTGATTCCGGTGGGCTGAACCTGAAGCCCTCAGGCAGCATGGAGACCATGCGCGAAGATATGAGCGGAGCTGCGGCTGTTATTGGCGCTCTTAAAGCCACATTCGAGCTTAAGATCAAAAAGAACATTATTTTTGCATTTGGCGCTGCTGAGAATGCGATCGACGCGAATTCTTACAAGCCTGGCGATGTGTTCGTGGGATATTCAGGAAAGACGGTTGAGATCGGTAATACAGATGCAGAAGGCCGGCTTGTTCTGGCGGACGTGCTTTCTTATGTGATCGACCGTTACAAGCCTTCGCGTGTTGTTGATCTTGCGACATTAACCGGGGCCTGTGTCGTCGGTCTTGGTAAAGATTATGCAGGGCTTATGTCCAATGATGATGAATTGGCTGATGCTATTTTGGCCAGCGCCCAGGCAACGGATGACAGGGCCTGGCGTTTGCCCATGTATCCTGAATTAAAAGATATGATCAAATCAAAGGTTGCAGATGTCAAGAATACAAGCAATCAGCGTGGGTGTGCGGGCAGCATGACGGCCGCGGAGTTCCTGCATGGTTTTGTTGGAAAAACGCCATGGGCGCATCTCGATATCGCTGGCACGGCATTCGTCGATGGCGATAGCCGGATGTATTTTGGTCATGGCGCCACAGGTTATGGCGTGCGTCTCATTGTTGATCTCATTAAAAAGAGTTGATATGGCTTATCGTATTGAATCTGACAGTATGGGTGATGTGAACGTTCCGTCCGGGTTGTTCTATGGGGCGCAGACTCAGCGTTCTCTGGAGAATTTCCGGATCGGTGGTGAAACATTTCCGGTTGAATTTATTCGGGCGATGGCTATTGTCAAAAAAGCTGCTGCCATGGCGAATGGCCGTTTGGGTGTTCTTGATCAGAAGAAGGCGGATGCGATCGTTGCGGCAGCTGATGAGGTGATACGCGGCGAGCTTGTGACGCATTTTCCTTTGGTTGTCTGGCAGACGGGCAGCGGCACCCAGACCAATATGAATTTAAATGAGGTGATCGCTAATCGTGCTTCTGTGATGATGGGCGGGATCATGGGTGCAAAGGCGCCTGTTCATCCCAATGATGATGTTAATAAAAGCCAATCATCCAATGATGTTTTTCCGACGGCGATGCATATCGCGGCGGCTGAGGCTGTTAATGGGGCGCTTCTGCCGGCCATGAAAAAACTTAAAGCTGCGCTGGATGCCAAGTCCAGGGATTTTAAAGATCTGGTTAAGATCGGACGCACACATTTGATGGATGCGACGCCTTTGACGCTTGGCCAGGAATTTTCAGGTTATGCCCAGCAATTGGTTAACGGGATCGAGCGTTTGGATGCGGTGAAACCTCGTTTGATGGAGATTCCCTTGGGCGGGACGGCTGTTGGAACAGGTCTTAACGCGCACCGTGATTTCTCAAGAACGGCTGTGGCGTGTATCGAGGGCATCACACAATTGCCGTTTTGTCAGGCGCGTAACAAGTTTGAAGGTATGGCCGCACATGATGTGATGGTCGAACTTTCAGGGGCGCTTAAGACCATCGCCTGTTCGCTCATGAAGATCGCTAATGATGTGCGCTGGCTGGCCTCAGGTCCGCGTTGTGGTATCGGTGAGATCCTCATTCCTGAGAATGAACCGGGAAGTTCGATTATGCCGGGGAAGGTCAACCCGACTCAGTGCGAGGCCATGACCATGGTGTGCGCACAGGTCATGGGCAATGACATGACGGTGACGGTGGCAGGTGCGTCAGGGAATTTTGAGCTTAATGTGTATAAGCCGGTGATCATTTATAATGTGCTTCAGTCGGTTAGGCTTTTAGCTGATGCGTGTCAAAGTTTCTCGGATCATTGTATTGAAGGGATAGAGCCGGATAAAGCGCGTATCCAGCAACATGTTGATAACTCACTTATGCTCGTGACCGCTTTGGCGCCGCATATTGGCTATGACAAGGCGGCACAAGTGGCTAAGAAGGCGCATGAAGAGAATATGACACTTAAGGCCGCGGCGGTGGCGTTGGGTTTTGTTGCTGCGGCTGATTTTGACCGGTTTGTTCAGCCATCAAAGATGGTTGGTCCTGCGTCATAAGACTTTATTATTGAGATGGAGAAAAGATGCCTAAGAATGTTGTCTCTAAAGCTGTGGTTGAGCGTCGTAATGGTGAGCGTGTTAGCCGCGTTGTTGCGATCCGTCATCGTTTGATCAAACGTTCCGGCCGCAAGTCTCCGTCCGAGTGGAGTTTATCCACGACAAAGAATATGAGTCACAGCGGGCTTTTGTTCCTCAGCTCGACCTCTTATCGTAAAGGGGATATCCTGGAACTTCAGGTTGTGATGTCTGGCATTATTGATGTTTATCGCGGTCTGGCTGAAGTCGTCCGTGTGATCGAGGTTGGCAACACCTCTTTCGATGTTGGTGTGAAGAATTTATTACCCAAGAACCCGCCCCGTAAGGCAAAGTCCCATCTTAAGAAGTAATCCTGTTTAGAAATTCCTCTACAGCTTGTTTTTAACCTCCTATATATGTCATATTTATTATAGGTGGTTAAGAGTAATATTAATATTTTTGCGAATAAATATATGCGTAAAAGTATTGTACTTGCAGTTTTATTGACATTTCTAACGAATTTCTTTGTGCCCCCTTGCTTTTCCCAGGTCCTTTTATCAAAGCCGGGAGAAATGGTTGCGCTCAGTCCTGCTTTTCATCCACCCATTCTTAAAGGTATCAAAGTTTATCCCAAAAGTCCCTTTCGCCTTGATTTCATTTTAGATAAGGGTGATGTCGTTCAAGGGGCGTCTCGAGAAGATGTTAACCGTTTGGTTAAATATTTCCTCGCCGCATTGACCGTGCCGAATAAAGATCTGTGGGTTAATCTTTCACCTTATGAAAAAGACCGGATCATTCCCGATGGTTTTGGCCAGACGGAAATGGGGCGCGATCTTTTGGCGCAGGATTATCTTTTAAAGCAGATCACAGCTTCGCTCATTTATCCTGAAGATGGACTGGGGAAAGAATTCTGGGCCAGGATCTATGAGCAGGCCAAAGAACAGTTTGGAACAACAGATATTCCTATCGACACGTTCAATAAAGTTTGGATCGTACCATCCAAGGCTAGGGTCTTTGAGAATAAGGAGGCTGCGTTTGTCGTCGAATCTCGTTTAAAGGTCATGCTGGATACAGACTATTTAGCCATGTCCAAGAATGGTCTGTTAGTTGCAGGAGATGTTCCCGAAGATCCTGTGGTGCGTGACACCACCCGTGAGATGGCGAAGAAGGTTGTGCGCGATCTTATTATTCCCGCCCTTGAGAAAGAAGTGAATGAGGGCAGGAACTTCGCGCAGATACGGCAGGTTTATCATTCTTTGATCCTGGCTCTGTGGTACAAGAAGAAAGTAAAACAGGGGCTCCTTGCACGGGCGTATGTTGACCGTCAAAAAGTTCGTGGTGTGAATATTGATGACCCTAAAGAGGTCGAAAAGATCTGGTCTCAATATGTTCAAGCATTCAAGAAGGGCGCGTTTAATTTTATTAAAGAAGAACAGGACCCGTACAGCCAGGAGATGATCCCGCGCAAGTATTTCTCTGGCGGGGTTGGTTTTAATTCGACGGAAGCCGTGATTGATTTCTCGGAAGATTTTCTGACTGATGATCAAGCGTTGGATGTTATTGCTTTGCAGGTTAGAAAGAAGGGGGCTTTGGATTTCTTTTTTGATCGTCCTGAGTATTATAATTATGCCATTTATATTCAGGATCATCCTATTAAAGCACCGCAGTATAATAATGATCTTAATAGATTTGTGGCTGACCTCCTTTTTGTTAAACAAATGTCGGGCGAAGCTTCGATTTTTTCTTATATTCCTGTAGAGTTGCGGCCATTGGTACGGAGTCTTTTAGATTTCTCTCGAAAAGAAGAACAGGGGGAGGATGATGCGATCATGCTTCTTCGTGGTCTTGGGGCTGTCGCGTTAGAGAATCAATGGCGAGAAGCTCAGGAATATAATGAAACCGGCCTTTATGAACAGCATTTCCCTTTGTTAAATAAACTGAATCCTTTTCTTAACGGCAAGCCTTTGCTGGATATTGCGGCTGGCCCAAGAAGTGTACGTTACATAAAGAACTTGGATGACAGGCCGTGTACTATTATCGACAACAGTTCTTTTGTCGAAGGATTCGTTGAAAGGTTTAAAACAAAATTTAATGTTGGCAAGAATGTTACTGTGAAGAGACTTGATGTTCTAAAGGATCTGCATGTGTTATCTGATCAGGGTTACGCTCATATTCGATTGGCGAATATTGATGCTTATATTAATGATGTTCCGGATAACTTTTATGAAGAGCTGTCTCGAAAGGTTATGTTGGGAGGCAGCATTTCTGTAGAAGTGCCGATGACGGGACTTCTTAAAGAACGCGATGGCTGGCCAAGGTCAGCGTTAAGATTAAAACAGTTATTCTTATCTAAAGATGGATGGACTTGGAATACGGGAGTGACGCGTGGTTTGAATAAAGAAGAGATCTTTTACGTTTTTTTCAAGAAAGAATCGGGGCCGGATCATTCTGAAGAAATGGTTCAAGCCGTTGATTTTGAGAAGGCGTTACTAGAAAACAATCCTGACATCCGGACTTATCGCATGTCGATGGATGTTAATGGGAAGCCTCAAGAAGTTGTTTGGGATGCAAACACGGAATATTTGCGCATAGGCTCTACGGTTATTCTGTCCAGCCAACTGACCGTCCCTGAAGAGCAAAAGGATTTCTTATATTCAAAAGCCATTGTTGTACAGAACGGGCTTCCGTTTTTTCGTTATATCATTCCTTTTATCGCCTTTATGCTGGAGACAGATTTTAAAGATAAGGTTGTTTGGGATTACGGCGCCGGAGACGGGGTCCTGGGAATGCTGGCGCTGCGGCTCGGTGCCAAGAGAGTTATTTCTATTGATAATGATATCCAGGCGACACAAGATGCTGATAAGGCTTTTAAACGTCAACTGGCAGGAAAAGGGAATGTTGTTTATTTAAAAGATGGAGATTGGGCCCGTTATCAAGCTAAAGCTGAGGATAGGGTCATTTTAATAGAGGCCGATCTTAACAAGGTTCTCAGGCATCGGTTATTTCAGAGGGCTGTTAATATCAATACGAGGCTTTCTGGTCAGAATGATGATGTGATCCTGGGGCATCTGGGGCTTTTTTACCCTGGAGTGATGGAGGGTGTTGTCGTCGATGCTGTTTTAGGCCCAAGCGCAAGAGTTATCTTAGGCGGTTTTGAAATTGATTATGGAGTAAGATCAAAAGCTGTTGCGGATGAGTTTGAAACAGATCCAGGGAACCACACGTATGATGCAGCTAAAGTAACGGGTGTGCTTAAAGATGAGGAAGGTATTCTTCTACATCCTATTAAGTCGTACATAAGTCCGATGAAGGTTGAATATCAGGCTTTTGCCATAGATAAAGTGAAGAAAAACATTAATGGTGACGGATCAGAGATCATGGATCAACCAGAGCGTTCCGCTTTAAGGGGGGGATATCCGGATTTGGAGGCTGTTCTTGATGGAGCAAAGAAGCTCGATCCTTTTAAAGATCTGGTTGTTGATCTGGTGAATTCTACGCGGTTCGCTTTGATCGAAAAAGGTAAGCGTGAAAGGGTTGACCAAACATTTGAAAAAAATTGTATTTGGGCGGCAAGAGACTTTAAGTTAAAAATGGAAGAATTTATCGAGAAGTTTCCCGAAAAGTTTCCTGGTGTGCAGATCAGGCAGCATGAGGTTCTAAAAGTTTTAAAGAATCGGAGCGATTATTATAGCGGTTTACGGTCACACATCTTTCTTGTTGTCAGTTATGGGGCCAGGCATTTCCTGGTGGATCCGACATTCATGCAGTTTTTTAACCCTGTCCGTAAAGATGATGAGACAAATCCTGGGTATATTATTAATAAAGAATTTAAGAAAGGGAATACGGCTTGGGGTAAAATCGCCGGAACACTATTAACCGATGGTTACATTGAGATCCCGCAAGATGTTAACATGGATGGCAGGAACATCAATGATGTTGTCGGCATGTATTTAACGTCTTTATCGGGGGCCTTGCTGCCTGGGGTGGCAACATTTAGTGTGGAACATCTTCTAGGAAAGTCAACCGCATATGATGTTCGCAGGGATGATCTGGATAAGATCTTCAATCATGTTTTGAAAGTATCAACTGAAGAAGAGGCTCTTATCAAAGATAATGTTCAGGATGCGATAGCACGATCTTCTTTTGCAGCAGTGAATGATGTTCTTAATGGCGGCATTGACCTTCAATCTGCTGAGAATATTCTTGAAAGCAGCGGGTCAGGTGTAAGCCTGCAGATGCCGGCGGGGATGGAAGACCTTGATTGGGACAATGTTCAGGGTGTTACCCCTGTGATTTTGGGCATTCATCCGCTTAAAGATCTTTCCTTGTTTTTAGGAGCGAATTAAGCCGCGGCTTTGAATTCTGCCACAAGTTTCTGGACCACGTCTTTGGCATCACCAAAGATCATGCGCGTATTGTCATAATAGAACAATTCATTCTCGATCCCTGCAAAGCCGGATGCCATGGAACGTTTGATCACGAATACGGTCTTGGCTCTGAAAGTTTCGATGATGGGCATCCCATAAATAGGTGAAGACTTGTCGTGCAGAGCGGCGGGATTGACCGTATCATTGGCTCCGATGATAATCGCTACGTCGATGGTATCCATTAGAGGATTGATGTGATCCATTTCAACAAGCTGGTCGTAAGGCACATTGGCTTCAGCCAAAAGCACATTCATATGACCCGGCATGCG
>CAJBYM010000078.1 GCA_903959815.1 Candidatus Omnitrophota bacterium
ACGAATATTGCGGGTATTGTTCAGACAACGGATACGCAGATGGATCTTGGCGCGGTCACGATGACGGCCAATGCGACATTGCGCAGTGGTACGGGTGCGATCAATGTGGCATCGATCACGGATGCTCCTGGAGATTTTACGCTCAGTCTGGGCAGCGGCACGCAGACCGGTACGATCACGGCGGTCGGCAATGCGACGTTCAATACGCTGACGACATTCGCCAGCGCGTATAACATCGTATTCGGTGGTACGACGACCACGGTCGATACGGATACGGACTTCCTTAATACAGGGACCGTCACGCTGGGTAACGATACCGGTGATACGGTTACCTTCACAGGCGGGTTGAATACAACGGCGGCCATGGGGCCGACGGGTACGAATATTGCGGGTATTGTTCAGACAACGGATACGCAGATGGATCTTGGCGCGGTCACGATGACGGCCAATGCGACATTGCGCAGTGGTACGGGTGCGATCAATGTGGCATCAGTTACTGATGGGGCGAGTAGTTTCGCTCTTAGCTTGGGTAGTGGCACACAGACAGGTGCAGTTACGGTCCTTGGCAATGCCACGATCAACACACTCACTACTTTCTCCAGTGCTTATCAAGTCGTCATGCTGGGAAGTTCTAACGTAATTGATACAGCCACGACGTTCATTAATACTAACGGTGTTGTTTTGGGTGATAATGCCAATGATGTATTCCTGTTCGATGCCGGCTTGACATCAACGGTGAGCACCACAACGACGTTTGGACAGATCCGCACATCAGCGGATATTATGACATTGGGTGCGGTCGTTTTGGCTGGCACAACAGTGTTGGATACAACCAACAATGCTGGCAGTCCCGCAGGTGCGGCGATGAACATCGTTACGATCAATGGTGGTTCAGCAGTAACGCTTAACACGGGTACGGCAGGTGATATTACAGTGTCTGGCGCTATCGGCGCTGTTACGCCGGTCGCAAGCCTTACGATCACCAACGCGAATGATGTGAGTTTGCAAGCTGTGACAACGACGGGTGTTGTGACGCAAACCACAGGTACGGGAACAACGACCCTGAACGGTCTTGTGACGGCTGGAGGCAACGTGAATATGGCCAATGATGCCATCACATTCGCCGGCACAGCGACAGCGTCCATTAACGCGGGTGTGAATGACGTGACTTTGACCGCAGAAACAGGAGCGATCTCAAGCACTTCAAGTGCAGCGAGAGATATTATTGCGAATAAGCTCTCGATGAGTGCCAAGACAGGCATTGGTTCTGCAGGGGCTTTGCAGACGCAGGTGTCTACGCTTGCCGCGAAGAATGATACGAGCGGTGATATCAGGATTGATAATACGGGTGATCTTAATGTGAATACGATCGGAGCCGTGGTCGGTGTCAATAACGCCGCCGGTGATGTTTATTTGACGGGAACAGGCGATATCACATTGACATCACCTGTCAGCGCATCTTACGTTGAGATCACAGCAAATGGTTCTATACTTGACGATGATGATGCTGAGGCTTATGATGTCGTTTCCACTGGCAATTCAAAATTGACCGCAACAACCGGAACGATCGGTCTTCCGCTCAATGCCGTTGAGGTCAATGTTGGCAATGTGTTAAGTGTGACTATGGGAGGATCGGTAGATCTTCTCTCGGGCAATATCAAGGGTCATACGGTTGACGGCCTTATTGATATATTGAATGTTCCGCCGGGGCTTGTCCTGTTCAATAACAGGGTTGTGGGTGGGGATCCTGTCTTGATGAATGCATTCTATCAAGCGATCTCGTTGTTGAACGTTGACACTGTGGATTCTTCCAAGCCCGGTTTTGGCTTGGAGATCTTCGGTAGCACAGACAAGCTTTTTGTGACGCCCGAAGGATTGATCAGCGGGTTTGGTTATGCGGGAGGAGATCTTGAGAGGGCTTTGTTAAATACGGATTCCTTAATGATCCCGAGCAAGATCAAGTCGCTTATCAATGTGCAAATATTAGGCTTTTAATAACAATAGTAAAAGGGAGAAAGTATTATGAAAGCATCTGTTTTGGCGTTGTTCCTCGTTTTAGGTTTTGCCTCCGTGTCATTTGCTCAACAGCCCGCCGCGGATCAGCCGGTGGTTAAGACGATCTTTGATTATCAGAAAGAGATCGGTTTGACGGATAAGCAGGTTACGGATATGAAGAAGTTGACCACTGATTTACAGACGACCCTTAATGGGAAGGCCAAGGATCTGATGGCGCTGCGCAATGATCTGGGCGAGATGATCAGAAGCAAGCAGGATATTGCTGCGATCAAGAAGCAGATGCAGAAGATCGCAAATCTTCAGGTTGATAATTCTTGTCTCGATATTCAAGCGTCCCGCAGCATTGAAGCGATCATGAAGCAGGAGCAGTTGAATAAGTGGAAAGAGATCCAGAAAAAGTTCATGGAAGAGCTTCAGGCAGCTCAGGCCCAAGCTCAGGCTGCACAGGCGCCTGCAGCCCCTGTGGTGGGTGAGGTTAAGAAGTAAGCAGATTGTTGTATTGAAGAGGGTTCGTTGTCTTTCTTATGGAAAGATAACGGGCCCTCTTTTTTTTTGTAAAGATATGGTTTATACTTGAATCGGGCTGGACTGGAAGTTTCTCGGAGACGGGGACAGTCTGGTGTCCTGACACAGTGGCGCATAAGCTTGGGTTGAACATGATTCCCGTCTCGGTTTGAGGCGGGTTTTATTTTTATCCGCATGGAGTCGGGCCGTGGAGTTTTAGAACAAATGTATTTGCAGAAAGGAGGCATGACCCTATAATCAAGTTATGAAAAAAACAAGTGTAGCAGGCGTAACGTTTGTTGAGCTTTTGATCACGATCTTTGTTTTTACAGGGGCTATTTTGGGTGCCCTCATGTTCTTTGTCAATGCCATGATTGCGTCGCAATACGCGAAAGATATTACGGTTGTGACGTCGCACGCGGAGTATCTCATGGAAGAAATGGAGTCCCGTTCGACATTGACGAATATCACAGCAACAAACTGGTCGTCCTGGTATTCTTCCCAGGCTTTGGCGACCTTGCCCAGTGAGGCGATCACGGTGACATTTACGAATGCTACGGCAGATCCGTTGAATATCAGCGTTAATGTGAGCTGGTTGACGAAGCGCCGATCTTTGAATCAAACGTTTGCAACGAGGATGACGAAATGAAAGCGAAAGGTTTCACACTGGTTGAGAGCATGCTGTCGGTCGCGATCTTTGTGATCATGATCGCGGGGCTTGCTACAGCTATTGTTGCGGGAAGGTCGGCCTGGGAAGTAAGTCAGAACAGCATTGCGGTCCAAACCCAGGTTCGCGCGGTCCTTTGGAACATTGCCAAGGATCTGCGGCAGGCAGGAACCAGCTTGAGCTTGACGCAAACGGTGGGTGCTTTGACGCTAACCTTTGCACATCCCGTGGATGGTTCCGTGACATACGCGTGGACCAAGGATGCCGTATCAGGGGTCGGGGATGTGACGCGTCAGAAATCGACAGGGACCAAGATCATTGCACGGAATATTTCAGCGTTGTCCGTGATCAATAATGGCACGGATGTGGTCATAACAGCAACAGCAACAGGCACATCGGCTACACGCAAGACCGATGTGATGACCTTAAAAGAAAAGGTGGTGATGCGCTGATGGATACGTTCATGAGAGCACACAAGAGGTTCAAGCAGCGGGGTGTAGCGCTTGCGATCGCGTATATGGTCGTAGGAGCGTTGGTGACGCTTTCTTCTGGATTTATTGCATCGACTGTGGGTGAGCTGCGTACAGCCCAATATTATAATAATAGCACCAAAGCATTTTGGGTTGCTAGCAGTGGTATTAATCAGTTTATGAAAGATCCGGCCTATCTGGATGCTGGATCCAAGACCATTACCGTGGGTAGTAATACAGTTCTTCTTAGTAAGACCGATGGTGCGACTGAACGTGTGGTACGCGCAGAGAGCACGGTCAGTGGAACAAAACGTACGATTGAGATCACGTATCCATCTAACCCGCCAGGGTTATTTTCTAACACGATGACCAGTGGCAATAACTTTAATCTTACAGGATTGCTGGCGCGACTTGATGTTTATGGCAAGACGCGCATTGGGGGCAGTTATAATCAAAGTGGTTTTCTTGCTGTTGCGTATTTTGAAGATAGGCAGACAGGGCAGGGGACGGCTTCGACCACACTGAGGTATCCAGATGCGAATGGTAATGGGGTTTCTGATGAATTTGCGGACTTCAAGCGTTTCTATCAGGACGAGTGTAATCTTTACACGCCTACCGAGGTTGAACATGTTGTGGTGAATTCGGGCGACAGTGTTATTTTATACCCTAATAAAAAGAATGTAGGCAAACGGCTTATTTTTGTTGAAGGTCCCAATCCAGGGGATGGCAGCATTGACATTATCTTTGATGCGGCATGGCGTAGCAGTGAGAACCTGACGATCGTTTCGACCGGGGATGTGAATTATATTGAACCGCTCCAATTAGGGGTTAATTCAAAGCTTAATATTGTGGCATGGCAGGATTATAATGAAGCATCGATCCTTTACAGTGCGCATAGTGGGGTCACGTATGCACATGATGATGCCAACTATTATTCTGTGCTTAATTATTCTGTTACCAAGGGTAATGTGATTGCGAATGACAATATTAATGCTATGGAAGCATTGACTTGGAAACGTTTTAATTATGAAAGTCCTTTTGATGCACAAGGCAGTGCCCCGCCGGGGTTCTCCGGTTTGATCGGGCAGGCTACAGCAGGGTATGTGACAACACCATCGTCCTGGAGGGAGATCTGAGTTATGGATAAGAAAGTTTTCTGGATCCTTGGGGCGCTTTTGGTTTTTATTATAGCCGTAAATCTTTTTACACGGCAATATGTGGTGGAGCTTAAAGAGGCTAAGCTTTTGCTGACGGGGCAGTTGAAAGATGTTCCAAAGGTGGAACAGGTAGCAGAGGAACCTGTTGTGCGGGTTGAGAACAAGGTTCATGAAGGGATCATGGTGGTCAGCAAGTTCAATAAGCCCGTGACCCAGGGTGAGTGGGATAAATTTATGAAGGAGCTTGTTAATAATAGCGGGATGCTTGATACCGATGAAGGGCGTCAGGCGCTCAAAAAGAAGTCGATCAATCCAGTTCAATATCAGGATACAATGCGTCGTTTGGCGGAGGAGACACAAAAGGTCGAGGAGGCGTATAACAAGAACCCCAGTGACCCGATGTTACAGCGGCGCATGGAAGACCTTCGAAAAATGAAGGCACTCACTGGCGTTCTGGTTGAAAAAGGTGTGGTTGATCCGAATGCGCCGGATCTTCCGGGAATGAATTCGCCCAAAGAGGCTAAGTTTTCAGAACGTTGAAGGATCTTGAGATTTGGTTTAAAAAGGTTGAAAGACGCCCCCGTCGATATTATAATCTTTCCGTTATGGCCAAGGCATTCACCGTGTTTCCTATGAAAAGAACTGACATCACAAAAATCGTCTCTCTTGCCTTGAAAGAGGATGTGGGCAGGGGTGATATTACGACCAATCTGCTTGTGCCTTCTATCCATAAAAGCCGCGCGATCATTACCACAAAAGAAGACGCTGTTGTCTGTGGCGCTGCTTTTGCTTCTGAGGTGTTCCGTCAATTGGATCATAAACTTCATGTGACCTTTAAACATAAAGACGGAGACCGCTTGCGTAAGGGGGATGTTGTTGTGTGCCTGGAAGGGCGGACGCGTGCGATCCTGACAGGTGAGCGCGTGGCATTGAATTTCTTAAGTTATCTATCGGCGATAGCAACACAGACACGACGATTTTGTGATGCCGTCAAGCCCTATGATGTTAAGATCCTGGATACCCGCAAAACGACGCCGGGGCAGCGCCTGATGGAGCGTTATGCTGTGGTGTGTGGAGGCGGGGTCAATCATCGTTTTAATCTCAATGATATGGTTTTGATGAAGGACAATCACCGGGTGATCTCTCAGAAGAAAGAACGGCTGTCCGATACAGTGCGTCGTCTGCATTGTAAGACGCACAAGAAGGTTGAGATCGAGGTGGATCATTTGTGGGAGCTTAAGGATGTTCTTGAAGCACATCCTGAAATGATCCTTTTGGATAATATGTCTGTGCCGGAGTTGAAAAAAGCTGTTGCTTTGATCCGTCGTTCTTGTCCTAAGGGTCGGCGCCCCCTTTTGGAGGCGTCCGGAGGCATTTCGCTCGTCAATGTTCATGCTGTTGCGGCCACCGGGATCAATCGGATATCGATTGGATCTTTGACCCATACGCGCACAGCGGTCGACATGTCGTTGGAGATCATTGATGAGTAGGCCGGTGGTTTATATTTTAGGTTTGATCCTGTTCTCGTTCGTTCTTGTGGGCCCTGCGCGCGCCCAAGAAGTTGTTCAACAGACAGCGACGGATATCTTTGATGACAAGGCATTGATCCAGGGGTATGCGGGCAAGTTGAAGGATGCCTCTAAAGATCTTTTGCTGGCCATGATCAATGATGACAATCTTACGGTGTATAAAAAGGCGGCAGCTGTTCGGGTGTTCCGTGATAAGTTCGCGGTGCAAATGGTTTCGCGTGAGCGCAGCATCATTGAGCGAGTGCTTTTAAGGCAGCTGCAGCGTTCCGGTGCGGTGCATCTTCAGATTGAGATCATGCATGTGCTTGTGATCATGGACCGGTTCCGTTATTTTGACACGATGGTTCCTTTGTTGATCCAGAAAATGGATCATTATGATCCTTATGTCAATGAGCTGGCTTATGCGGCCATGGAAAACATCAATGTTGCGGGGGTGCAACGTCCCCGTGAGGCGCGCATTGAGTTTACAACATTACGCAAAATCTTTTTTCTTTCTCGTAAGAAACTTCAGGGAGCTGATCCTGTTGAACTTAAGCTTCGCAATAAACTTCAACTTTTACGTTGGTCCATCAAGGTGCTTGGAACGGAAGAGTTAAAAAGTCTTCCGCCTGAAGTTATCAGTTTGATGTAGTTTTATGAAAGGGATGTCTTGATGTTGCGTTTGGCTTTAGGAATGATGATCTGTGTAGTTCTTTTCGCAGGGTGCAGTTTGTACCGTGTGGACTCTAAGGATGCGTCTTCAGACTTCTTTCCTCCGAAAAGTTCTCCGGACCAAGTCCTTTGTCTTGAAAAGGTAGATAAGCCTTATGATGTCATCGGGATCGTTAGGATCACGACGGGAGGGATGGTTCCGAGGGAAGAGGTTGTCACGAAAATGCGTTATGAGGCCGCGATCTTGGGTGCAGATGCGATCATGGACATTGTTTCTGATCGTGAGCCATTACGCGTGAATTACACGGCCAAAGCCATCGTTTTTAAATAATCTATGTTCATTCTTTTTCTTCTTATTGTTGTGATCGGGCTTGCTGGATTTGCTTTCGTTTTTATGAAAGCATTTAAAGGTGAGGATGTGCCGCAGACGGTTTCTTTGCGGCCTTTTGAAGGATTGACACAGCCGGCCGCAGCTTCTTTATCGACGGCTGAGCTTTCGACAGAGAAACCGGATCAGCTCGTTGAACTTAAGGCGATTTGCGAGGTGGCTGAAGTTAAGATCATAAAATTGGAACAGATGCTTGATGAGAAGAACAGGATGATCACAGATCTTCAGAATGGCCTGCGTTCGGGGCATGATCATGAGTTGCAGGTAGAAGACCTTAAGCAGATCCTTCAGGCAGAGATCGAAGAGTTGAAGAGCCAGAATAAGCAGTTGAAGGCTGAGATCGTACGATTGTCAGACGAGAATCTTGATCTTCAGACTAAGGCTTATGCGGTGCAGGTCTCTAGAGCGTCTGCGTCAGAGCACATTGAAGTTCGGGCTGAAGCATCGACAAGTTCGTTGGATAATGCTCCTGAATCTGTGCATGAGAAGGAGAAGAGTGTTGCTCCCAAGGTTGATGCACAGGGCGGCTCATTATCTTTGCATGATGTGTTTGGCAGTGAAGAAGGGAAGACCAGTTAACAATTATTAAAAGGAGTGGCCATGACAGCGTTCGTTAGGATTTCTTTAGTTACGATGATGTTCTTATCTGTAACTATGACGGGGTGTGTTCAGGCCCAGAAAGAGGAACAGAGTATGGCAGGAAAATCTTCGGTGGTGGTTTTGGAAACAAATCAGGGGAATATTGAAATCAAGCTTTTTGAAGATGTGGCACCCAAGGCCTGTGAGAATTTCAAAGGTCTTGCGGAACAAGGGTATTATAACGGGATCATTTTTCATCGTGTGATCAAATCGTTCATGGTGCAGGGTGGTGATCCGACAGGGACGGGCAGTGGTGGGGACAGTCTTTGGGGTGAGGATTTTGAAGATGAGTTTTCACCCAAGGTGACGTTTGACAGGCCTGGTCTTTTAGCGATGGCCAACCGTGGTCCTAAGACTAACGGTAGCCAGTTCTTTATTACAACAGCTGCGACGTCATGGCTGAACAATCATCATACGATCTTTGGTGAGGTTGTTTCCGGGTACGATGTTGTTCAGAAGATAGAGAATGTTAAGGTTGGGCCAGGCGATCGTCCGGTTCAAGAGCAGAAAATTATCAACGCTTACGTTAAGAAATAGGGCATTCAAATGTTATAAAAGAACCCGCTTTATAGCGGGTTTTTTTATAGGTGTGTGTTGGCATAAGCGTTCAAACGATCAATGACATCTTCGATCTTTTCAAGTTGCATGAGGTCATTACGTAGCGTGGAGATGCGGGGTAATCCTTTTAGGTATCCGACATAGTGTTTACGGAAGGCGAGCACGGGGTTACGGCAACTTTTAAGCCGGCATGCATTCTGAAGATGTTCGATGCACAGATTGACGCGCTCGGCGATCGTAATCTCTGGGAGAAGTTCGTTGGTCGTTAGATAATGTTTGGCCTGTTTGAAGATCCATGGGTTGGCTACGGCGGCCCGGCCGATCATAACACCATCGCATCCTGTGCTGAACATGGTTTTGACATCTTGAGGGGTCATGATGTCCCCATTGCCGATCAAAGGGATTGAAATGGCTTTCTTGACACGTTCCAGCCATGTCCAATCCGCAAAGCCCCGGTGCGCCTGAGCACGTGTACGGCAGTGAAGGGTTAGCATCTTTGCTCCGGCAGCCTCAACCATTTTAGCCACGTCCATGATGACGATTGAATCCTGGTCCCAGCCCAGTCGTGTTTTAACTGTGACGGGAAGTTTTGTGCCGCTGACAGTAGCTTTAACGATTTTCTCAAAGAGGGGTAAGTCGCGCAGAAGTCCTGCGCCTTCGGTCCGCGCGACGTGGTTCTTGACCCAGCAGCCGCAATTGATGTCAATAAAATCAGGATTGAATGTTTCAGCGATAGCCGCCGCTTCTTTGAGCGCTTCGGGACGAGATCCAAATAGCTGAATGCCGACAGGACGTTCTACATCGAGGATCTCGATCTTTTTTAAAGCTCGACCAACGTTCCGGATAAGGGCTTCAGCTGCTGTGAATTCTGTTACTGTGATATCTGCCCCTAGCTGTTTACAAACCAGGCGGAATGCGAGGTCGGTCACATCTTCCATGGGGGCCAGCACAAGTGGCTGATGAAGTTCGTATTTGCTTAATTTCATGCTGGGATTATATGATAGAATCGATACGATGACAAAAGGTTCCTTGCTTTAATCAATCGTCGGCAGTTTTTTGCAGAGGCTTTCTTTGAGCATAAAAAACGTGATGATTGAGTTGGATGCACCGACAATTATGTTACAATAAATATATCGTTATCTGAACCTTGAACAATGTGATCATTTTTATAAAAATAATTAGATTTAAGCCTGATATTGAAATAGGAGAAATGTAATGCGGTTTTCTTTTAAGCGTTTAAAAGGATTTACGATGGTTGAGATCATGGTTGTCGTCGCGATCTTGGCTTTGTTGGCCTCTGTTGCGATCCCTAATCTGGTCAGAGCCAGGGTTACGGCCAATGAGGCGAATGCGAAGGCGACGCTTAAGACGATCAGCACAGCGCTGGAAACTTTTGCTTTGGCCAACGGAACGTATCCGCCCAATACAGGGTCTTTATTGGGACAGTCACCGCCTTATTTGAGCAAAGATTACTTTACGGGGACACAGTCGGGTTATAACTATGCGGCTACTTTGGCTGGTTATACGTACAGCATTCTTGCTACTCCTCAAAATGATTCTCAAGGAAAAACGTCTTTTACCATGGCTACGGGTGGCGTCCTTACAGCGAATCCGTAGAAACTTCCTATGGAAATAGCCCTTCTTATTGCTTCCGTGCTGGTCCTTTTGAGCATCGCGGCGAGCAAACTTTCCGATAAATTCGCGGTCCCAGCGCTGGTATTCTTTTTATTCATCGGCATTCTCGCAGGGCCGGGGGGTGTTGGGGGTATTCATTTCAATGATCCCTGGATGGCCAAACAGATCGGCATGATCGCGCTGGTATTCATTATTTTTATAGGCGGGTTTGACACAGATTTTAAAGATATCCGGCCTGTTCTTTTCCCCGGGCTTGTTTTAGCCACGGCAGGTGTTGTGCTGACGGCTTTTATTGTCGGTATTGCGGCGGTGTATCTCCTGCATTTTCAGCCTCTCGAAGGACTTCTTTTGGGTGCCATTGTTTCTTCAACGGATGCTGCGGCTGTATTCAGCATCCTGCGTTCCCGTCGTGTTGGGCTTAAGGGTTCTTTGAGACCTCTTCTAGAATTTGAGTCCGGAAGCAATGATCCGATGGCTGTGTTCTTGACGATTGCCTTGATCCGGATCATACAGAACGATCTTGCGCCGGCACAATTATTTCCTGAGTTTTTGATGGAAATGGGGGTTGGAGCTTTAGCTGGTTTCTGCATGGCCCGCGTTAGCCTTGCTTTTATTCAGTGGTTAAAACTAGAATTTGGAACGCTGTATCCTGCTTTAACAACAGCCATTGTGCTTCTTATTTATTCTGCGACATCGTTACTTCATGGCAGCGGGATTCTTGCTGTTTATGTGGCCGGCATGGTCATGGGTAATGCGGATTTTATTCATAAAAAAACGGTAAAACAATTTCACGAAGGTCTTGCGTGGCTCATGCAGATCGGGATGTTCCTTGTTCTTGGACTTATGGTCGTGCCATCATCCATCCTGCCTGTTGTCGGAGATGGTATTCTGATCGCGGTTGTTTTGATGTTCATTGCCAGACCTGTGAGTGTGGCATTATCCATGTTGCCGTTTGGTTTTGGGGTCAACCGTACGACGATGGCCGCGTGGGTGGGCTTGCGCGGAGCGGCGCCTATTATTTTGGCGACGTTTCCTCTTTTGTATGGACTGCCTCAGGCCAATCAGATGTTTCATATTGTATTCTTTGTCGTTCTCGCATCTATCCTTATTCAGGGTACGTCGATATCCGCTGTGGCTAAGTTTCTTGGTGTAGATGCGCCTTTGGGTCGTCGTCGTAAATATCCGATAGAATTTGAGCGTTCAGAGGCGATTCCTGCCACATTGACAGATCTTATTGTGCCGTATGAATCCAGTGTGGGTGGAAAAACCATCTTTGAGATCGGGCCTCCTTCAAAGTGCCTTATTGTTCTTGTTTCGCGTGATGAGAAATTTATTATTCCTAATGGTTCGACGCGCATTGCAGGAGGAGATGTCCTGCTTGTGTTAGGAGATGATAAGGCGATCGCCGCCCTTCAAGCCGTTTTGACTTCCCGAAAAATCTGATTTAAAGAAAAGTCTAGCGTCCTTCCTGCCTCTTGGGTAAAATGTCCGCCCAAGGATTTATATATGATAAATAGAATTTGTGTCACACTAAATATAATGATCGCGGCATTGCTTATTTGCTTTTCTTTTGGAAAAGCGGTTTCGGCCTCCGAAGAGTCTCCTCCGATTCAATTTACTTCAAAAGATCGGGTTTTGATCATTGCTCCTCATCCGGATGACGAAAGCATTGCTGCTGCCGGTGTTATCCAACAGGCGATCAAGGCAGGGGCGAAAGTCAAAGTATGCCTTTTGACCAATGGTGAAAACAATGAATTTGCGTTCATTGTGTATGAGCGGCGCATTGTTTTGAAACCTAAAGAATTCTTGCGTTTAGGACAAGTACGTCGACAAGAGTCGCTCGATGCCTTGCTTTTGCTGGGTGTCGCGCCTGAGGATGTGATTTCTTTAGGATATCCGGACTATGGGACGATGGAGGTCTTTCTAAAATATTGGGGAGAGACGAAACCATTTCGCAGCATGCTTTCCCGTGTCCGTAAGGTTCCTTATTCAGATGCTTTGGCGCCGGAGTCTCCTTATGTGGGTGAATCAATCCTCAGAGACATGAAGAAGGTCATCGTCGATTTTAAACCCACGAAAATCTTTGTTTCTCATCCTGCGGATGTGAACCGCGATCACAGGGCAGCTTACGTCTTTATGCAGGTTGCATTATGGGACCTTGAGCAGCAGGGTGTGATTCTATCTCCAGATGTTTTTTCGTATATTGTCCATGTTCCAGGTTGGCCTGTCCCGCGGGGTTATCATCCGGAATTGGCACATAAGGCACCGGCTGTTCTTGATAAAGCAGAGATCGGCTGGATCGAGCAACCTTTGAGCCTTGATGAAGTCAGTAAGAAATATGATGCGGTTTTGGAATATCCCTCGCAAATCAAATACGCGCCGCGGTATCTTGTGACGTTTGTTCGTCACAATGAACTTTTTGGGAATTTTGCTTCTGTTGAGTTGACACGGCAGCTTGCATCGGATACAGAATTGACGTGGTCAACGGTAGGGGTTAATGATCCTCCCAGAAGCCATATTAAAAGTGATGAGACGGATCATTTTTCTCAATTAGCGTATGCCCGGCAGGGCAATTATCTTTTGGTTCGTATTGTTCTTAAGCGTTTGATGGATAAGGAGTTCGGCCTTTCTGTTTTTCTGTTTGGGTATAATCCGAAAGTTCCTTTTGCTCAGATGCCCAAGATCAATCTTCTCTTGGGGTTGAATGGGTTTTATATTAAGGACAAGAAACGCACGATCCACTCCAAAGAGGTATTGTTGTTAGAAAAAGACAAAGAGCTTATTTTTAAAGTTCCTCTTTCTTTGTTGGGTGACCCTGATCGGATCTTGAGCTGTGCTAAGACGGCGGTTTATGACCTGACTCTCGATGAAACAGCATGGCGCGTTCTGGAGTTAAAATGAATGTCATAATCCGTCGTTATGCGTCAGAAGACCGCGAGGCTCTTCGGCAGATCGCCTTTGATACGGCGCTCATGGGGCGTAGTGCACAGCTGTTTTTTGATGGCCCGGAGTTTATTAAAGACGTGATAACGATGTATTTTACGGACTACGAGCCTCAAAGCATTTGGCTCGCCGAGATCGGTGGGGTTGTCGTCGGTTATATTATGGGGGCTAAAGATGAGCATGAGATGAACGAGGTTGTTTTAACCAAAATCTTGCCACATCTGTGTGTCGAGTTCTTGCGTTCGGGTATCCTTTTGAAAGAAAAGAATTGGAGATTGGCCATAGGGGCTTTAAAGAGTTTCTTAAAGGGCGAGACCCATCGTCCTGATTTCTATCAAGAGTATCCTTCTATTTTGCATATTAATCTTAAAGATGGTTTTCGCGGGAGCGGAACGGGCACGGCCCTTTTAGCGGCTTTGGTCGATGATTTTTCCAGATCGGGTATAAAAGGTGTTCGTTTGGGTACAATGTCAGATGCGGCGGCTGCATTCTTTCGTAAGAGCGGCTTTAGTCTTCTTTTTCATGGTCAATTGTCGTTTTTGAATGAGGCGGCAGGTCATGAGGTGCCGGGGTATCTCTTTGGTCGAAAGTTATCTTGAATCTTCTAAAGAAAGATTTTCTTTGCGACACATAACTCTTCTTATTCTCCTGGGGATTGTTATTCTTTTCTGCGGGAATAATGTCCTTCCGTTGACTAATCCAGATGAAGTCTTTTATGCTGAAACGGCAAAAGAAATGGCCCAGCACGCGACATGGACCACACCGTATATTTTTGATCAACCTCAATTTGAGAAGCCTGTTCTGACCTATGATTTCATCCGTGTGGGCTTCTTGCTTTTTGGAGACAGTCCTTTTGGCGCAAGGTTTTTTCCAGCGGTATTCGGTCTTTTAGGTGTGTTGGCGGTTTATTTGATGGCACGCTGGGCTTGTCAAGACGAGAAGAAGGCTTTCTTGAGCGCGGTTATTCTGATGACATCAGCGCTTTATTTTGGTCTTTCGCGCACGGCATTCACGGATATGCTGTTTACGGTCTTTATTCTTTTGACACTTTTGGCATTTTACGCGGCGTATGAGCGTCCTGCATGGAAAACATCGGGACTTATCTTATTTCATGTGTTCGCGGCTTTGGCTGTTCTTACAAAAGGGCCGCTGGGCTATCTATTACCCATTCTGATCATTGTGATCTTTTTGCTTATCCGTCGTAAGATAGATTTTTTGTTTTCAAGGGCATTTGGGGTGGGGGCCATCATTTTTTTAGTGCTCGCGTTGCCTTGGTATCTGCTCATGATCAACCGTTATGGTGGAGGCTTTATTCAGGAGTTTTTTTATAATGATCATTGGCGGCGGTTGATCGAAGCTGAGCATTCGAAGAATGATAAGTGGTATTTCTATCCTGCATCTATGCTGGGGTGCATGTTCCCGTGGATCTGTTTGGTTGCCGTCTCATTGTGGGGGGCTGGTAAGGCCTGGACGCAGAAGAAGGCATCGGCCTTTCAGCAGTTCCTTTTGATCTGGATCGTTGTTGTCTTTGTTACATTTCAAGTGGCTCACTCGAAATTGGTCAGTTATATTTTTCCGCTTTTTCCTGCTATGGCGCTTCTGGCTGCAGATGATTTCGTTGATCGTGTTAATAGAGGCTGCCGGAGTGTATTCACAATGACGGTGATAACGTGGGCATGCTGCGCATTTATTCCCGTGGTTTTCCTTATTGCGGCTGTGAAATATCCGATGTATGTTCCGTCTAAATCATTGTTCTTGATTATTCTGGGAGTAGAATTCGTGTTTGTGTGTGTGACCGGGCTCTTTGTTTTTCAGAAGAAAACGTGGTTGAGTGTCGGTTCCTTTGCCATCCAATTGCCGCTTGTTTTCTTTCTAGTGCTGATGGCACATGAGAGTATTGGTCCCTACGTTTCGACACAGCCTGCGGTCAAATATTTGATGCAGGGTCATGATGTACAGGGTAAGATCATCTGCTCAAAGTTCTTTGCCCGCGGTGTAAAGTATTTCTCGGGTAAAGAGGTTGTTCTTATGAACATCAATAGCCCTAATTTCTTTAGTCCGCATCCCATTCTTGATCTGAATACAGATGAAAAGCTTGCAGGGTTCTTGAGGAGTCAGTCTGTAACGTATGGTATTTTGAATAACCATGCGTGGGAAGATCTCAAGCGCATCTGTCCATCCAACGGGTTTAACGTCGAGTTGCTTAAACGGGTTGGGGATGAGCATGTCGTTAAGGTTACGTCGAAATAAGAAGCTCTCTAGGCGGTGCATTAACCGCAGAAGAAAGATCCTGCGCAGTGCGGGGTTCTTTGTTTATATTCTTCGTTGTTCTGACGGAACATTTTATACCGGTTATACCAAAGATTTAAAAGCTCGCTTAAAATTGCACAATTCAGGACGAGGGGCCAAGTATGTCAGGGGCAGGACCCCGGCCAGGTGTGTTTATTTGAAAGCTTTCCGTTATTATAAACTGGCTATTAAAGAAGAGCTCAGGGTTAAATCCTTGACACGGCTTCAGAAGAAAGATCTGATCGTGCGGGGGCGTTTAAGGCAAAGGACGTTGAAGTGATCTTGTTTAAAGAAGTTTCGGAGGATAATAGCATCGTTGTTGTCGAGTATTTGGCACGGCAAATATGGGTCGAACATTTTGAGCCTGTGGTCGGAATGGCTCAGGTTGAATACATGCTTAATAAGTTCCAGTCTGCTGACGCGATCAGGCAATATTTAGCCCAAGGATATAAATATTATGTGGTCGATCTTGATGGAATCGCAGTGGGATATGTTGCTTTTTTGCCTAAAATAGAGGCGCAAGAGCTGTTTTTAAGCAAATTTTATCTTCTTTTAATGTATAGGGGCAGGGGCTTGGGCCGGGAAATGATGGAATTTGTCAGAAAGTTTGCTGGAAATAATAATCTTAGTAAGATCAAATTGAATACTAACAAGAAGAATGTTGATCCGATTTGTTTTTATGAAAAGTTCGGGTTTGTGAAAAAGGAAGATCTTTTGACAGATTTCGGGGCTGGTTTTGTTGGGGATGACTGGTTGATGGAAATGGTGCTTTAAAAGAGGTCTTTCCTGGGGAGTGACCCCCGGAGCTTTTGTTAAAAATATTCTTTATTTTTCGTTGTTCTATGATATTATTGGTGAAATTTAGAACCGAAAAATAGCTAATGAACGGGAGGATCAATGATCGATTATTTACTTACAGAAGAGCAGTTGATGATTCGCGACCTGTGTCGCCAGATCGCAGATGAAAAAATACGCCCCATGGCGGCCGAACTTGATAAGACCGAGGAATTCCCCTGGGAAATCATGAAGGTTATGGCCCAGTCAGATCTTTTTGGTGTCTATATTGACCCAAAGTACGGCGGCATGGGTGGCGGAGTGTTCGAGCTTTGTATCGCGACCGAAGAATTTTCCAAGGCATGCGGCGGGATCGCTCTTTGCTATTCTGCATCAGCTCTGGGGACTTATCCCATCATTTTGTACGGGAATGATGAACAGAAGCAAAAATATCTTCCGGATCTTGCCAGCGGTAAGAAACTGGCGGCTTTCGGTTTGACCGAGCCTTCTGCAGGTTCTGATGCTAGCGCTCTTCAGACGACGGCTGATAAGCAGGGAGATCATTATATCCTCAATGGTGTGAAGCATTTTATTACCAATGGCGGTGATGCTGAAACATATACGATCATTGCGATGACCGATAAGAAAAAGGGCGCTCGCGGGGCGAGCCTCTTTGTTGTTGAAAAAGGTACGCCTGGATTCACGTTTGGTAAGAAGGAAGATAAAATGGGTATCCGCGCGTCTTCTACGCGTGAGCTTATTTTTAATAATTGTAAGATCCCGAAAGAAAACCTTCTTGGAAAAGAAGGTATGGGGTTCATTGCGGCCATGCGGACTTTTGATCAGTCCCGTCCGGGGATTGGTGCTCAGGCGCTGGGTATTGCCCAGGGGGCGCTTGATCATGCGCTGCGGTATTCCAAGCAGCGCAAGCAGTTTGGCCAGTCTATTTCCAGTTTTCAGGGTATTCAGTGGATGCTCGCGGATATGGCCACTCAGGTTGAAGCTTCCCGCGCGCTTGTTTATGCGTCGGCCAGGGAAGTTGATGCTGGCAAGAAAGATGTCGCGATGCATTCGGCCATGGCGAAGATGTTCGCTTCCGATGTGGCCATGAAGGTCGCGACCGATGCGGTCCAGATCTTTGGCGGATACGGTTATATGAAGGAATATCCGGCTGAGAAGTATATGCGTGATGCCAAGATCACCCAGATCTATGAAGGGACTAACCAGATCCAGCGCAATATCATTGCGATGGCGTTAATCAAAGAAATGGCCAAATGAACATCATTGTCTGTATAAAACAAGTTCCTGATACGACAGAGGTCAGGATCGATCCGATCACAAAGAACCTGGTGCGCGAAGGTGTCAAATCGATCGTGAATCCTTTTGATGCTTATGCCATTGAAGAAGGTGTTCGTCTCAAAGAGAAGTTTGGCGGTAAGGTCATTGCTCTTACGATGGGGCCTCCGCAGGCAGACGCGGTGTTAAGGGAAGCGATCTCTCTGGGTTGTGATGAAGGGGTTTTGGTCACTGATCGTGCTTTTGCCGGTTCTGATACGTTGGCGACGAGTTATACCTTATCCAAGGCGATCGAGAAGATCAAAGACTACGACATCATCATTTGTGGCAAGCAGGCTGTTGATGGCGATACCGCACAGGTCGGGCCCGGTATCGCGGCAACCCTTGATATCCCGCAGATCACCTATGTGCGTAAGATCGATGAGATCAAAGATGGGCTGATCACGGCTGAGCGTGCGACGGAAGACGGTTATGAGATCGCCCAGACGAAATTGCCCTGCCTTCTTACGGTTGTCAAGGAAGTGAACGTTCCACGTCTTCCTTCTTTAAAAGGGAAGATGAAAGCAAAATCAGCGGTTATCACGATGTGGAAGGCCGCTGATATCGGCGGTGAAGAGAATCGTTTGGGTTTGAAAGGTTCTCCGACAGAGGTGTGGAAGATCTTTACGCCACCACCCAGGCCTCAGGGGAAGATCTATGAAGGCGATGCGAAAGAAGCCGTTAACCAGCTTGTTGATGCTATAAAGGTGATCAACCGATGAGTGGAATAAAAGTCGATAAAAATAAGTGTATAGGTTGTACTTTGTGCGTCAAGGCATGCCCTTTCGGTGCTATGTCCATGGTCGACAAGAAGGCATTTGTTGACCTCGATAAATGCCAGCTGTGCAATTCATGTGTCGAGACCTGCAAAGTCGTGCATGCCATTGAGATCATCCGTGAGACGACACGTACGCCGGATATGGAGAAGTACAAAGGCATTTGGGTCTTTGCAGAACAAAGAAAGGGCGTTGTTCAGCCTGTCGTGTTCGAGCTTTTAGGCAAGGCGCGTGAGCTTGCAGATAAATTGAAGGTTGATGTTGCTTGTGTTCTTATGGGGAGCAATATCAAGGACAAGGCTGAAGATCTCATTCATCGCGGGGCTGATAAGGTCTATGTGGTGGATAATCCGAAGCTTGAGCATTTTCTTGATGAGCCTTATGCCAGGATCATGGCGAATCTGATCAGGAAGAACAGGCCCGAAGCGATCTTGTGTCCGGCAACGGTTGTCGGGCGTTCTGTTATTTCGAGGGTTGCTGTCCAGTTGCGCGTTGGTTTGACTGCAGATTGCACAGGACTCGACATTGACCTTGAAAACGGATATCTCATGCAGACCCGGCCTGCGTTCGGCGGCAATATCATGGCAACGATCTTGGCCAAATATCATCGTCCTCAACTGGCAACGGTTCGTCATAAGGTGTTTAAGGAGGCGGCAGTTGATTTGAAGAGGAAAGGCGTTGTTGAGGTTGTGAACTACGACAATTCTTTCTTTGTTTCCAGGACTAAGATCCTTAAAGTGGTCGATGAGGTCACATCAACGGTTAATATTACGGAAGCGAATGTGATCGTTTCCGGTGGTCGTGCCATGGGCGGGGCAGAGAATTTCAAGATGCTGGAAGAACTGGCTAATGTCCTCAATGGTGCTGTGGGTGCTTCGCGTGCTGCCATTGATGAAGGATGGATGCCCTATTCTCATCAGGTTGGCCAGACAGGAAAGACGGTTTGTCCGACAGTTTATATCGCCTGCGGTATTTCCGGTCAGATCCAGCATCTTGTCGGGATGCAGTCGTCTAATATTATTATTGCGATTAATAGGGATCCTTCAGCTCCGATCTTTACGGTGGCTAATTATGGTATTATCGGGGATGTGTTTGAAGTTGTCCCGCTTTTAACAAAACGTTTTAAAGAAGTTCTGTAGCTTCTTTGAGTGGAACTTAGTTTGAGCCCCTTTGCTTGAGTAGATCATAAAAGCACAGGGGCTTTTTACTTCGGCAGGTTCAGGCGGGGAGATATGAAGACAGGAGAAAGCTCGTATATATTTAAAAACACTTTAATCGTACTTATTTTTTCAGCGAGTGTTCTTTTTTCTGCTGCTGGCGGAGTGTCGGCTGATGATATCCCGGGTTGGGTAAAAAATACGATCGTGCAAAAAGAATCAGCCCAAGTTGATAATCCTCCGGGGTATATAGAGAAGTGCATTTATCAGAACAGAAATGTTTTTTATATTTCTTCCGGGTGTTGTGATCAGTATTCTTATCTCTACGATGAGAATCAGATTAAAGTTTGTGCGCCTGATGGGGGAATGGATGGGCAGGGTGATGGCAAATGTTTAGATTATTATAATGAGAAGAAGGATTGTAAGATGCTTTGGAAAGATGGGCGGACATGGCCGCCCATGGTTCAGTAAATCAACAGAGGGGGGACGTAATGAAAGATAAAATTTGCAATAAATTGAAGGCGTGTGTATGGATAGTGGCGATTTTATTTATCTGTGTAGGGACATCGAAAGTGATGGCACAAGAGCAGGTTTTAGGCACGTTTGATCCGAAGGTGACGTATGATGTTTATTGTTCGATCGGCGGCGATCAAGTGAGCGTGATCAAGAATGTTAAGGTTCTCGATCCCGTCAGTATTCAGGGAGGGTCTGTTTTGGTTATTGTGACCGCAGGCTTAAGACAGGAGAAGGGCTATGTTCAGATGAAGAATGTGATCGCTATACTTCCTGCGGGGCAGGTTGTTGAAAGCAAGTATAAGTTTTTATCTGAGAATAATTGAGGTCGAAGGGGTTCCTGAAACCTTTGAAACTATTTGAGGTGGTATGTTTAAAGTGATCATTTTTTTATTATTAAGCTCAGTTCTTGTGTCTGAGAGATCATTTTGTCAGGAATCAGTTAAAGACACTTCGGTAAAAACAATTATAGGCAGAATAGCCACAATAGATTCGGTCGGCGGCAGCATAGTTGTACAAACAAATGCCGGCGACATGACTTTCTATTTCTCAGATCAAACAAAGATGGTTCGCGATGTTCATGACCCTGGGGCCTATGACCCTCTGGATCAGGAAGTGCATGATATAGGACCTTTGGATATAAATCAGGAAGATGTTGTGACCATTCAATATGATAGTTCTTTACCGGGAGAGCGGTACGTTATCAGCCTAGAGGATAATTCATCGCCTGATTGAAGATGTCGTTGCTGTTTTTATTGGGCTTGTTTTCTGCACTCCCTTCGGCACGCGCCGGGCTCTTGAAGAGAATCCATGGGTGATATCCCAGAATATAAAGCTTATTTCTGATTTGAGGTGAGAAATGAAATATGCCAAAGACTTCCTGAATCATAAGATATTGCTTAGTATGAAGAAGTTTAATTTTACATCTCCCGTGCTTGAAGTAGGTTGCGGTACGGGAGAAACATTAAAAGAGTTGTCGAAACTATACAATATAAAAGGAGTCGATCTTTCTGATGACGCGCTGAACATATGCCGAACAAAAGGATTGGCTGTTGAAAAAAGGGATTTGTTTAATGTTTCGGAAAGATTTAATTCGATTATATGTGTGGATGTGGTCGAGCACATTTCTGATGATCAATTATTTGCCAATCATTTATATAAGGTTTTAAATCCTGGAGGGAAGATCTTTGTTTTGGTTCCTTCGGGGAAATTTCTGAAGGATGATGAAGCTTTTGGGCATTATCGAAGGTATTCCCGTTCTGCCATCATTAAATTACTGAAGAGCAGTAACTTTGTTATAGAATCAACCGAGATGTTCGGTTATCCGATCTTTTATTATGCGAGAATCATGATGAATTTCTTATATCGAGATCATGCTCATGAAGCTAAGGGTCTTAAGGAGCGCACGCTTGAAAGCTCGTATAAGAATCCTTTTGATAACACTGTCTTTGTTAAGATATTAGACAGTTTGTTGAAGATGCCGTTGATGTCGAAATTATTGTTCAAGTTCTTTGAGTTTCAAAATTGTTTTGTGAACGGCAATAAAGGTTTTGCCGTAATTGTTATTGCTTCCAAGGCCTAATATAACAACTAAAGGGATTCTTATGGCTCACCACAAGAGAGTTGAAGATCTGGCAGCTGAACTTTCCTCAGATCGTAAAGGTTTGACAGAAATAGACGCTCTTGCGCGTACTGGCCAATACGGCTTTAATGTTTTGGAGTCCCGCGATCGCCCCACGCCGCTGTCCATCTTCTTCCGTCAATTCCTGAATCCCCTGGTTTATATTTTGGTCGTCGCCGCGAGTATTAAAGCTTATGTGAAGGGACCGTTGGATGCCCTGATCATTGTTGGTGTTCTTTTATTTATGGCCATTATTGGCTTCATTCAGGAGATGCGGGCTGAAAGTGCTATGGCATCTCTGCTAAAGTTGGCCGCTCCGAAAGCCAAGGTTATGCGGGATGGTGCAGTTAAGATAGTTGAAACTCGCGCTATTGTTCCGGGTGATATTATCGTGCTTGAGGCAGGGGATAAGGTTGGTGCGGATGCGCGAATTCTGGAGCTCTCAAGCCTCAAGGTGAACGAGTCATCGCTGACTGGAGAATCCCTTCCCGTTGATAAAAAAATCGAGGTGCTGCCTCAGGATACCCCGCTAGCGGAACGTAAGAATATGGTTTTTATGGGCACATCGATTGCCTATGGCCGCGGGTTGGCGTTGGTGGTCGAAACAGGCATGAAAACAGAGATCGGACGCATCGCCGGTGCTGTTCGTAATATCCATAAAGAAAAAACTTCCCTGCAAAAGAGCATTGATAGTCTGGGTCATTCTCTGATATGGGTTGTCTTGGCGGCGTGCGTTCTTTTGGTCTCGCTGGGTTTATGGAAAGGGATGGACTGGACCGAAGTTTTCATGATGGCGGTGGCTGCCGCGGTGGCCGCAATCCCGGAGTCCTTGCCTGCGGTTGTGACCATCGTGCTCGCGCTCGGGATGCAGCGTATGGCGCGTTACAACGCGATCATCCGCAAGCTCATGGCGGTAGAAACGCTTGGGAGCACAACGGTCATCTGTTCGGATAAGACGGGAACATTAACACTCAATCAGATGACAGTGCGTCGTATTTACACCGATAGCCAATGGACGGATGTGGGCGGACAGGGTTATGATACGGCTGGGACATTTACCAGAGAAGGTAAGACTTTTACTGCGGCACAAGATCCTTCTTTGCGGCAGGTTCTAACAACGGCCCTTCTTTGCAATGACGCCCATTTGACAAAAGGAGAGAATGGGCCGGATATTTTGGGTGATCCGACCGAAGGCGCTCTGGTTGTTATGGCAGCCAAAGCCAATATGGAAAAGAAGTCACTTGAAGAGATATCGCCGCGTATCAACGAGATCCCCTTTCAGAGCGAGAAACAATACATGGCAACTTTGCATCATGATGCGGGTCGACGTGTCGTGCGGTTAAAAGGTTCGCTTGAGAAGATCTTGCCTATGGCGGGATTTTACCTTGATAAGGGGATGGTTAAACCTTTAACGGAAGACATCCGTCAGCAATTTTTGGCATCGGCAGATCAGATGGCCCATCAGGCCCTGCGTGTGCTGGCCATGGCTTATATGGAAGGTGCGCTGGAGGAGAGTTCTTTCACAGAAGGCTCATTTAGCGGGCGGCTGGTTCTGGCCGGACTGTGTGGCATGATCGATCCGCATCGCGATGAGGCAAAGAAGTCTATCGCCCTTTGTCAGGGTGGAGGGATCAAGGTCGTTATGGCCACTGGAGATAATAAGGTGACCGCGAGTGCCATTGCCAAGGCGATCGGCCTTCAGGATGGCGAGGTCCTAACCGGTCGTGATTTAGAACGCATGAATGATGAGGATCTTGCACGTCGTGTTGAAGGTGTTTCTGTATTTGCCCGTATTGAGCCATTGCATAAGCTGCGCATCGTCAATGCATTTAAGAGCCGTGGTCATGTTGTTGCCA